>NZ_BTGO01000024.1:0-39230 GCF_042846595.1 Microbacterium sp. MTN4-26
TCTAGACGCCGGGGCGGTTCCAGCTCGCCTTCGCCGGCGCGAACGGGCTGCGGATCGGAATCGTCCACGACGAGTGCGGGTGGATGCGAAGCAACGCCGTCTCGAAGAACGTCCGCGCCTCCCCCGCGAGCGTCGGCAGGACCGCGTCCTTGTCGAGGTCATCCTCCGGACGCGGGCGCAACGCCTTCCACACGAGCTGCACCTCGGGCGCCCCGGTCGGAATGCCGCCGAGGTCGAGCACCGCGCGATCCCACGGGAGCGTCAGACGCGGATCGCGCTTGTACATCCAGGCACGCGGTGCACCGTCCTCGACGTTCACCTGGAGCACCCACGCCTCCATCGCGTCGTCGTGGACGAGAACCGGCTGCAGGTCCTCCTCGGCAGAAGCCTCAGCCCACGGCCGGACCTCACCGTCCACCGTCGCCCACACACTGAACCTCGCGGTCAACGCCGTGACCACTGACGGCAGGTCCGCCGCCGTCGTGCTGATGTCGATGTTCTCGCGCGCCCGGATCGGCACCCCGAGCCAACGATCCAGGGCGACGCCACCGGAGAGCCACCACCGCGCCCCGGTGCCCCCGAACATCCGCGGGAGCTGTTCTGGGACGAGGGGGGCCCACGGAGAGACGGGGACGGCCGACATGCTCTGAGGCTACCTCCACCCTTCTGGTCCACGCGAGGACAGCTGGATCCCGTTCAGTGGGGATCCATGGCATGCTTCGGCCGTGGCGAACTCCCCTTCCGGCGACTCGATGACAGACCGCTTGATCCGTGTGCTCGAGACCTTCACGCCGACCCGGACGGTCCAGACCGCGGCCGGGATCGGTCGCCGCGCCGGTCTGCCGTCATCGACTGCTCACCGGATCATCGCCGAGCTCGTCGACGCCGGGCTCCTCGACCGTGACGACGATCGTCGGATCCGTGTGGGCATACGTCTGTGGGAACTTGCGACCCGCTCGTCCTTCGCACTGCAGCTGCGTCAATCGGCCCGCCCAGCGATGGAGCGCGTGCAGGCGCGGGTGCGGCAGCATACCCAGCTCGCCGTCCTGGAACAGGACGAGGCGCTCTTCCTCGAACGCCTCAGTGGAGAGGATGCCGGCGCCAACATCACCCGCATCGCCGGGCGACTTCCCCTGCACGCCTCGTCGTCCGGGCTCGTGCTCCTCGCCTTCGCCGACCCCGAGCTGCGGGAGCGCATCCTCCTCGCCCCCCTCCGCGCGCTCACCCGCTCGACTCCGACAGACCCGACAGCCGTCCGTGACAAACTCGCCGAAGTACGGCGCATCGGGCACGCCGTCGCTCCCGGCTACATCGAGGAGGTCTCCACGGGGGTCGCCGTTCCGGTGCGCGACGAGGCCGGAAGCACCGTCGCCGCCATCTCGGTCGTTCTCCCGCGAGACCGTCGTGTGGAGTTCGCCCTCGAAGAGCTCCACCTCGCCGCGCGCAACATCGAACGGGCGATGGGCTACCGGCACTGAGAATGAAATCCCGTTGATCGGGATACGGCGGGGCGCCACGGGCCCCGCCGCGGAGTATGAGTGTCGCACCCTGTCGAAGGAGACACTCATGACAACCCGCATCCGCACGCGCGTCGCCATCGTCGGCGCAGGCCCCGCCGGCCTCGTCCTCTCGCATCTGCTCGCCGAGTCGGGCATCGAGTCGATCGTCGTCGACCAACGCACCCGCGAGGAGATCGAGACCACGATCCGCGCCGGCATCCTCGAGCAGGGCACCGTGGAACTCCTCGCCCAGATCGATGGTTCGCGCGTCCACAGCGTCGGGTCCCGGCATGAGGGCATCGAGCTGCGCTTCGACGGCACCGGACACCGCATCGACTTCACTGCCCTGGCGGACCGCGCGGTCTGGCTCTACCCGCAACACGAGGCCTTGAAGGATCTCATCGCCGCTCGTCTTCGCGGCGGCCAGGATCTTCGCTTCGGGGTCTCCGTGGCCGGGGTCGACGGCGTCGACACCGACCACCCGCGGGTGCTCGCCACCGATTCAGACGGCTTGAGGATCGAGATCGAAGCGGACTTCGTCGTTGGTGCCGACGGTTCCCGCTCGTGCGTCCGCGGCGCGATCACCGGCCCCCATGGCGGCTCCTTCCGCGAGTACCCGTTCGCCTGGTTCGGCATCCTCTGCGAAGCTCCGCCCAGCGCCGATGAGCTCATCTACTCCAACTCCCCCGATGGATTCGCCCTCATCAGCCAGCGCTCACCCCAGGTACAACGCATGTACTTCCAGTGCGACCCCGACGACGACCCGAACGCGATGAGTGACAGTGAGATCTGGGACACCCTGCAGAGCCGCGTCCCCGGCCACGACCTCATCGAGGGCCCCATCTTCCAACGAGACGTCCTCCGGTTCCGCTCCTTCGTCGCTCACGAACTGCGCCGCGGCCGCGCCGCCATCGTCGGCGACGCCGCACATACCGTGCCACCGACCGGCGCGAAGGGCATGAACCTCGCCGTAGCCGACGTGATCCTCCTGGCCCGAGCCCTCGATGCGCTCCTCAACGCCGCCGACGAGACACTGATCGACGGGTGGGCCGATGCCGCGCGCCGACGCATCTGGAAAGCCCAGCACTTCTCCTGGTGGATGACCCAGATGCTCCACCGCAGTCCCGCCGACACCGACTTCGATCGCCTCCGACAGCTCGGCGAACTGCGCACCGTCGCCGACTCGACCGCGGGGAGCACCTACCTCGCCGAGGCCTACACCGGGTGGCCGCTGACGGACGGAACCCCCGAGGGATAACACACCGCCTCAACGACGGGTCCGCTCACGCCGTCGGCCCCACCGGATTCCGCTTCGGCCTTGCCGAGGCCTGCACTCCATGGCTGCACGTCGGGCGTTGCTGTCGGAAAACGAAACCACGCGTGAGCGGGGTCTTCGCCGTGCATCGGATGCCACCGGAAAGCTACTGATGCGCGGAAATCTGGAAGGAGTCCGAGCCGTCCGCGGAACTGACTGCAGCATAATCTCGATCGGCGACGGCGCCTCAGGGGCCGTGTCACCCGGCACCGTCGGGTTCGCTACGACCCGGAACGCTGCCGGCGGCCGAGGTACGTCGACAATCCGACAGCAGCGAGCAGAGCCACACCGTTGAACACGTTCGAAGCCCAGCCGCTCGCACCCGACAACGTCAGACCGCTGACAGAGATCGACACGAAGATCGCACCGATGAGGGTGCCGATCACATTGAAGAAGCCGGGACGGATCGCCGTGGCACCGAGGAAGACCGCGGCGAGTGCCGGGAACAGAAGCGAATTACCATCGGACGCCGTCCCCGACCCGGTGCGCGCGAGCTGAAGAACACCCGCGACGCCCGCGATGGACCCGGCGACGACGAAGCTCCACCACACATTCTTCCTGACCGGGAGGCCGACCAGCTTCGCAGCTGTGGCGTTCGATCCGATCGCATAGAGCGATCGGCCGTAAGGCGTGTGCGTGAAGAAGTACCACGCGACCGCTCCGACGCCCAGGGTGATGATGAACACCAACGGGACGCCGCCCAGCCGCGATGAGCCGAATCGTATCAGCGCCGGATCGATGCCGCTGATGATCGTCTGACCGTTCGTGTACCAGATCATCAGACCGGCGATCAGCATGGCCATGCCGAGCGTCGTGACGAACGGACTCATACCCATCCTCGTGACGAAGAACCCGTTCACCGCTCCCACGAGCGTTCCCAGGAGAATCGGGATGATCACCGCCGCCCACAACGGCAGCCCGACGTTCGCCATGAGACCCGCGCAGAGCACCTGCGCCATTGCCGCCGTAGCGCCGAGCGAGAAGTCGAAGTAGCCGCAAACCAGGGGGAACAGCGCCGCGACCGCGACGAGCGCTACGACGGCCTGGCTGCCGAGGATTACGTTGAGGTTGTTGCTCGTCGGGAACGCTCCCGACGACGCCGGGAAGAGCGCGAAGAACACCCACACCAGCACGGTTAGCAGCGGTAGCGCGTACGCCTCAAGCAGTTTCAGCGGCACGGGTCGCCGCTTGACGGGAATGGACACCGTCCCTGTAGTGACTGGGGGCATTGTCTGGGTCATGGCTGCGCCTCCGTGGTCGCGTCGTTCGTTGGCTTCTCGCGCAGGACGAGGCTCGTCAGGCCGTCCACGTCGAGTTCGCCGGAGAGCACCTCATCAGTGATCCTCCCTCGGCTCAGTACGAGGGTCCGGTCGCAGAGCGCGCGGATCTCGCTGAGGTCGCTGGAGGCGACCAGAACCGCGCAGCCGTCGGCGGCGGCGCGCCGGATGACGTCGTAGATATCGGCGCGGCTCATGACATCGACGCCCTGCGTCGGCTCGTCGAGCAGCAGCAAGCGCGGGTTGCGCCGCATCCATCGGGCGATGACCACCTTCTGCTGGTTTCCGCCCGACATCGAGGAGAAGAGCGCGTCGGGCCCGGCGACCTTGACGCCGAACGAAGCGATCAGTTCGGTCGCGGTGCTCGCCTCGCGGCCGCGAGGCATGAGTCCACGCGTCCAATTCTCGTTGAGCGTGGCGACGGCGATGTTCTCCGAGACGGACTGGTCGGCGAACGCCGCCTCTGAGCCTCGGTCCTCAGGCACGAGCGCGATCCTGGCATCCATCGCGTCGCCGATGCTTCGCGGTCGAAAGGGTGCGCCGCCGAGTTCCATTGAACCCGCATCCATCTCGTGCTCTCCGAAGATCATCTTCAACACGCTTGATCGCCCCGAGCCGACCAGACCGGCCAGACCCAGGATCTCGCCGCGGTGCACCGTGAAATCGACCCCGCGAATCGGTCCGCCGCGCAGGCCCGAGGTAGAGAAGACCGGTTCGCGATCCGCGTTCGCGGCCTCGCCCGTGGGCCGCAGAGCCTTGACTGCGCGACCGGCCATGATCTGGATCAACTCGTCCTCAGTCGGCGAACCGTCGACGATAGAGCCTGCGACGCGCCCATCGCGGTAGACCGTGAAGTCGTCGGCGACCGCGAGCACCTCGCGCAGTCTGTGACTGACGATGATGACGGTCTGTCCCAGCTCGGCGCGGCGGCGGACCCGCTGCAGCAGCAGCTCCGACTCATGCGCGGCGAGCCGTGCTGTCGGCTCGTCGAGGATCAGCACCTGTCGACTGTCTTCGGCCTGATCCTGCAGCGCTCGGGCGATCGCGACCATGGTCCGATCCGACGGACGCAGGTCGCCGACGCGCGTCCGGGGGTCCGCGGCGAGTTCGTACTCCCGCAACAGCGTTGCGACGTGGCTTCGCAGGCCGCGCCAGTCGATGCCGGGGCCGCGCCTCGGGTACCCGTTATCCAACGCGAAGTTCTCTTCGATCGAGAGATCTTCGAACAGACCGAGATCCTGATGAACAAAACGCAGTCCCGCCGCCTGCGCGGTCGTCGGCGTATAGCCGTGCAGCAGGTCCAGCGACCGGCCGAACAACTCAAGCTCACCGGAATCCGCAGAATAGACGCCGGCGAGGATCTTGATGGTGGTGCTCTTTCCCGAGCCGTTGCCGCCCAGCAGGGCGTGCACGGTGCCGGGTCGAACCCGCAAGGACACGTCGTTGAGAGCACGCGTGCCCGAGAAGTCCTTACTCAGATGCTCGATCTGCAGCGCGACGGATGCGCCCTGGGGCGACGGGCTCACGTCCGCCACCCCAGAACCGATGGTCGATGACGTCACTTGCCCCACGCCTCGAGGAACTTGGTACGGAAGTCGATCGACCCCTCGTACGAGCCCGACTCTGGCAGGTTGTTGTCGGCATCGACGACCTGGACGGACTGTCCGATGTAGGCGACATCCTGACCATTGAGGACGCGGATGGCGGTATCGATCGAACCCCATCCCTGCCAGGAGTTGCCCATCGCGACCGTAGCGGTGATGCCGGGCTGTCCACTGCGAATCATGTCGATCGCACCATCGCCGCCGAAGGCGCCGATCACGGTGAGCTGGTCGGCGAATCCGGCCTGATCGACGGCGGCGGCGAGGCCCGTCTCGAGATAGCTATCCGTCGGAACGATCAGTGTGTTGGCGTCGGGGTTGGCCAGGAGCGCGCTGGTCACCTTCTGCAGGTACGAGTTGTCGGCGGTCTCCGGGTCGGACACGTCGATCGTGTCGAGAACCTCGCCACCGTCCAGCTCGGCGAGCTGGTCTTCGAATCCCTGCGTGATCCACGGCCCCCACGCGTTCGTCGTGCTGTTGATCACGATCGCCTTGACGCCGTCGGGATTCTTGCCGTACGCGTAATCGGCCATTAGTTCGCCGAAGACGCCGAAGAAGCCCGTCTGCGGGGCATCCGCCAGCCAGAGCCGCTCCGAATCCCAGACCGCCGGGTCGCAGTCGTCCACACCGCCACCGCCGATGATGGTAACCCCGGCATCGGCCGCCTCCTTGAAGGCCGCGGCAGCAGCGCTGCAACTGATGCCGATCGGCACGAGCACGTCCGCTCCGCCGGCTACTGCCTGTCGGATCGCGGTTGCGAATCCCTCGGGACTCAGCTTCCCGTCCACGATCTGACCGCTCCACCCCGCGGCCTCCGCGCCTTCGACGACGGCTGCAGCGGGCTGGTGACAGGTGGCGAGCTGCTCGCCGCACGACATCACGTACACGCTGAGATCGTCCGGGACAGTGACCGGCTCGAGGCCCGAAAGGTCGGATCCGACGCCCTCGTACGCACGGTCGAGCGCAGCCTGCGCCTCGGCGCTGATGTCGCCGCTGCCGCCGCCGGTGTTCGGGGTCTCCGTGTCGCTGCTGCAACCGGAGATGACGAGTGCTGCGAGAAGAAGCGCTGACACCGATGTCGCTGTTCTTGCCTTGATCACAACTTGCCTCCTGGGTTAGGCGGCATCGCTTGACTCGGGTCGGCCGCGCTGCCGCAAGGCTCCGGTGCGGGAGCCATGTGCTTCATTCAAGACGGCGGGCCCTGAACTGACCATAGCGGCGCGACGATGGAAACCATCGACGGACCGCATACGACCGATCCGCACGGTTGATCGATGCCTGGCATCGTGCGCACACGGTGCGGACCAGGACGCGGCACCCCTACCGTAAAGACCATGACAACGACGACTCCGTCTGCAGGCGAACTCTTCTCCCTCGACGGGACCGTCGCCCTGGTCACCGGTGCGACCTCCGGTCTTGGGCTCGCGACAGCGGAGCTGCTCGCCTCTGCCGGGGCGCGGACGATTCTCAGCGGGCTGGTGTCAGAGCGTCCCGAGCAGGTCGCCGCCGATCGTGCAGCCGCCGGGCTCTCAATCGAAGGGTTCGCCTGCGATGTGACGTCCCCTGCGCAGCTCGAGGCACTAGTCACCCACACCCTCGCAGAACACGGTCGCATTGACACCGTGGTGTGCAACGCCGGAGCCGCCCTCGACACCGGTCCGCACACGACGAGCACAGACGATCAACTCGATCGCATGATGGACATCCATGTGCGAAGCGCGCTGCGTCTGGCGAATCTCACGATCCCACAGATGGCCGAACGCGGCAGCGGATCATTCGTCATCATGTCGAGCCTTTCCGGTCTCCGCGGCAACTCGCACATCGGCCTGTACGGCATCACGAAGGCGGCGAGCGCACAGCTCGCTCGCAATCTGGCCGTGCAGTGGGGCGAACACGGAGTGCGGGTGAACGCCATCTCACCCGGCGTCATCGCCACCGATTTTGCCAAGCCGATCACAGAGGGCCCGGGGCGGGAAGCGCGTCTGGCCAAGACTCCGATGAAGCGCTTCGGAGACCCGAGCCACGTGGCCGGCACCGTGTTGTACCTGGCCTCGGCGGCGGGTGGTTTCACGACAGGTCAGAATCTCGTCGTCGACGGCGGAACGCTGGTGAGCGACTGATGACCGAGCGCTCGTTGATGCTGCGGCACTACGACCTCGCTGAAGGAACGTCGGAGCAGTTCCTCTCCTGGTGGTCGTCGCACATCCCCGCTCTGCGGGAGCGGGCCGGCTTCACCATAGAGTGGGCGTATCTCGATCGTGATCGTGAAACATTCACGTGGGCGATCTCGTATCCCGGCGGCGTAGCGGACTTCCGGCGCGCCGATGCCGTCTACGAAGCGGATCCCGAGAGAGAGGCTGCGATCGCCGTCGCCCCGCCGTTGCGCCGCGCTTCCGTCGGGTTCCCCCAGCGGGTGCGATGAGCGGGACCGGTGCAACTCAGACGTCGACGGGGTCGGAGGCAAATTCGACGCGCTCGGCCGTCATACGTAGGATGCCGACGAGCCACCGCAGCGCCGGATCGTCATTCTTCGACGGATGCCAATAGACGACCTCGACCAAGGTCGGCGGTGACACCGGCGTCCGAGCAATCGTGAGACCGAGCTCATCGGCGTACAGCTCGGCGATGCGCTCGGGGACGAAGCCGTAGCGGTCGGTGCCCGCGATCATGAAGGGCACCGGCAGGAACCCCGACACGCTCATGGCGGTGAACGGGGTGACCCCCGCGCTCATTAATGCGTCGCGGACGACCATCGGGACTTCGTCCGCGAAGGTCACATCGACATACGGCAGCGTGTTCAGGTCGTCCAGGGTCAGCGCTTCGTCCACGAGGTTCGGATGCCCGCGACGCACGAGGCAGACGAACGTGTCGGAGAACAGGGACTGATGCTTGCCCGGCACGGTGCGGTCGGACGAGGCGACGACGACATCCTTGCGCAGCAGATCCACCGGGCCGACGTGGTTGAGCGGGTCGAACTCGACGGATATGCCGGGCGCTTCCTCCTGGAGCACCGCCAGTAGCGGAGCGGTCATGACCGACAGCGCATAGTCGGACGCCGAGATCCGGAACTGCCGGTCGCTGGTCGCCGGGTCGAAAGCAGGTCGCACGTTGAACGTGCGCCCCACTTCCTCGACGGCTTCGCGCACGACCGGCTGCAGCTCACGGGCCTTATCGGTGAGCTCGAACGTGCGGCCACTGCGGATCAGCAGCTGGTCGCCGATGATGGTGCGCAGCTTGGCGACCGCTCCGCTGACCGCCGGCTGGGTGAGGCCGATCGATTCTCCCGCGCGGGTGAGACTGCGTTCGGTGAGCACGGCGTCGAGCACGACGACCAGGTTGATGTCGATACCGCGAAGATCATCCATGCCGTGAGTTCCGCTCCTTTGCGCATCACCCACAGCATATCCGAGCGGATCCGCCCCGCCCCAGGGGTCGTCGGTTACAGCCGATCGGGTCCGTACGTACGCCGTGCTCGCGGAACGGTGTATGCCGGGCTGGCCTGCTCCACGATCCGGTTCTCGATGGTTCCCAGACCCTCCACCGTCATCGTGACGACGTCACCGACCTGCAGCGGCGGAGGCGTAAGAGCTCCATTCCGGGCCCAGCGCTCCGAGAGCGCACCTTGAGAGGCCGTCCCTGTGGCGAGCACATCGCCCGCGCCGACCCAGGCGTCGCGTGAGGCGTGCACGAGCATCTCCTCGAACGACCACGACATGTTGCGCAGGTTGTCGGTTCCGATGACCTCACCGTTGATCGCCACGCTCATCTCCAGGGCGTAGCGATCGCCCTCGCGGTACTGCTCGAGCTCATCGGGCGTCGTGAGCCACGGACCCAGGGTATTGGCGAAGTCCTTGCCCTTGTTGGGGCCGAGGCCGACGCGCATCTCGTTGCCCTGCATGTCGCGGGCCGACCAGTCGTTCAGGATGCAGAAGCCGGCGATGTGCTCGTGCGCTTCTTCCAGGGGCACGTCACGGACGGTGTTCTTCACGATCATCGCGACTTCGAGTTCGAAGTCGAGCTTCTGCGTGAATGGGGGCATCGGAACGTCGGCCCCCGTCGGCACGACCGACCAGGGGTTCATGAACAGGAACGCCGGCGCCTCATACCACTGCTCCGGCACCGTGCCGTCGCCCGGCTCATTCTTCTTCATTCCGGCGATGTGCGCCTCGAAGACCAGGAAGTCGCGCATCGCCCGCGGCTCGACCGGGGGCAGCAGCGTCGTCTCGGAGACGTGCTTGCGCTGCTGCTTGCCACCGCGGAGCAACACGTCGTTGCGCTGCGCCTGCGGCGCCTGCAGCAAGGCGAGGATGTCGGCATCCAGTGGCAGGTCGTGCACCCGATCATGGCGGACCGTGCCGGTGTGCACGATCCCATGCTCGATGTAGCGGGCGTAGCGGGGCATCAGAAGTCGAGCGTCTCGTAGAAGTCGCGCTGACGAGTCTCCAGCGCCGGGATGGCCTGGCCGAGCGCCCACTGCTCGAAATGCGGGTAGGTGCCATGGGCCTTGAACGCGGCCTCGTCGTCATAGACCTCGAAGATGCGGAAGACGTTCGGCTCGTCCGGGCTCTGGTACGCCTGGTAGTAGCGGTTGCCGGTTTCTTCGCGGGACGCCGGCGAGAGCTTCTCGAGGGCGTCGCGGACGGTCTCCTCCTCTCCGGGCTTGGCGATCCAAGTTGCGCTGCATACGAAGGCCATCAGGGGTTCCTCTCTCAACATCGTCGTCGGGTGTTCCCGGCTTCTCTCACGGTACGGATGCTGCGATCACCCGACCAGTGAGAAGAAGCGATGCCTGCTATCGGCGGCGCGGTGTCATCGCCTGCGAGCACGGCTCCGCAGGCGCGCCGGCGGGATTTCCGGCACGTCGCGGACCGCACCGACCCGGCCGCGCAGCTCTCCCAGGCGCTCGACGATCAGGGTGACTTCGTCGCCTTCGATGAGCGGCGGCGGTGTACGCTCGCCCGCGCGTCCCCACAGCTCGCCCAGGCATCCGCCGTTGCCCGATGTGCCGGAGCCCAGTACATCTCCCGGCACGACACGGGTGTTGCGCGAGGCATAGGCCACCAGCTCGCCGAACGGCCACCCCATGTTCGACAGCAGATCGTGTCCGATCCGCTCCCCGTTGATGCGCGCTTCCAGTTCGAGCCCGAGGAAGCCCTCGTCATCGATGAGATCGGCGACCTCGTCAGCCGTCACGATCCAGGGCCCGAGGGCTGTCCCGAAGTCCTTGCCCTTGGCGGGTCCCAGGCGCACCTCCATCTCGCGGGACTGCACATCGCGCGCCGACCAGTCGTTCATGATCGTGTAGCCGAAGATGGCGTCGGCGCCCTCCTCAGCCGTCAGATTCGAGCCGTCCCGTGGAGGAGACCCGATGACGGCGGCGACCTCGAGTTCGAAGTCCAGCGCTTGCGTAGTCGGCGGAGTAACGAACTCGTCGGGCCCCAGAACAGAGTGCGGGTTGGTGAAGTAGAACGTGGGGTACCGGTACCACGCCGCAGGGACCCCGCCGCGGCCGTCGACCGACACGGCGACACCTTCCACATGCTCCTCGAACGCCACGAAGTCCCGGATGGCCCGCGGGTCGAGTGGTGCGAGTATTGTCACATCCGCCAGCCGCGGTTCGTCGGCTTCGGAAACGTCGACCAACTGCTCCCCGACCGTCAGTGCGGCATGCAGTCCGGCGGCCAGCAGCCCTGCCGTGGTCACGCCATCAGGGAACGCGATGACGCGGTCCTCGTGCACGATTCCCTCCGCGGCCGCACCGCCGTGCTCCCATCGCGCGATACGCACGTCAGTCCTCCACGATCGCGACGGCGCGAGTCCAGCCGGCGGAGGCGCCGCGCACCTTAGTGGGAAAGCACGCCACGGTGAAGCCGGCATCCGGAAGGTCTTCGAGGTTCTGCAGCTTCTCGATCTGGCAGTAGCCGACGTCTGTTCCGGCCTTGTGCCCCTCCCACACGATCGATGGATCCCCGGTCTCCTCGAACAGCTTCCGGTTGATCGAGACGGGCAGATCCCAGCCCCAGGCGTCGGTCCCGACGACTCGGATCCCGCGGTCGGTGAGGTGCAGCGTCGCCTCACGGCCGAAGCCGATGCCGGTGTCGATGTAGTCGTCGCGCCCATACGCCGCAGAGGCAACGGTGTGCATCAGCACGATGTCGAACGGCGCCAGCTCATGGCCGGCGCGCTCGAGAGCCTCATCGATGTCGGCCGGTGTCACGAGGTGTCCGTTCGGGAGGTGGCGCAGGTCGAGCTTGACCCCGGGCCGGTAGAACCAGTCCAGCGGCACTTCGTCGATCGTCCATGCCTTCTCCCCGCCGTTCATGGTGGGGTGATAGTGCCACGGGGCATCCACATGGGTTCCGGCGTGCGTGGTGATGGTGACGGTCTCAGCGGCGAGCCCCTGCCCGTCGGGCAGTTGATCGGGTCGGATGCCGTACATGGCGTGCATGTCGGCGAGGCCGGCGATGTGATCCTTGTATTCGATCTTCGGCCGCAGGAACGGCGGGTCTACGGGGATAACGTCGTCCAACGGCATCGACAGATCGATGATGCGCATGCAGGCTCCTTCGCTCAGCGTGTCACCATCCTTCGCCGTCCGGTGTCTTCGCGACACCGGGCGGCGCGGATGCTTGGCATCGGCGAACACTAGATCCGGCTCTCGCCGCCGTCCACGAGGAGCGTCTGCCCCGTCATGAAGGCCGCGTCGTCGGAGGCTGCGAACGAGACGACGGCGGCGATGTCGCTCGGCTCGCCGGTGCGCGGAACAGCCTGACGCGACCGCACCGTCTCGAAGTGCTCCGGCGGCACGTCGTGCAGCGCATGCTTCGTCGCCGTCAGACCAGGGGCGACGGCGTTCACCGTGATGCCATCGGGCCCGAGTTCGGTCGCCAACGCACGCACCATGCCGGTGAGTGCGCCCTTGCTGGCTATGTAGTGCGTCATCCCCGGCGGCGGGGCGAACTGGCTCGACGACGTGATCATCACGATTCGTCCCCAGCCTGCGTCCTGCATGTCGGTCAGTGCTGCACGGACGACGTTGAATGCGCCGTCGACGTTCACGCGGAACGTGCGCGCCCACGACTCGGGATCGAGCCGCCCGAACGGAGAGATCACCTGATACGCCGCGCAGTGCACGACGATCGACACCGGGCCGGCCTCGGCGCGCACCCGCTCGATGGCGGATGCTACGGCCGACGGATCGGTGATGTCGCAGATCAGGTCGATGGTCCCTTCTCGGGGGCCTTCGGGTTCGATCACGTCCAGACTCGCCACGACGAGTCCGTCCGCGCGCAGTTGTAGCCGTATTGCTCCTGCGCCAGATCCATGAAGTGCAGGTGCGCTCGGTACTCGCCGTAGCCGATCTTCCCGCCCTCGCGGACGAGCTCCTGCATGACCCGGTAGCCGTCGGCCGTCGCTTCGACATCGTCGATGTCGAAGGTGATGCCGGCGACGCTGCACAGTGAGCGCTCATTGATGATGATGAGGTCAGCCGTGTGATCGAGGCCGTTGCGTTCGAACTGCGCCTTTAGCCACATCTGCATGTCGTACACCTGCCGACCCGACAGAGGCGCCACAGGTGCGAAGCTCATGTGCCCGCCGTGATGGCCGCCGCGCCATCCGGCCATCGTGTTCCAGTCCAGGTTCGGCACACCCGCGTAGACCCGGTCGGACGGGTCGGGCAGGTCCGCCCACTCGTCGCGGCCGGTCGTGGTATGCCGGATCACGGCGCCGGGGATCGCCCCGAATGCCTCGATGGCCTTGCGGAGCTTGATCTGCGCGATCTCCGGGTCGTCGTACAGCGCGAAGCGCAGGTGCCAGCGGCCGATGCCGATCTTCGCAGCGATCTCATCGATCACCTCGTCGGGGATCACGCCGTCAGTCGGCGCGTACCAGTGCTCGCGCGGCGCGATGGTGCTGGCGATCAGCAGGGTGTTGAGGATGCAGGGCACGCCGTCGATCGTCCCGTCCAGACGCAGGCGCCTGAGTGCGTCGACGAGCGGGATGAGATCCTCGTCGCGCGCCACATCGACGTGCACGTGGGTGATGGCCTCGGGCTTCGGCATCAACCACACCCCGAGCTTCGTGACGATCCCGAAGTTGCCCTGGAAGAACAGCGGCTCGATGGTCGGGCCGAGGCTGCGCCGGTAGAGGTTCCAGCTGGCGTTGCCCTCCATCGCGCCCATTCCGGTTCGCAGCAGTTCGCCGTCCGCGGTGACGACCTCCAGACCGCAGATGTTCCGCCAGTCCTTGCCATACGGCAGATAGGTCAGTCCGTTGTCCTGCTGGTTTCCGCCCATCGATCCCCAGCCGATGTCGGGAACGCTCACCATGAGCTCGGCGCCGGCGGCCTCGATCGCATCGTAGATGTCTTGGAAACTCGCTCCCGGCTCGATGAGCGCCACCCCGAGCTCGGTGTCGATCTCGATCACGCGGTTCATCCGGCGGAAGTTCACGGTGATGCCGCCCGAGACCCGTGGCGCGGCTCCCCCGTAGCCGTTGTTGCGCCCCTGCCCCTGCGCCCACAGCGGTACGCCGTGGCGAGCGGCGATGCCCACGATGTTCTGCACGTGCTCGCTGCTGCGGGGGAACACCACGCCGGCCGCGGCGAACGCGTCCCAGTCCAGGGGTTGGTACGGGTCGCGGAACTCGCCGCCGTCGCCGGTCATCACCTGGTCGACGCCGACGACTCCGGCGATCTCTGCCAGCGCCGCCTGTACAGCGCGTGAATCAGTTTCGGTACGGACAACGGGCAGGAAGTCCGGGGTCGCCGTAGTCATCTCTCTCCTTCGAGGCTTGGTGGCAAAACCATAGTGTTCGTTATGGTTCATCCGACACCCGCCTGCCCGTGGGGGCAACACCACATCTCCGATGCGAGGTATCGTCCGCCGGGGGCCGTCGCCGGCTGACTATCGTTGAGTCATGCCCGTCGACGATCTGCGCCCCCCGCAGCAGGAGCGCACGCACCTCGCGTGGGAGCGCATCCTCGACGCCGGCGTCGAGATCCTCGAGGAGCATGGGTATGCGGGCTTCACGATTGCCGCGATCTGCGCCCGCGCGCATGTGAGCGCACCGACGATTTACGCTCGTGCGCGCAACAAAGAGGTGCTGTTCGCCGCCGTCTTCGAGCACGGGTTCGAACCGATCCGCCGCCAGCAGGGCGAGGCGCTGGCCTCCGCAGGAAACTCGGACTCACCCGAGGACGCCATCCGCACAGCCGTGCTCGCGATCGCGACGACCTCCCTCGCCAACGATCTCTTCCTGCGCACCATCGTGCTGCGCGCCGAGGACGACGACGAAGTCGCCCGGATTACGCGAACGGCGCGCATGGAAGTCGCCGCCCGGTTCCGTGAACTGGTGCTGCGGCATCCGGAACACCTTCGCGATGCGTCGCCTGAGCGCATCGACGCATGTTTTCGCGTGGTGTTCGCCGCGCTGATGTCGCGCGTCGCCCACCGGCGCGCTCTCGACATCGGCCCCGAGGTCGACGATGAGCGATTCATCACCGACCTTCAGGACATCGCCGTACGAGCGCTGCTGCTCGAACGCAGGCTTGATCGATCAGGTATAACCCTTCATACTTGATGTATGAAGACAGCCATCTCCGTCCCCGACGGCGACTTCGAGCGCTTCGAACGCACTGCGCGAAAGCATGGCATGAACCGGTCGGAGTTCTACCGCCTCGCAGCCCACAAACTCGCCGATGCGCTGGAAGGGGAAAGCGAGCTCACCGCGATCGCCGACGCTGTCATCGGTCGCAGCGGGCAACCGGTCGCAGACGAGGACTTCCTGCGGGCCTCGGAGCGCACCATCGCGGATACCGAATGGTGATCGCGCGCGGCGATGTCGTCTGGGTCGATTTCGGTCACCCCCGAGGATCGGAACCTGCCAAGGCGCGCCCGGCGGTCGTCGTTCAGGAGGATTGGCTGCTGGCGTCGACGATCGCCACTGCCGTCGTCGTGCCGTTGACGTCGAACGTCGCGTTGGAGGCATTCCCCGGCAACGTCCTGCTTCCCGCCGAAGCGTCCGGGCTGGAGAAGCATTCGGTGGCCGTGGTCTCCCAGGTCGGCCCGGTGAGCCGACAGTTCATCGATCCGTACCCGGCGGGCCGGGTGCCCGCCTATCTGCTGAAGGAGATCGCGACGGGCATCCGGCTCGTGCTGGGCGTGTGAGCTCAGGCCGGGTTGCGTCCGACGAAGAACTCGCTGAAAGGATCCGTCGTCGGCTCGAATCCCGACGCGAGCAGCCCCTGCTTGAGCGTGTTCATCTGAGCGTCGTGGATGCGTTGCGTCGGCAGCCGCAGCGGGCCCCCGTTGTAGCCGCGCAGCCATCCCTGGAACTTCCACAGCTGTCGGTCGATGAAATGCCCGCCGTTGAGCTGCTGCGCCATGGCGCCCTTCGCCTTGCGAGCCGGGTGCATCTTCCAGTACAGCTCGGTCACCTCGTCGAATTTGCCCGCCTGCAGCAGACGCATCGCCTCGGGGATCGTCGGTCCCCAGAACTCGTGGTCGCTGGTGGCCGACAGCTGCAGCGGAATGAGCTGTCCGAGCGGGAGCAGCTCGCCCTCGATCGGGCAGGAGATGACGACCTCCTCGCCGAAGAGGCGATGAGCCTCGACGATGCCCATGATGCTCGGGAATCCGCCCTCGGCCTTGATGACCGCGATGTTGGGGATGTCGTCCAGCATCCGGCGGATGAGACGCGCGGGGATGTCGGACGGATGGATGCGGCTGCTGAAGCCCCACAGGAACATGGGGAACAGGATCACGGCGAGGTTCGTCGCATCGCAAACGGCCTTGGTGTAGTCGTAGATCTCCTGCTCGGACTGCGGGTAGAAGTTCGGCGGGTACGACAGCAGCACGAGCTCGGCGCCGGCCGCCTCGGCGCCCTTGACCGCCTCGATGTTCTGCTCGAGCGTGCTCCAGCTGCCGTGGTGCACGATCACGACGTCGCCCTTCGCCTCGTCCTTCATGATCTCCATGAAGTCGAGGTACTCGGGCAGGGTGATGTTCACCTCGGAGACGGCGAGGGATCCGAGGAAGCCGTGCTCCTTGGCGAGCCGTACGTCATGGCGGATGCCCTTCTCATTGATGGCGGTGAGGTCGGTCGTGAAGGACGGAATCGTGCAGTTCACCGCTCCGACGAGGCGCTCACGCGCCCAGTCGCGGGCCTCTGCTCTCGTGTACTCAGCCATGGTCTCTCTTTCGTGTCACTTGCGGATGGTCAGGATGCCGACGGGCAGCGGCGTGCCACGCCCCTGTTCGACGGCGAGGTCGTACAGCAGCTCGGCCAGGACGATGTCCTGGAAGCCGCTGCCGGTGGACTTGTAGATCGCGATGCCCTGCGGAGGCCTGGTCGCTCGCCCGCCCAGCAGGTCGTGCAACGAGATGGTGACGGCATCCGGGTCGAAGCCCGCTTCGCGCGCCACGATCATGTCTCCGCTGTCGTGCAGCACCTCCGCGAGGGCGTCGGCGACGATGAAGCCGGCTCGGCCGATGAGCGCGGGATCGAGCTCGCGCTGCGAGGGCGTGGTGGACCCCACCGAGACGACGGTGGCATCGTCGGCCACCCATTCGGACATCACGGTGGGCGTCTCGTCGCGTGAGCGTGCCGCCGCCAGAACCAGATCGGCGCCCTCAACCGCTTCGCGGGCGGAGCCCACCGCGATGACGTCGATGCCGAGCTCTTCGCTCAGCTCTGCGGCGAACCGCTCGCGGTTGGCGGGCGTCGGACTCGAAACCCGCGCCGCCGTGATCTCCGCGATGCGCGATGCGGCGCGCAACTGAGCCCGGGCTTCGAATCCCGATCCGACGACCGCGACGGTGATCGGCCGGGCGGGAAGCAGCGCGGTCAGTGCCGCGGCGGCTGTTGCGGCTGTGCGCAGGCCCGTGATGCGGTTGCCGTCGATCAGGGCCGCCAGACGCGAGTCCTGCTGGTCGAAGAGCGTGATGAGGTAGCTCGCCAGCCCGTTGCGCATCGACGCGGCGATCGTCTTCGATCCGGCGAACTTGGCGCCGGGAGGGGCGGAGGGCATGACCCGCTGCCAGCCTGCGGCGGTCGTGGCGACGGCGCGTTCCGGTGTTGACGATGGCACATCCTCGCGCGTGTACGCCTCGCGCAGCGCGGCGATCACGTGGTCCCAGTCGGCGAGCGCTGCGACATCCTCGTCCGTGAGGAACAGCGTCGCGGGTTCTGCTCGGAATCCGTCATCGGTCATGGGGGATCTCCATCCGGGTCTCGGCGACGACATCCGCGAGGAGGCCGTTGGGCAGGGTTCGGTCTCCGCCGCGCATCGCGATGCAGCTCTCCCACAGGTGCCGGCGCGTGGCGTCGCAGGCCGCGGAGGCGTCGCGTCGTGCACACGCTTCGAGGATCTCGGCGTGGAAAGCCTCGGCGGTTCCGTCGTTCACATCGACGTGCATGCGGATGCGGTCGGCTTCGTCCTGAAGGACCGCGATCAGGCGCGACAGGGTCGGCGAATCGGCGGCGTTGTAGATCACGGCGTGGAACTGGCGGTTCAGCGTGTTGAACGACTCGGCGTCCGAGTGCGGTCGCTCGAGGATCCGGCTGTGGATCCGTCGCATGCGCTCGATGTCGTCGTCGCTGAGCCGCGGCACTCCGAGGAGTGCGGCACGGCCCTCGAGGTCGATCCGCAGCGCGGTGATCTCCTCGAGGCGGTTCGGGTCGATTCCGGTGACGACGGTGCCGCGGTACGGCTGGCGGGTGACCAGTCCGAGTGCCTCGAGCTGCAGGATCGCCTCCCGCACCGGCGTCGGGCTGACGCCGAGCTCCGCGCACAGCTCGTTGATCTCGACGCGTGCACCGGCGGCGAGATCACCGGACACGATCCGGTCGCGGAGGACACGGACGACTTGGTCAGTCATCCGTCGGGGCTGCAATGCGGTCATGGCCCCATGTTGATCGAATATCAAATGTCGAACCAGCCTGTCCGAGCCATGCCAGTCATCGACATCCGCGATGGATCGGGCACGCCGCTGCGGCGTACGCTCACCGAGACGCCCGTTCACTCGAAGAGGAGCATCCCATGGCCATCGCGACGATCAATCCCTTCACCGGTAAGACCGAGCAGACGTTCGACGCCCATTCCGAAGAAGAGGTGGAGCGCCGCATCGCCGCGGCGCAGGACGCTTTCGAGGCGCTGCGGAGCACCACGTTCGCGCAGCGGTCCGAGTGGATGCTCGCAGCGGCGCAGCTCCTCGAAGACGACGTCGACGAACTCGGACGCCTCATCACCCTGGAGATGGGCCGGCCCATCAAGGCCGCCCGCGCCGAGGTGCTCAAGTCCGCCAAGGGCCTGCGCTACTACGCCGACCACGCCGAAGAGTTCCTCTCCCCCGAGCCGCTCGCCGACCCCTCCGCAGTCGGCGCCTCGGTCGCCGGCACGCGCTATGCGCCGATCGGGATCGTGCTGGCCGTCATGCCCTGGAACTACCCCCTGTGGCAGGTGCTGCGTTTCGCCGGCCCCGCGCTGATGGCCGGCAACACGGGTCTGCTCAAGCACGCGTCGAACGTCCCCCAGGCCGCCCTGTACCTCGACACGCTGTTCGAGCGCGCCGGGTTCCCCGTCGGCGCGTTCCACACGCTGCTCATCCCCGCATCCCGCGTCGAGGGCGTGCTGCGCGACCCGCGAGTCAAGGCGACCACGCTGACCGGCTCGGAGCCGGCCGGCCGGTCGCTGGCCTCGATCGCCGGCTCCGAGGTCAAACACGTGGTACTGGAGCTCGGCGGCTCGGACCCCTTCGTCGTTCTGGCCAGCGCCGACATCGAGCGCGCCGCCACCGTCGCGGTCACCGCGCGCAATCAGAACAACGGCCAGTCGTGCATCGCCGCGAAGCGCTTCATCGTGCACGCCGACGTCTACGACGAGTTCACGCGGCGGTTCGCCGAGAAGGTAGCGGCGCTGAAGGTGGGCGATCCGTTCGACGAGTCGATCGACGTCGGCCCGGTGGCGACCGCATCCGGGCGCGACGAGCTGGCGGAGCAGGTGCAGGATGCCGTCGGCAAGGGTGCACAGGTGCTCGCCGGTGGCCGTGTGCCCGAGCACGACGGATGGTTCTACGAGCCGACCGTGCTCGCCGGGATCACACCCGAGATGCGGCTCTACCTCGAGGAGGCGTTCGGTCCGGTGGCATCCGTCTACCGTGCGGAGAGCCGGGAGGACGCGCTGCGCCTGGCCAACGGCACGACGTTTGGTCTGAGCTCGTCCGTATGGACGAACGACGCCGATGAGGAGGAGTGGTTCGTGACGAACCTCGACGCCGGCGCCGTGTTCGTCAACGGCATGACGGCCTCATATCCCGAGCTTCCCTTCGGCGGGGTGAAGGACTCCGGTGTCGGCCGCGAGCTCGCCGCAGCCGGCATCCGCGAGTTCTGCAACCTCAAGACGGTGTGGAAGGCCTGAGAGCTCCGGCTCAGCACGAGAGTCGCGCCGGGACAGTCGAGATGCTCGCTGTCCCGGCGCGACTCTTCGGATCCTCCGGGTCGGATCTCAGGGGGTGATGACGATCTTGCCCGGAGCGTGCGCGGACTCCAACGCCTGGAACGCCGGAACAGCCTCGTCGAGCGTGAACGTGCGGGCGACGGGGAAGACGAGGCGACCCGCTGCGATGTCTTCGGCGAGACGGGCCAGGTTGCTCGCTGTGCGCGCTTCGCGCTCCACGTTCTGCACGCCCAGTTCTTCGATGGCGTCATACGCGGCGATGGCGACCATCCGTTCGACGGGCACCACGAGCTCCACGCCGGCGTCGAGCGCGTCACGTCCGTGGCAGTCGTAGACGACGGTGACCGACCCCAGCGCTCGCACGCGGTCGGCGAGCCCGTCGCCGTAGGATACCGATTCCACGCCGACAGATCGCAGCAGCCCGTGGTTGCGCTCGGACGCCGTTCCGATCACCCTCGCGCCCGCCCGGACGGCGAGCTGCGCGACGACCAGTCCGACCGCACCGGCTGCGCCGCCGACCAGCACTGTGTCACCGGCGCCGACAGGAACTGTCGCCAGAACCGAGACGGCGGTGAGACCGGCGACATTGAGCCCGCCGGCCGCTTCCACCTGCAAGCCGGCCGGGCACCGGGCGAGATCGGACGCCTTCGCGACGGCCAGCTCCGCGACGGAGCCCGCAGCGCGGCCCAGCACATCGTCGCCGACCGAGACCGGCGTACCATCCCAGTACTGCGCGTCCGCCCCCGTCGACACCACGAACCCCGCGACATCCGAACCGATGCGACGCGGGAACGGCGCATCGGAGGGGATGAACCCGCTGCGGAGCTTCGCATCGAACGGGTTCAGGCCGGCAGCCCGCACCCGAACGACGACTTCGCCCGCGCCGGGTTCCGGATTCGGAACCTCGACCAGGCTAAGCACCTCCGGCCCTCCGGTCCGCTGATATTTCACTGCCCTCATGCTGTCAACCTTCACTCGCTGTACTGCCGAGCGATCTGCTCCGGCTCCAGCTGCACTGCCCAGCCTTCGATGGTCCCGGAGTTCTCGTACTCCTCGATCTGCAGGATCCGCCGGCCGTGATCGACGACGTGGGCGAGCCCCGTCGTGACGAAGGCGTACGTCGTGAGCCACGCGGACTGCTCGTAGGCGTCTCCGCCCAGCACGAGGACGTTGGCGTCGAGGATGCTGCGCGTGGAGATCGCCACGTTGGGCGTCGTGGCGGGAACCGCGCGCGCGCCGTTGACCTTGTTCGCCGCGACGACGCCGGCGGCGGGCTCCTCGACGACGAGGACGGCGAAGGCGTCGGTGCCGGCATCCTGATCGTCGATCACCGCTCGTCCGACGCGGATGGCGTACACCGGGTAGTCGTCACCGGGATCAACCTCGTCGGCTCCGTGCCAGACGACGTCGAAGCCTGCGGCCTCGGCACGCTGGTGCAGTGCGCGGCCGAGTTCGTGGCCGCCATGATCGGCGGCGAGGTGGATGCGTGTCATGATTCCTCAACTCCTCGTTGATTCGGTGATGATTTGCTGCGGCGCGGGGCGGAACAGCAGCCACCCCGCCCACGCCACGACGGTGCCCAGGACGACCACAGCGGCCAGCGGCACCAGATCGCTCCCGCCGCCGAGGACGACCAGCGGGGCGACGATGCCCGCCACGACGAACTGAATGGCCCCGACGAGCGCGAGTGCGGTTCCGGCGACGGCACGCAGCCCCTGGACGGCGACCGCGAGCGCAGGGCCGATGTAGAGCCCGCAGGCGACGGCCAAGCAGAAGAATCCTGGCAGGATCAACCAGACCAATCGGACTCCGCCGAAGCCGGCGATGGCGACGAGGATCGCGCCGATGGAGAGCACGGACAGACCCAACCCGAGTATGCGGTGGTCGCTCCATCTGCCGGACAGACGCGCCGTGACCAGACCGCTGAGAATCAGACCGACCCCGTTCACGGCGAACGTGATGGCGAAGCCGGCGGGCGAGAAGCCCAGACCGGTCTGCAGCACGTGCGACGCTGCTGCGATGTAGCCGAAGCTGGCGGCGAACGCGGCCCACACCGTGACGGCTCCGCACCAGAATGCTCGGGATCGCGCGGCGGTCGCGACCGACCGCGGCACGGCGCGGAGTCCTCCCCGCACCCGGCGCTCAGCAGGAAGCGACTCCGGAACGGCGACGATCAAAGCGATGAACGTCAGCGCTGCGACGATCGCGACGCCGACGAAGATCCCCCGCCAGCCCCAGAGCGCCATGAGCAGCACACCGGCGACCGGGGCGACAACGGGCCCCACTGCCATCAGCGTGCCCAGCAACGCGAAGCCCCGCGTCAGTTCGCGCCCGACGGCGATATCCGAGATCACGGCGCGTCCCACCGTGGAGCCGGTCGCCGCGCCGCAGCCCATGAGGAAGCAACCCAGGATCAGCAGCCACAGTTGCGGCGCAAGCGCACAGGCCGACGCGAAAAGCGCCATCGCCGCGCTGCCTGCCAGCAGAGGGTGACGGCGCCCTACGGCATCCGAGATCGGGCCCGAGAACAATTGGCCGACGGCCATGCCGATCGTCACCGCGCTGAGCGCGAGCTGAGCGCGGTCTGCCGGTTCGCCGAATTCTCGGGCGATGGTCGGCAACGCGGGCAGGAAGACATCCGTCGATAGGGGCCCGAGCATCGCCAGCGTACCGACAGCCAGCAGGAGCCCTGCAGACAGGCCTCGCCCACTCCTCAGCACTGCCGGCGCCGATGTCTCACTCACCACGATCGCGTATCGCTCGTCGCCGCTCAGAGGGGCGGTGCGACGAACAGACCCTTGTCGATGTCGTTGAACGATTCACGGGCTACGAGTTCGCTCATCTCCGCCGCCGTCCCCCACTGATCCTGAGTGGAGAGCTGGCTGGTATCCATCCGCGAGGGGTGCCAGGTGTCCTCGTCGAGAACCGCCAATTCGGTGGTGTACTCGATCGTGTTGCCGGCCGGGGACAGGAAGTAGGCGAAGGTGTTGTCGCCGGCATTGTGCCGGCCGGGACCCCAGATCATGCGGGTTCCGGCGCGGAGGATCTTGCCCGAGCCGCGCATCCACTCCTCGATGCCGCGCATCTCGAACGAGAGGTGATGCAGGGAGTGGTGCGGGCCCTGCGCGATAGCGATCGAATGATGATTGCGATTGCAGCGGAGGAAGTGCATCAGATCGACGCCGTCCGGTCGCACGAGCGAGTCGGAGATCGTGAAGTCGAGATGATCGATGTACCACTGCGTGCTGGTGTTCAGATCACCGGAATTGAACACCACGTGCGAGAGCTTCACAGGGATGGGTTCGCGCTCACGGATCTTGCGGGATTCACGCAGATCGTAGTCCGTGGAGAACTCCAGCACACGCCCGTCGCCGTCGAAGACGCGGAACCCGTAGCCGCCCCCGGGCTGAGTCAGCTCCTGCGGTTCGTGGACGAACTGCACGTTCTCGTCGTGCAGTCTCGCGGCGAGCTTGTGCAGGTCTTCGCGGTTCTTCGTGGCGAAGCCGACGAGGTCGATGCGCTTCTCGTCATCGCGCAACCGCAGGATGAACGGTTCCGGAGAGCCCTCGGCTGCGAGGTGGACGACGCCCTCCTCGCTCTGCACGGCGGTGAGTCCCCAGTGCTTGATGAAGAAGTTCTTCTCCTCTTCGAAGTTGGGCACGGCCAGTGCCGCGTAACGCAGATGAGAGACCAGTCGCTCAGTCATCATCGACCTTTCCTCAGAGACGATAGGACGCGCCCGAAGCGACGCGATTCCCCGAGAGTACGTCCGCCTCAGGGACACGACCACGCCGCGAACCGAATACCATGCATCATGTGGCAGGCGGCGAACCCGATCTGAACCTTCTCGTCGCCCTTCGGGCTCTTCTCGAAGAGGCGAACGTGACGCGCGCCGGTGAGCGCATCGGCATGGGGCAATCGACGATGTCATCAGCGCTCTCCCGGCTCCGTGCGGTGTTCCAGGACGAACTGCTGGTCCGCATCGGCCGCGATTACGAGCTCACGCCTCTGGCTCGGCAGATCCTGCCGCAGGTGCAGCTGACGCTCCCCCTCATCGCGCAGGCCCTCAACAAGGAGGAGCGGTTCCATCCGGAGATCACGCGTCGCCGGTTCAGCATCCAGATGACCGACTACGCGTCGATCGAGCTGCGCCCCCTCTTCGGCATCGCAGCGGCCGCCGCAGGAGGAGTCTCATTCGATCTACAACGTCTGCCGACCGAGCCGACCGATGCCGATCGCGACCTCCTCGGTCACGATTTCATCGTCGCGGTGCCGGGGATCGGCATCGAAGCGGAGAGCATCGAACTCTTCCGCGACCACTATGTGGTGATCGCGGACCGCGCGAATCCCGTGATCTCAGGCGGCGCGATCTCGATCGACGATTTCCTGCGCAGCCCGCACATCCGCTGCGACTTCGGCCGCGCGCACGTAACGCCCGTGGAGCGGCGCATCCGCGAGCTGGATCTGCTCACCAACGTTCGGGTCACCACGTCGACCCTGCTCTCGATCCCGCTCATCGTCTCCGGCACCGACCTCATCGGCGTCGTGCCGAGCCGGCTCGTCGATCGCGTCGGCGGCCCCACCGCAACGGTCGCGGTGCCCACGCCATTCCCGCTGGTCGAACTGATCGAGCGGCTGTGGTGGCATCCGGCCCACACGCACGACGCCGCCCACACCTGGTTCCGCCGGCTCGTGGCCGAGGTCGTCCGCTCCGACGCGGTCTCCGCCTGACTCCGCGATAGCAGGCATCGTCACCGCCGTGTGGCGGCGAGTCGCAGCACCCCTTTAGCGTCGACTCACAGGATGTGAGGGCGCGAACCGTCGCCCGATGGATGTGAAGAGGCATCTGTGAGGAGAGTGGCAACGATGTCGGTCGACAAGGTGCTCATCGTCGGTGGAGGATTCACCGGCCTGACCGCGGCAATCGCCCTGGCGCAGCGCAACGTGCAGGTGACGCTCGTGGACAAGGCACCCGCCTGGGCGCGGGTCGGCCATGGGCTGACGATCCAGGGGAACGCGCTGCGGGTGTTCCGAGAGATCGGAGTTCTGGACGATGTGCTCGCCAAGGGTTTTCCTGAAGACGACGGTGTGACGCTGTACTTCGCGGACGGGCGAACCATGGCCCACCTGAACACGCCGCGCACCGGAGGTGACGATCTGCCCCCGACCATCGGAGCGCTGCGCCCTGACATCCACGAGACCCTCGTCGCGAAGGCCGAGGAGCTCGGCGTCGAGATCCGTCTCGGCACGGAGCTATCCTCGTTCGAGAACAGCGCCGAGTCGGCGACGTCACTGCTCAGCGATGGCACCACCGAGACGTGGGACCTCATCATCGTCGCCGAGGGCATCAAGTCGCAGACCCGCGCCAAGCTCGGCATCGTCGAGGATCGCGCACCCAGCGGGCTGGGCATCTGGCGCGCGGTCACCGATCGCAAGCCGGAGATGCTCGGCGGCATCGCCTTCCCCGACTCTGACGACGGCGGCGCCTACAAGGTGGGATACACGCCGGTGAGCGACACCCAGTGCTACGTGTTCGTGCTGTGCCGACCGCAGCGGGTCGACAACGGCCTGCCCGGCTGGCAAGAGGTCCGCCGCTTGATGCAGAACTTCCACGGCGACTTCGACTGGTTGCGGGAGTCGATCGATGAGAAAACATTCCTGAACTTCCAAGAGATCGAGTGGATCTTCGTCGAGGGCCCGTGGCACCGCGGGCGCGTGCTGGCCCTCGGCGAAGCCGTGCATGCCGTGCCACCGCTGATCGCACAGGGTGCGGCGCTGTGCCTCGAAGACGCACTGCTGCTCGCCGAGCACATCACCGAGGACGGCGACCTGGAGACGCAACTCACCGAGTTCCACGACCGGCGTGTGCCGCGGGTGAAGGGTGTCGTCGACGCATCGCTGCAGCTCGCGCATTGGGAGCAGAACCCCGGTTCACCGGATTCCGACCCCGGGCGGGTCATGAACGAATCGCTTCTCGCCCTGGTGGCCGCGCCGTGAACGCCGCCAACGCGTTCCGCGTACCGCGGCGCATCGTCACAGGCCACGATGAGCACGGCGTATCCGTCGTCATCAGCGATGGCCCGGTGCCGGTCACCAAGGAGCTCCCCGATGACGGCGTGACGTTCCACGAGGTGTGGCTGACGCAGACGGCGCCCGCCGAGATCCACGCCGGCCCGGAGGATCCGACGGCGGGAGCCGTCACCGTACCGCCGCCGACGCACGGCACGCGTATCCGCATCAACGAGTTCCTTCCCGGTCATCTCGATGATCGCGGGCTGCAGTCGCCCGTGCACCGGACTGAATCGATCGACTACGGCGTCATCCTCGAGGGCGAGATCACGCTCATCCTCGACGACAGCGAAGTCACCGCTCGGGCGGGAGACATCGTCGTCCAGCGCGGCACCGACCACGCATGGGCGAATCGAGGCGACGTGATGGCGCGAGTCGCGTTCATCCTCGTCGGCGGCGACTACCAGGACGATGTCCTCCGAGTGCTTCCCGACGACGTCCGGGACGGCATCATGCGCCATGGACCGCGCGACTGAGAAGGGACGCAGCATGCACATCGATCACATCGGGCTGTCCGTGGGCGACCTCGACGCCCAGCTCGCCTGGTACCAGAAGGCGTTCGGCTTCGAGTCCGCCAACCCGTTCGCCGTGGAGGCGCTCGGGCTGCGCGGGGCGTTCCTCCTCGGCCCGGATAGCGTGGCCGTCGAACTGCTCGAACGTCACGGTTCGACGCACCGCCCGCCGTCAGCGTCGGCTCCTGACGAGTTGCTGTCGCAGGGATGGGGCCACCTCTGCTTCCGCGTGGACGACATCGGATCCGTGTTCGAACGGCTCGTCGCCGCGGGTGCTGGGGTGATCAACGCGCCAGCCCCTTCGCCGGAGCCCGGAGTCCGCTTCGCGTACCTCACCGATCCTGAGGGCAACTTCATCGAGCTCGTGGATCGCGATCGGCCGGTGGGCGCGTGAGCGAGGTATCCCTTCCCGGCCTCTCGGGTGAGCTGTTCGTCGTGACCGGGGGTGCTGGCGGACAGGGCGCCGAGGAAGCACTGCTGCTCGCCCGCAACGGTGCACACGTGATCGCCGCCGACGTCCGGGATGCTGCACCCGAACTGCTCGCATCCGCTGCAGACCTGCCGGGCACGGTCGAGTACCGGCGCCTCGATGTCACGTCCGAAGACGAGTGGGCCTCCCTCGCCGCATCCCTCGCCGGACGCCGCGTGAAGGGCCTCGTCAACAACGCGGGGGTCACCCAGCGCACGAGGATCGGCGACGTCGTGCGCAGCGACTGGGATCGGGTGCTCGCGATCAACGTGACCGGTCCGATGCTCGGCATCCAGGCGCTGCTCCCCCTCATGCCCGAGGGCGCCTCGATCGTCAACATCGGGTCGGCAGCCGGTGTGACCGGCCACTACACGGCTGCGTACACGACCAGCAAATGGGCGATCCGCGGGCTCTCGCACTCGTGTGCGACCGAGCTCGGCCCGCGCGGCATCCGGGTCAATCTCGTCCACCCCGGCTACATCCACACCGAGATGACGGCGAGCGCGCCCTCCGCATTCCTCGATGCGAACATCGCGGTCTCTCCGCTGCACCGGGGCGGACAGCCGCAGGAGGTCGCGAACGTCGTGGTCTTCCTGCTCTCGGATGCCGCCTCGTACGTCACCGGCGCCGAGGTCGGTGTCGACGGCGGCCAGCTCCTGTCGGGAGTGGCGACTTTCCTGTCGGACGCCGTCCGGCCCCAGCAGCAGGCAGACCAGTCCTAGGAGGACACATGGACAACCAGAGGTTCAACGACTACATCGCGCGATTCAACCGGCGAGACGACACCGCCTTCGACGATTACCTTGCCGAGGACGTGCACGTGAAGAACGGCACGCTGGAGTACACCGGCGTTCAGGGAATGAAGGACCATTACGCGAAGATCTGGCCCACGTTCACTGAAGCGCTCGAACCCACCGACTTCGTCGGCTCAGACGCGAACGTCGCGATCCGCATGGTGACCTACTTCACCGCCGATCGCGACGATCCGGATTCCCTGTTCGGCCCTGTGGTGCACGGCGACCGATTCGAATTCCGCGGTGTCATCTCCTACCGGCTGAACGCGGAAGACAAATTCTCCGACATCCTCGTGGCATACAACTCGTTTACGAGCATCCGCGTCGACGGAACCGTCACCGAACTCGGCATCCCGCACTGATCACAAGCCCCGAGGAGCCCCATGTTCATGTACTTCCCCACCAACTACGTCTGGAGCATGTCGGTGGTCGCCACGCTCAACAACGGCGGCTACATCGACGAGGTCGACCGGGCGTGCAAGCCCGTCCTGCTCGCATCTCAGAACGGCGACGACGCCGGCACCGAAGAGCTGTACGCGTCGTGGTCGGCCGTAGCGGACCGGCTCATCGCGAAGGCACAGGACGACGCGGCGCGCGGCCGTCGCATCGGCGCGGGCGAGACGTACTACCGCGCATCGCTGTACACGTCGCAGGCCGAGCGGCTGCAGTCGCCGAAATGGGAGGGACGGAACGCCGCATATCAGAAATCGATCGACCTGCTGCTCAAGCACGTCGAGCTGTCGAGCGTGCCGTTGACCGCAGTCGACATCCCCTACGCACCGGCGGACGAGGGCGTGGACTCCGCCCTGCCGGCCTACTTCTATCGCGCCCGGGGAGAAGGCCCGCATCCCGTCGTCATCCAGTGGAACGGCCTGGATTCGACCAAGGAGATGATGTACTACTCGCAGTTCCCGCAGATGCTCGCCGAGCGCGGCGTATCGACCCTCATGGTCGATACGCCCGGGTCCGGCGAAGCGCTGCGCCTTCGCGGTCTGACCGCCCGTCATGACACCGAGGTGTGGGCCGGCGCGATCATCGACTGGCTCGAGGCGAACACGGCCGATCTGGGCATCGACCCGGAGCAGATCGGCATCGTCGGCTGGTCGCTCGGCGGCTACTACGCGCCGCGCGCGCTCGCGTTCGAGAAGCGGCTCAAGCTGGGCGTCGCCTGGGGCGCCAACCACAACTGGGCCGAAGTCCAGGAGGGGCGCCGTCAGCGCGAGGGTGAGAACCCCGTGCCGCACTATTGGGACCACGTCTTCTGGGTATGGGGGGCGACCGACATGGACGACTTCATCGAGAAGACGAAGGGGATGCACCTGAACGGCGTCGCCTCTGAGATCACCGCGCCCGTGCTGATCACGCACGGCGTCGGAGACCGTCAGATCAACGTCAAGTACGCGCACCAGAGTTACGAGGAGGCCGTGAACAGTCCCAAGCGCGAACTGCGGCTGTTCGACGACCCCGAGGGCGGCACGGAGCACATCTCGATCGACAACATGCCCTACGTCGCCGGCATCATCGCCGACTGGGTGGCCGAGACGTTCGCCGAAGGCGCGTGAGGCGGCGAGACGGATGACGCGACGCGCCGTGAATCCCGCAACTCTCCTGTCACCTCCTGGACCGTACTCTCAGGTGGTGCGCTCGACCGACGTGGCATTCGTCTCAGGACAAGTCGGCGCCGGGATTGACGGCGAGCTTGTCGGCCCCGGCATCGTGGAGCAGACCGTCCAGGCGGTGTCGAACATCGGCTCGGCGCTGACCGCGGTGGGGCTCGAACTGGCGGATGTCGTCAAGCTGACGATCTTCTTGGCATACGCGGACGACTTGGACGACCTCGTGCCATACATGGATGCGGCGTTCCCTGCGCTGTTCACGAAGGGGCTTCCCGCCAGCTCGCTCGTCTTCGTCAATCGGCTCTTCGACCCGTCACTGCGCATCGAGATCGAGGCGATCGCGCACCGGTAAGTCGTAAATCGCTGGCGGGCGCTCCCGACGTGCCAGTCAACCGAGCACCGAGCCTCCGCCGTCGACTACGAGGTTCACCCCCGTGATCCACGTCGCCTCGTCGGAGGCCAGGAAGACCGCCGCGTTCACGATGTCGTCCGGTCGACCGACGCGGCGGAGCGGGATGCGATCCCAGGTCTCCTTGATCGCTGGGGGCGGATTGTCTACGAGGAACTTGGTCGCGGGGGTCTCGATGAAACCCGGCGAGATGCACACGGCGCGGATGCCGTGCGGGCCGCCTTCGACGGCGAGTTGCTGAGTGAGGTTGATGACGCCGGCCTTCGCGGCGCCGTGCACGTTCTGCGGCATGAACTCCACCCCGCGAGTGCCTGCGATCGAGCCGATGTTCACGATCGTGCCGCCGCGACGCTTGAGGTGCTTCCAGGCCGCGCGGACGGCGTAGAAGACGATGCTCAGTTCGCCGCGCACGTTGAGCTCCCAGTCGTCCACCGCGAGTTCGTCGATGGGCGCGAAGCGCTGGATGCCGGCGTTGTTGTAGAGGATGTCGATGCCGCCGTAAACGGCCGCCGCGTCGTCGATCCAGCGTGCGGTCGTTTCGGCGTCGCTGAGATCGACGGGAGCATGGCCGGTGATCTCGCCGCCTTCGCCGCGGACGATCCGCACCGTCTCCTCGAGGCCTTCGGCATTCACGTCGCATCCGACGACCCTCGCACCCTCTGCCGCGAAGCGGCGCGCGGCTTCTCGGCCCATGCCACCGCCGATGCCGGTGATGACGGCGATCTTGTCCTGCAGGCGTCCCATGCTTCTCCTCCTCGAGTCTCTCCATCATCGCGAAAACGAACCATGCGAACCGTCCCGACGGCAGATGTCTGGTATCAATCCTGTGGTGTGCTGCGGAATCAGTGGCCTGCCTAGTCTCGGTCCAAGGCGGAGCGATCCACCCGCATGACTCTTGAGGAGATCGATGATGGCCCGAAAGCTGACCTTCGACGGACGCCTGGTGCTGCCTTCCGACTCCGATTGGGAGGATGCCCGCGTCGGTCGCGTCTTCAACGGTCGGCGTCCCGACCGCCAGCCCGCTGCGGTGTTGATCGCCAAGTCGGTCGACGACGTGCAGAAGGGCGTCCGCCTCGCGAACGAGAACGGATGGACGGTCGCCATCCGTTCGGGCGGGCACTCCTGGGCCGCGTGGAGCGTGCGGGACGGCGGGCTGCTCATCGACCTTGGCGCGTTGCGCGAGATATCACTCGACGAGGCGAGTGGAATCGTTTCGGCCGGTCCAGCCACGAAGGGCGGCGACGAGTTGTCGCCCTATCTGGAGGAGCGCGGCCGGTTCTTCAACGGAGGTCACTGCCCGTCGGTGGGCATCGGCGGATTCCTGTTGCAGGGCGGACAGGGCTGGAACCAGCGGGGCTGGGGATGGGCGGCGGAGTCGGTCGTCGCCGTGGACGTCGTCACCGCCGATGGCGATCTCGTCCGCTGCGATGCGGACCAGAACACCGATCTCTACTGGGCTGCACGCGGCGCGGGTCCGGCCTTCCCGGGGATCGTCGTCCGATTCCACCTCGACACGCGCCCGCTCTTCAGGCATCTCGCCCACACAGTTCAGGCCTACGAACTCGAGGACTTCACCGAGGTGATGACCTGGCTCTACGAGGCACATCACCGCATCCCGGACAACGTCGAGATCGTCGCGATCTCGACACCGGTACCTCTTCCCGACGGGACGGAGCGCCGCGTCTTCCTGGTCACGGGTGCGAGTTTCGACGACGATGAGCTGCACGCCCGCGCATCCCTCGCGGAATTCAACACGTGCCCGGTCATCGACCGGGCACTCTTCGTGCAGGACGCCGCCCCGTCGACGCTCGCCGAGCATCGCGCGCAGCAGGAGCTGCAGAATCCCGAGCACTGGCAGTACATCTGCGACAACGCCTGGATCGACGCAGAGAACTCTCTGGAAGGCGTTGCCGCGATGGTCGAGGGAATCCGACCGTTGTTCACGACGAACCCGACCGAGAAGGGCTTCGCGATCTGGATGAGCAACGCCCCTCGCCGGCCGCTGCCGGACATGGCGTTCTCGCTACACACGGATGCCTACGTCGCCGCCTACACCGTGTACGAGGATCCCGCCGAGTTCGCGCGCAACCGCGCCTGGGTGGACGAGGTGTTCGCACACGCTCAGCCGGTGACGGCAGGCCAGTACCTGGGCGACAGCGACATGACCAATCGTCAGCTGCGGTTCATGGCGCCGGAGAACTGGGAGAGACTGCAGCAGATCATCGCAGAGCGGGACCCGGAGGGCCGCTTCCACCGCTACCTCGCGGCTGACCACGCGACGCTCAACGTCAACCACTGGGAGCTCAGCAAAGCGTGAGCCACGCTAAGACCGGTGCTAACACCCCCGGCGCAGCGGCAACCCCGTCTCGCGGACGACGAGCGACAGCGCACCACCGTCGGGAACGGCATCCGAGCGGCTCATGCTGAAATACGCGGCGAGGATGTGACGTTGCGTGGCGATCCTCGCAGCGCCGACGTCGCCATCCCGGCAGGCTTCGATGATCGCTCGATGGTGGGGGTCGGCGAGTCCGTCGGCAGCGGGGAAGTGCAGCCGCATCCGATCCGCTTCAGCGTTGAGTCCCTCGATGAGGCGGACGAGCGTCGGTGCGCCTGCGGCGGCATAGAGCACCCCGTGGAACTGCGCATTGAGTTCGTTGAAGATGCCCGACGCATAGCCGGCCTCATGAGCCCGGATTTCGATCGTGTCCTGCAGTTCGGCCATCCGCGCGACACCGGCCTCGTCGATGCGCGCGGCACCCAGTTCTGCAGCGAGGCCCTCCAGTTGGATGCGGAGCGCCGTCACCTCTTCGAGCCGATCAGCATCGACACCGGTCACGATCGTGCCCCGGTACGGTACGCGCTCGACCATCCCCGTGCTGGCCAGCTGGAGAACCGCTTCCCGCACCGGCGTGCGCGAGACGTCGAGTTCGCGTGCCACATGATCGATCTCGATGCGTTCCCCGGGCTGGAGCTCTCCGGCGACGATCCGCGCATGCAGGATTCGGTAAACCTCGTCGGCCACTCGTCGGGCACCGCGCGGTGGTAACAGCGGGGTGCTCACGACGACACTGTAACCGGCCTCGCCCCGGCATGGGCGATCAAGCCGTGGATCTCCGCTCGAAGTGCGAGGAACTCCGGTGTCGCCTTCGTCGCGATCTGATCTCGCGGGGCACCCAGCGGCACAGGCACAGTTGCGGTCACCGTAGCCGGGCTGCCGGAGAGAACGATGACCTTGTCCGAAAGATACACCGACTCGTCGATGTCATGCGTGACGAGCACGATCGTCACGCCCAGCCTGTCGCGCAGATCGAGCATCAGATCCTCGAGGTCTGCCCTGGTCTGCGCATCGACCGAGGCGAACGGCTCATCCATGATCAAGACTTCCGGACGATATGCGAGCGACCGGGCAATGGCAACCCGCTGCTGCATCCCACCGGACATCTGCCAGGGGTACAGCCTGCCCGCATCGGGAAGTCCGACATCGACAAGTGCCTGCTGGATACGTTCTGAACGCTCAGCCTTCGACAGTCGACTGCGCAACAGCGGAAGTTCCACGTTCGCGGCGACCCGCATCCAGGGCATCAGCGACCGGCTGTAGTCCTGGAAGACCACGGCCATCTCCGAGGGCGGCTCTGTGACTTCTCGGCCGTCGAGCAGCACGCGCCCGCCGTCTGCAGGGCCGAGTTGCGCAAGAGCCCGGAGCAGCGTGGTCTTCCCGGCGCCGGACGGCCCGACGATGCAGACGAACTCGCCGGCGGCGGCGGTGAAGGTGACGTCGCGTAGGACCTCCTTCGGACCGAAGCTCTTCTGGAGGTGTTCGACGGACAAGATGATGCGCTGTTGGCTTTGCATGACTTGGGATTGTCCTTTCAGCTGCGCGACAGGCGATGCCAAGCGAGCACGGCGTGCTCGATCCTGGCGAAGATGACATTGAGGAGATAACCGATGATGCCGAGCAGGATCATGCCCGACCACATCTCCGGCAGCGAGAACTGACGCTGGGACTCAAGGATGAAGTAGCCCATACCCCGCGAGGATCCGAGCAGTTCGCTGGCGACCATGAGGACGACGGCGACGGCGAGGCTGGCACGGATGCCGGTGAAGATCTGCGGGCTCGCCGCAGGGAGCACGAGGCGGAAGATCCAGGTTGTCCAGCGCAGACGTGTCGATTTCGCGACATCGACGACCGAGGGGTTGATCGCCCGCACGCCGTCCATCGTGTTGAGCAGGATCGGCCAGATGGCACCGAGCACGATGATCGCGACTCGCATCTCCAGTCCGATGCCGATCAATTGGATCGCGAGCGGGAGCAGTGCCACGGCGGGCAGATAGCGAAGGAACTGCAGCACGGGGCTCACCATCTCGCTCGCGAACTTCGAAAGTCCGAGCGCGACTCCGATCGCGATGCCCAGGACGATTGACACTCCGAGGCCGACGAGGATGGCGACGATGCTCGGCACGACATGCACGGGCACCAGGTCGAAGACCCATAGATCGACGAAGACGCCCAGTATCTGGGAAAGCGGGGGGAAGTAGAACGACTCGGCGTTCTCGGTGGCGACCCACCAGAGGGCGACGGCGATCACAGGGAGGACGAGGGCGAGAGAGCCCCGACGCAGAGTGCGCATCAGTGCACCTCCCCGCGGAACGACGGATGCCAGTGTAGGGCAGCGCGCTCGATCGCGACGAAGATCGCGTTCAGCGCGATTCCGAGCACACCGCTGAGGACGATGTATGCGTACATCTTCGCAATGGCCCCACCGAGCTGGGCGAGAACGATCTGCTGCCCTATCCCGGGAGCCGCGATCACGATCTGGACGCTCAGGGTGAGTAGTAGGCAGATCGCGGCCGCCAGGCGCAGCCCGGTCGCGATGTACGGCGCCGCAGTCGGCAGGATGAGCCGGAGGATGACGTCTGAACGGCGGACTCGAAAAGATCGGAAGACGTCGCGGGCGACCGGATCTACATCCCGGACACCGTAGATCACCTGCAGCAGCACTGCCCAGACAGCGGCGAATGTCGCCAAGATGACCGTGCTCTCCATGCCCGTGCCGAACATGAGGACTACTAGCGGGATCAATGCCAGCGCGGGAATCGTGCGGCAGAAGTCCAGCAGGAAGACCGACATCCGGTAGGCGAGATCGCTGGCGCCGAGGGGGAAACCGAGAACGAGCCCGAGCATCGACGCGAGGATGAAGCTCACTGCCCAGGCGCCGAGCGTGATCGCCACCGGCATCCATACTGAACCGTCGACGAAGACCCCGATGAGGGCCTGAGCGACGTCTACCGGCGTCGGCACGGCACCGAGCGTTCCGGCAGAGGCGGCGATCTGCCACGCGATCACGATGGCGGCGATGAATCCGATCTTCGCGATCAGGTGACCCGATGTCGCAGAGTACGTCGATGTGTTCCGCCGCGCGCGGCCTTTCAATGCGGTCACTGCTGCCACAACAGCTCCGACGCGTCGTAGGACTCGGCGATGAAGCCTTGATCGAGCATCGTGTCCGCGTAGTACTGCAGATCACCGGAGGAGATCGAAGAGTCGAAGACCGGCAGCAGACTCTTGGCGAGGACTTCCGGATCCGTCTCAGTGTACGTGCCCATGATCTCGCGCACAGCATCGGGGTTCTCCGCCGCATAGGCGACGGCCTTCTCGATGGCCCTCACGAAACCGGCCGCGGTATCGGCGTTCTGGGACACGAACGCGTCCGCAGCGATCCAGGTGGTTCCCACTTCGCCCGCCAAGCCGTCGAGGAACGGCTGCCCGATCACCGACAGGCCTGCTTCTTTGACCTGGCTGAGGAACGGATCGACGACGACTGCAGCGTCAACGCGGTCCGACTGAAGAGCCGGCACCATGTCCGGGTAGGAGATCTCCACGAAATCGACGGTCGACGGGTCGACGCCGACCTTTTCTAGGGCGACGCGTGTCGCGAGTTCCGGTGCGGACTTCAGACCGACCACTGCGACAGTCGCGCCGCCGAGATCCGCCATATCGGTGATTCCGCTCCCTGCGGATGCGACCAGAGCGGCGGCGTCCGTCGCCGTCGCGTCCGGGTTGTAGTGGTCGTTGGCGGCGACCACCCGCACAGGCAGACCTTTGGATGCAGCGGTGATGGTGGGCACAGCAGACACGAGAGCGAACTGCAACTCGTCGTTGATCAGCGACGGGATCGCAGCTGCCGCAGCCTGGATCGTCGTCGGGGTGACTTTCAAGCCCTCGTCCTCGAAAAAGCCTTCTTGAATCGCGAGGTACACCGGGGCCGCGTTCGCGATCGGCGTCATGCCGACAGCGATGCTGGTGAGCTCGGCTTCACCATCAGCACTCGACTGGCTGCTACTACCTGCGCATGAGGTCAGCATCAGTGCGGCAGCAGCCACGATGGCTCCGAGACTGAATGGGCGCGAGATCAACATCTGGGTCTCCCTACTTCTTTGGAGGGTCTAATGCGGAAGGATTATCGAATATCCAACGTCCTTCATCCGACTTCGGCAACGCTGCAGATCCGATACCACCCATCGAGAAGCGGCATAGTGCGCAGTCGCGCCGCAGCCGGGAGGGCGCGAAACACAGCTGGGAGAGACATCACATCGGGGCGGCCTTCTTCCCCGCGTCGGGCTCAGGGCCGGGATCCTATTGCTCCTGCCATTTCCACTACCGCCGGGACAGTGATGCCCAGCGTCATCTTGCTCGTGTCGAGCGGCCGGTCCGCCCGGAGACTAGACGATGAGCGTTCGGTCCCCTTGAGGCTGGGGCCTTGATTCGCGTAAGCGGGTTGCCAGCCGTTGGGAGGGCTGGTCAATTCGACAGGCGAATGGAGGCCCCAGTTGAGTTCTCAGCGGAGAAGCGTTGGGCTGAATGTGCACTCTGGAGCGTGGCGGCGGCCGGGATCGATGAACGGGCCGGGGAAGTGATCCGGCGACGATTCGGATATGAACCTGCGGGCGTGGTGTCGTGGGTGATTTGCGCTGCCGCAACCCGCGGCGGCGGCGCACGAGGCCGGTCCGACGGGGTTCGCGTTGGCGAGGCTATTCGCTGCGGCGGGCATCACGTTCCTGGTCGCGGCTCCGTCGAAGCTGCAGCGTACGACCGGTGATCGGGTAAAGGCAATGCTCGGGACGCGTCGCACTTGGCTCGCCTGCTGCGGCTGGACGAGATCGTAGCGGTGCGTGTGCCGTCGCTGGCGCAGGAGACCGCTCGAGATCTGGTTCGTGCGTGGGAAGACAATCGGGGCGAACTGATGGCGGCACGGCACCGGCTGTCGAAGCTGCTGCTGCGGCACGGGATCATGTACGACGGCAAGCGGGCCTGGACGGGTGCCCACGACGCTTGGCTGCGACGTCACCGATTCGAGCAGCCCGCGTCCCACGCCGACTACGAGGCCGTCCAGCAGGTCGGCGCCCGCAAGGACCGGCTCGACACGCTCATCGAACAGACGGCCGCGACCAGCGAATATGCGAATACCGTCACGCGTCTGGGATGTATACGAGGCATATCGACGTTGACCGCGTTTGCATTGGCGGTCGAGATCGGCGACTGGGAGAGATTCACCGGGTCAAGCATCGGCGCGTTCACCGGCCTCATGCCGCCGGAGTACTCATCCGGTCAGTCTCGGGTGCAGGGATTGATTACGAAGACCGGCAACACCCACGCCCGCCGACTGCTGGTCGAAGCAGCCTGGCATCACCGCGAACCTAACGGCCCGGCGCGGTCATGCAGGCCCGGTGGGCGCAAGCATCCCGGATGGCCGTCGCCCGCGGCGATGCCGGCAACCGACGGCCGCATCGCAAGTGGCACGGTCCACCGCCCGCCACAAGTGGAGATTCCCGTGACGGTGTCGGCCGGGTCCTCAAGCTCACGAGACAGTCCTACTACCGGTGGAGAGGCGACCGGGTCCGCGACGCGGACGTGCTCCGCGCGTATCGGATCAACGCGCTCCACGACGACCCGACGTTCGGATACCGCTACCTCGCCGACGAAGCCCGCCGGGCGGGCTGGCGGATGAGCAGGCGCACGGCGTGGAGGCTGTGCTCGCAGGCCGGGATCCTCTCGTCCGCGCAACGCCGGCGGCGCGGGAAGGGGAAGAAGGCCGGCCCTCCTTCCCCGTGATTCAACTGATGCGGTCTTCGGAGACCATCGCCCCATAGACCTCGTCGAAGTGCGCGGCGATCTCTCCCATTGTCAATCCTCGCGCAGTCAGCGACAACCACGATCTGGTCGACTCCGTCGCCGCTTGCGCTTGGGGACGATCACCGGTTCGGACGACCCACCGCGATCCCTCGGGACCTCGATCTCAAACAGCCCGATCGCGGTGAGCACGGTCTTCGTCCGGTTGCCGTTGCGAATCTTCTCACCCAGCGCTGTCCCGCTGTGCTCATTGCCGGAGATGTCAGGGCTCGCCTGCGTGGTTTCCCGGGACGTTCTTCGTGAACTGGCTGAGCAGCCCACCCGGCCCCGTCGGACTCACGCTCTGTTCCTTCGCCTGCGCGGGCAAACGCTCCGCAAGCTCCTTCTGATCGACGATCTCCCCGTCGCCGTTCGCGATCGCCGACTCGGAGAGAATCCCGTCCGCGGCATCAAACTGCCACGGAAACAGCCGAAGCGACGCGTGTACCTGAGTCATCGACAAGTAGAACTCCTGGCAAGTGAGTCCCGCCATCCCGAAATCGTCACGTTCCTCGGGTATACCGGGCTCCGGTGGGGCGAGGCGACCGGGCTGCGGGTCGGTGACGTGGATTTCCTTCGACGGCGGGTGCACGTTCAGGAGAACGCCGTCATGGTCAATGGCACGGTTCGGACAGGAACACCAAAGTCACACGCGAGCCGTTCGGTCCCCTACCCAGACTTCCTCGACTCGCCGATCCGACTCAACGCTCGAGGCAAGAGCTCAGATCAACTCCTTTTTGGAGGTGGCGATGAGCACATGAAGCTCCCCAGCTCACAAGATGGCTGGTTCGCGGCTGCCGTACGAAGGTGCCGGAAAGCGGACCCAGACTTCCCCCAGATCTCTCCGCACGATCTCCGTCACACGGCTGCGAGCCTGGCCATCAGCGCCGGAGCCAAACGTCAAGGCAGTTCAACGAATGCTCGGGCACGCGAGTGCTGCGATGACCCTCGACACCTACGCCGACCTATTCGACGATGATCTCGACTACGTCGCTGAAGCACTCAGCCGCGCCCGCGGCCAGCAGCAGTCGCGGCGGCTCTAGG
>NZ_BTGO01000025.1:0-33929 GCF_042846595.1 Microbacterium sp. MTN4-26
AACGCCCCGACATTGTCGACGTCGGTCTTGCCGCCCAGCGCCCAGTCTTCCCGGTGATCCCAGTCGCAATCCCGGGCGGGGCGTCGGCACCCGGGGAACCGGCACCGGATATCCCGCGCCACCAGGTACCGCTTCTGCTCCGCCGTCACGAACCGGCGATCAACCGCCAGCACGGCACCGGTGACGGGGTCGAGGAACACCCGGTCGAAGCTCGGAACGTTGCCCGCAAGGATCTTCGCCGTTTCGGGGTCCACCGCGCACTTCCCGTCCAGCTCCGCCCCACCGGTGGTGGTTCCTGCGAGCGTTGTCGCCGGCACCGTCACCTGCACGTGAGCTCGGATCGCACCCAACCCACCCTCGACCGCGGTCGGGTCAACCGACGGTGAGGAGGTCAGCATCATGTCCAACAGCACGTCGGTGCGGATCTGATCCAGCGTCCGCTCATCGAACCAGACGCTGTCCGACTCTCGCTCCTCGGGCTCCCCAGCGGCATCGCGCTCGGCAGCTTCCCGGCGCACCGCGCGATCGGCGGCCTTGATCGCCTTCCCCTGCCGGGTCAGCCGGTCATGCACACCATGCACCTCCACCGACGGCCCGATCACCCCCAGCATCGACATTCCGTCGCGAAGGTCTTCCACCCACACCCGCCGGTCCAGCACCGCCTCATCGTGCCGCTCCTGCATCGACTTCGGGTTGTGCTTATCCGCCACCTGCTCCGCAAACGGCCTCACGCGCCCGGCGGAGGTCGTCTCCGCGTAAGCGAGCACCTCGGCTTCGTACGCGGCACGCACCTCATCGTCGGAAAGATCCGCGCCGGCATCGACGACCACCCGCACATGCGCACGAGACACCCGCCCCTCACGCCACGCCTCCCACGACGGCCCGAACTGCGTCACCGTGCGGTGCGCCTCGAACAACTGCGTCTGCAACGTGCGATCACTCACCCTCGCATCCACGGCCAGCTCCGCGGCCATCGACCGCAAAGGCATCTCCCGCTCCCGCGTCGACGCATCACGCAACCGCGACATCTGCTCCTGCGCCAGCTCGTACGCGTCAGCATGCGTCCGCGCCAACTCCGCCTCCGCAGCCGCAATCACCACCCGCAGCCGACGTGCCTCAGCGACCAGTTCACGCGTGCGAGCGGCGTCCAACTTCCGCCGATCCTCTTTCGTCATCGCAGCCCCCGCGTCGATTTCTGACTACCTCGAGGGTAGAACATATATACGACACTTAGTGGGACATGCTCTCAATTCGTGAAGAAGAGACGCTGTCCTCGTGGCGACCTCGCGCGCAACCGTTCATTGACGGCGAGTGGGCTCGTGGCGCGACGTGCGCCATCCGCACCGTCCTCGTCCGCGGACATCCCGACCACGGACGGGCCTCAGCCGACACGTGTCTCAGCCTCGGCGCACACCTCCGACTGCGTCCGACTGCGTCCGAGATGACAGACGGTCGCCGCTGAGGCCGACCCCAGCGGTCGCTTCAAGACTGCCGACGCCTCCCGTTCACTGCGCCTTCGCGGGCTCGAAGGAGGACAGCGTCGCATCGAAGTCACCGCCGCCGATGTCGAACATCGGAGTCATCCAGTGGTAGAAGTTGTCACCGCGCGCGCGGAGCTGCCGGTACAGCTCACGCATCAGCTGCGATCGCGTGTCGGCGTAGGCGTCATCGTCGATGCGGTTCACCAGTTCGTGCGGATCGCGCAGCAGGTCATAGAGCTCGTTGACCGACTCCGGATTGACGACGAGCTTGTGCGTGCGGGTGCGGAGCATTCGCTGCGGATACGGGAAGTGGTGACCGTGGTACTCGCAGAGGATGCTCTCGGCCCACTCCGGGTGGTCGCCGCGAACCAGCGGGAGGAGCGATCGGCTGTCCACGGCCGGCGCAGTGTCACGGCCGGCGATGTCGAGGATCGTCGCGGTGAAGTCGGTGAGCGAGACGAACTCCTCCCGCACCTGCCCGGCCGGCTCACCGGGCAGGCGAATGAGTCCCGGGATGCGGTAGACCTCCTCATACATCGCGGGACCCTTGTCGTGAAGTCGATGAGCCCCGGTGAATTCCCCATGGTCGGCGGTCATCATGACGGCCGTCGAATCCGTCAGCCCGAGCCGGTCGACGGCGTCGAGGATGCGGCCGATCTCGTGGTCGATCATCGTGATGTAGCCCCAGTACGCGGCGATGAGCTTGCGACTCGTCTCTTCGCTGAGGGTGTCGAATGTCCACAGCCCGCAGTAGTTCGCCTGCACAGGGGGCTTGTTCTCGAACGTCTCCGCGACCGAGACCGGCAGTTCGACGAGGTCGGGATCGTACATGTCGAAGAACTCGTCCGGCAGGATGTACGGCAGGTGCGGACCGAAGAAGTGGGTGGCAAGGAAAAACGGGGCGGGCTCGTGACCGTCAGAACCCGCGGCGAAGCGCTCCAGCATCTCGATCGTGCGATCGGCGAGGTAATGCTCGAACGTCGCCTCGAGCGGTTGATGGAGTCGCGCGGCGAGAAGATTGCCCTCGGAACCGTTCGGCGTCGTCCCTCTCACCTTGTCGCTGATCGCGTACGCGGGAAGCCCGCGCTCGGCGAGATAGGCGAGGTAGTCGGGATGATCGACGGGGTTGTGCCAGCCTTCGAAGTGGGGCCCTTCGAAGCCGTACGAGGAGGCCTGTTTGCGAACACCGCCGTGCCACTTCCCAAGGAGGCCCAGGTTGTACCCCGCCGCCCTCAGGTCCTCCGCGAAGGTGAACTGGCCGTCCGCGAGATCTTCGAGGTAGCCCACGTTCCGCTCATAGTTGGCCAGCAGCTTGTGCCGAAAGGGGGCGGCACCGGTGAGCAGGCTGGCCCGCGCAGGCGTGCAGATCGCCGTTGGGGTGAATGTCTCGGCGAACCGGGTGCCCGTGGCGGCGAGGCGATCGAGGTGCGGCGTGCGCACCACCTCGTTGCCGTAACTGCCCAACGTCGACTGGGTGTGCTGGTCGGTCATGAGGAAGAGAATGTTGGTCATACGGGAGTTGCGCGCCTTCCGGGGACGGGATGGATGCTGATCATGCTCGGATCCGCTCTCCCTCGCATCGCATGAGGCGGAACGGCACTTCATGGTGACCGCCCGGGAGCTCGGCGGGTGCCGCAAGGAGATCGAGGATCATCCTCGACGCCGCTTCCACCCCCGAGTCGACGGTGGCGAAGGGAGGGATAGAGAAGCGCCCCTCCTCGATGTCGTCGAATCCGATGACATCGACATCGCGCGGAACGGCGACGCCGTGGGCTCCGAGTGAGTACAGCGCGCCGAGCGCGAGCGTGTCGTTGAAGCACATGAGTGCGTCGAAGGCCGCACCGCGCTCGATCAGCGCGTCGACGGCTCGCGATCCTTCTGCGCGGTTGAACGGCCCGACCGGGCAGAGCAGCGGTTCGAGGAGCGGGATACCGGCTCCGGCGAGCGCCTGACGGTAGCCGACGAATCGCTGACGGGAGGTCGCCGTCGACCCCTCGTGCTGGACGCCCACCGCCGCGATCCGCGTGCGCCCGCGCGATATCAGATAGTCCGTCGCGGCGTGCGCGGCGGCGACATTGTCGATGCCGACGTGTGTGATGCCGGCCGGGACGACAGCGCGGCCGTGCTCACCGACGACAACCATCGGGGTGCGTGAGCGACGTTCTTCGAGGTCAGCCTTTGTGATGGAGAGAGGGCTCAGAACCAGCCCGTCGAGCGCCGGCATCCCCTCAGCCTCAGCGAATGCCATTTCTGCGGCGCGGTCGCCGCCGGTCTGGGCGATCAGCACCGTCTGGCGTCGCTCCTGGGCCGTCGCGACGAACTGCGCCGCGAATTCGGCGAAGTACGGTTCGCGAAGATCGGGAACGGCGAGGGCGAGCAGACCGCTCGATCCGCCGCGCAGCTGACGCGCAGCGAGGTTGGGCCGATAGTCCAGTTCGCGGATGGCGGCAAGGATGCGTGCGCGCATGTCGTCGCTGACCCACCCCGTGCCGTTGACGACGTTCGAGACCGTCTTCGCGCTGACGCCCACGACGGCGGCAACGTCCGCCAATGTCACACGAGCCATCATCGCCCTCCCGTCATGCTCTACGAGGCCCACCATAGCCCGAAACGGCCGCTTGCGTTCAACGCTGAACTATGTCACGATCTCGTCAACCCGATGACTTCTCGATGTCCCGTCGGGCAAGTAGTTCAACGTTGAATTAATGGCGAAGGAGCATGATGAAGACACTGGGCGGGCGGTACGTGCCGTACCTCTACATCCTCCCCGTCGTCGTCATTTCGGGGGTGTTGATCTACTTCAGCATCGGCTTCAACACCTGGGCGAGCCTGACCGACTGGAACGGCCTCACCCGGATGAACTTCGTCGGGCTCGACAACTATGCGGCTCTGCTGTCCGACCGAACGTTCTGGACGGCGCTGCGCAACACACTCGTCTTCATGGTCGCGACCGTTTTCATCCAGGCGGTGCTCGGTCTCCTGGTCGCGGTGATCGCGAAAGAGCGGCTTCCCGGGAGCAACTTCTTCAAGGCACTCTTCTTCCTTCCGATCGCCATGGCACCCGCGATCATCGCCACGGTCTTCCGGTACATGCTCGAGACGAACTTCGGGTCGCTCAACGAGTCGCTTCGCGCGCTCGGGCTGCTCGGCCAGGGTGAGGTGATCGAATGGCTCGGCCGTGACCTCGGGCTCTGGTCGATCATCGTGATCAACATCTTCCAGTGGATGGGCTTCTCGATGATGATCTACTTCGCGGGTCTCATGTCCATCCCCGATGAGCTGTACGAGGCCGCCACGCTCGACGGAGCGGGATGGTGGCGCCGTCTGTGGTCCATCACGATCCCGTCGCTGCGCGGGACGACGAGTGTGCTCATCATCCTCGGCATCGTCGGTGCCCTGAAGACCTTCGACATCGTGTGGCTGACCACAGGTGGAGGCCCCGGTGACTCGACGCAGTTTCTCTCGACCTACCTGTATCAGGAGCGTTCCAACAGGGAAGCCGGCTACGCCTCCGCGATTGGGATGGTCATCCTCCTGCTCGCCTTCCTTCTCTCACTGGTGCAGATGCGCGTGAGCGGACGGAGGAAGTGACGATGCGAAAGCAGATCCTGGCACGCGTAGCCATGTACGCCGCCCTGGGGGCGCTCGCCGCCTTGTGGCTCTACCCGATCGGCGTCGCCGTCTACATGTCGATCTCGGTGGGTGGATGGAACAACTACGCCGTCGTCCTCACTCACGAGTCATTCGACTACTGGTCGGCGATCGGCAACAGCTTTCTCATGGCCGGCGTCTCGGCGCTCGTGATCATGCTCATTTCGGCACTGGCGGGCTATGCGTTCTCCAAGATGCAGTTCCGCGGCCGCGAGGTGATCTATCGACTCCTTCTCGCCTGCCTCGCCGTCCCCGTCGCTGCCGTGGTGACTCCCCTCTTCTTCACGATCAACACGCTCGAACTGCGCAACACCTACGTCGGCGTCATCATCCCGCTCATCGCTTTCAACGCGCTGATGATGATTCTGCTCATGCGCAACCACTTCGACGCTCTCCCCGACGAGCTAATTGAGGCCGCCACCCTCGATGGATGCAACTCCTTCGCCGTCTGGTGGCGCGTGCTCCTTCCCCTGAGCGGGCCCACCCTGGCGACCGTGGGGGTCCTCGCCTTCGTCTACTCGTGGAACGAGTACCTGCTGCCGAATCTGCTGCTGTCCTCGCCGGAGCTGTTCCCGGTGACCCAGGCGATATCCCTCCTGCAGGACGACCGAATGAGCCAGGAGCAGATCTCTCAGCTCTACGCCGGTCTCATCCTGATGACGATCCCCTCCGTCATCGTCTACCTGGTCAGCCAGCGCTACCTGCAGGCCGGCGTGACCGCAGGCGCGGTGAAGAGCTGATGACGACGCCCGTCGACACCGAACCGAAGGACCGAACGATGGTGACAGCCGAGCGATACCGCAACCCGCTGGGGTATTCCGATGGCATCGCCCGCACCGACCCCGACCCGTTCGTGCTGCGCTACCGCGGGCTCTACTACTGCTACTCGACGGGCGAGACGCAGGTGAACGTGAGCGTCTCGAGTGATCTCGTGTCCTGGACGCGCGTCGGGGCGGCGCTGCAGGTGCCGGGCCGCACTCATTACTGGGCACCGTGCACGATCTACGTCGACGGCGTCTTCTACCTCTATGTCTCGAGCAGACCCGCCGGGTCGACCGACCCGCACGACGAGGTGCTGCAACTGGCCACGAGCCACCATCCAACGGGTCCGTTCACGCTGGTCACCCAGTTCTTCGACACGTTCTCGATCGATCCGCATGTCGTGCCCGACGGTGAGGGCGGGTACGTCATGTTCTATTCGACGAACGACGTCACGGGCCTCGACGACGAGTACGTCGGCACGTCGATCGTCGCCGATCGCCTGCTCGACTTCGATCGCCTCGAGGGTCGGCCCCGCGTGATCGTACGCCCCTCCCTCGAACAGGAGGTCTTCGAGCACGACAGGTTCGGCGATGGTCGCGACTGGTACACCATCGAGGGTGCGACGTACCTCACTCGAGGCGACCGCGCGTATCTCACCTACTCGGGCAACGCGTACGAGCGCCCCGACTACTTCATCGGTCAGGCTGGCGCCGTCCTCGACGGCGCACCCCACGACCTGGTGTGGCGCAAGCATCCGAACGATCACGAATATGCCCCGCTCATGCGTCGCAACGGCGACGTCGAAGGCACGGGGCACAACTCCGTCGTGCGCGCCCCGAACCTCGTCGACGACTGGATCGTCTACCACGGGCGGGATGCCGCGGATCCGCTCGACCCTCAGGTCGAACAGCGCACGATGCGCATCGATCCGCTGCTGCACACCACGCGATGCCTGATCACCACCGGCCCGGGTTCCACGGAGCTCGACGCTCCGGCACGACCCCAGGTCTCCGACGATTTCTCCGGCGCCGAGCTCGATGCTCGCTGGGACGTGCGAGAAGGACGCGTGCACCTCGCGGACGATCGCGTCTGCACAACTGCTGCCGAGCGCACGCGCCTCGAGACATCGGCGGCCGCGTCAGCGTACGTCGCCGAGGTGTGGATGCGCGTCGAGATCTCCGATCGCGGCGCCCGAGCGGGCGTGGTCGTCGCCGCCAACGGAGACGATGACGTCGTCGAGGTGCTGGCGGATGCGGCGACGTCGCAGCTGATCGCACGACGCTGGCTCCGCGGCGTCGGCACCGTGATCGCCCGCACCGAGTTGCGCCGGGCACGGCTTGACCGGTGGCAGCAGCTGCAGGTTCGCCGAATGTTCGACCGCGTCGAGGTTCGTGTCGGTGATTCGACGACACTGGCATTCCCGGTGCCGGAGATCGCTGCGCGGTTCGGCCTCGTGTCGGAGCGCACAGCTACCGAGTTCTCCGCCTTCTCCTTCACCGGCCACATGGACCTCTGGGGCCAAGACCTCGATCACGCGGGGCACGTGTTCTCCGTTCAGCCGCGCCGCGACCCGGGAGCAACCGGGCTTGTCGCACCCCCCGGACGCAGCGTCGTCCTCGAGGGCGACAGCGATTCGTCGTCAGCGATGGTGCACGAGTTCGCCCTGCCGACGCCGGGGAGCCGCGTGCTCTTCGCACCGTGGGGGGCCGAAGCGGTGCGTCTGCTGGTGGAAGCGGACGCATACACCCTCTTGCGACCCGGCGACGCCTCGCAGCGCTACCCGATGGACCCGCCCTTCACCGACGCAGCGGGCGTCGCGGTGCGCAGCACCCGGCAGGGTCGACAGGCCCTCGTGCAGGTCGGGCGACGAATCCATCCTCTGACCTTCGACGACTCCGCCTCATCGCGGCAGCGCATCGAGCTCACCGGGGCAGGTCTCACTCGGTACGAGTGGACGGCCCATCCGACCCCATCCATCCAATGATCACCTTGCAAAGGAGCACATCGATGAAAACAGCACTGCGTACCCGCACACTCTCCGCGATCGCGTTAGCCGCCACGGGGGCGCTCGCGCTGGCCGGCTGCGGCAGCTCGGGCGGCGATGCCGATACCGGAGGCACCGTCACCCTTACCTTCAGTTCCTGGCTGCCCACGCAGGACCAGTGGAGTGAGATCATCGAGGCGTTCGAGGAGGAGAACCCCGACATCGACATCGAGTTCTCCCGTGACGAGGACTACGCGTCCTATCTCACGAACCTCGACAATGCGATCCTCGCCGGCGAGACTCCCGACCTTTACGGCGTGCAGGTCGGGTCGTCGTTCGACGATTATGCAGAGTTCGCTCTCCCGGTCGACGACTACGCCGCCGGATGGATCGATGGGGTGAGCGAGGGCGCTCTGGAGCAGACCACCACCACCGACGGCACTCTCGCAGCCGTACCCCTGCTCACCGCCGGCATGCAGTTCTACCTCTACAACCAGACGCTGTTCGAAGAACTCGGACTGTCGCTGCCGACCGACTACGACTCGTTGCTGGAGATGAGCGAGGCGGCTCGCGAGGCGGGCATCGCACCGATGGCGATGGGTGCAGGCGACACGTGGCACAGCGCCGACTTCTTCGTCTGGCTCAGCAATCAGTTCGGCGAAGGCGGCGACATCTACCGGGCCGCGAGCGGGGACATCCCCTGGGACTCCGACAGCCTCGTCGCCGCCGCCGAAGTCTGGCAGAGCCTGTTCGCCGATGGAATCTTCCAGGACGGAGCGACCACGACGACGACCTACCCGTCTGCTCGTGACGACTATTTCCTGGCGCGGCGCGCCCTGGGCATGCCGACCGGCTCATGGCATGTCGGAGCCACCCTCTCGACGAGCCCCGAGGTGCCGGGTAGCGAGGTCGAGGGCGATGCGATCGGTATGGCCCCGTTCCCCACGCTCGGTGAGACGGATGCCGGTGCGACGTCGGGCGTCGATTTCGCCATCGCCGTGAGCGGCGACATCGATGAGGCCAAGCAGGAGGCCGCGGCGACATTCGTCGAGTTCATGGCCGTCGGTGCCGGTCAGCAGATCTGGGTCAACCGTCTGCAGGGCTTCCCGGTCGCCACCGACGTCGACGTTGAGCTCAAGGAAGGTGAGAGCGAGTTGGCGCAGGAAAGCGTGGCGCTGGTTACCGAGACGATGCAGGCGAGCGAGTATCCCCGCAAGCTGGTCTCGCCGGGCAACGACTCTCTCGAGACCGATCTCGGTGTCGTGCTGCAGAACATCGCCGATGGAGCCGACCCCGCGTCGGAGCTGGCGACGCTCAACGACTGACGTCCGAGCAGACGTCGCGATCCGCCGGGGGCCAGCCGTCCCCGGCGGATCGCGCTGTCTCACGAGGTGGTGGCGACGGCACGAACCACGTCGCCGCCTCCGGGCGTTGCTCAGCGCCGGTCCGGAGGTGGACTTCCCGAGGTGACGGCCGGTGCGGTCGCCCCACCGCTCGTGGGAGTCTGCTCGTCGTCCTTCATCGCGCGCATCTCGCCCTTAACAGACGGGCCGACTGGCCCATGCTCTTGGCCCGTCAGACCGCGCCGAGCTCCCGGAGCGCTCCGGCGAGCGATCGGATGCTGGAGTGGTCCCACATCAGCTCGGGGTCGATCTCGATGCCGTACTCGTCTTCGATGTCGCCGCAGAGGGTGAGCGCGTACACGGAGTCGAGCCCGATGTCGGAGAAGTCGGTGTCGAGGGTGAAGTCGCCGGCATCCTTCTTGCCGTAGGCGACGATACGGCCCGCGAGCCAGTTCTCGACAGCCGCTCCGGTTTCGGTGACGCTCATGTCGTCGTCCTTTCTGTTCGGGATGCGAACACCCCGCTGTTGTCGAAGGTCAGGGATGTGTCTGCGGCGGCTCGGCGATCCACCTCCGTGGCGAGGTGCTCGATCGCGTCGGCCTGCAACGCGTCGCGCCGGCCGGCGCGTCGCGCCGCCAGCCGATCACGCACGGCCCGGCGCAGGGGCGCTGGCGCACCCGCCGCTGCCTTTTCGAGGGACTCCGCTGCTTCCTCGAAGAGCTCGACCCCGTCACCAGGTGTCGCCGTCGACATCCGGTGACGGGGAGTTGAGATCAGTCGCATGCTCGTCACATCCCGCACGAGGGTCTCGACGAGTTCATACGGCTCGACCCGCGCGAAGAACGTCGAACCGAAGAGCACGGAGAGCGCGCGCATGGCGTCGCCGAGCAGCGTCGGCACGAGTTCGAGAGCCGAGACGTGCCGCCCGGCGAGTGCGGCGGCGGCGATCGCGTCGGCGAGCAGGAGGTCCGCGAAAGCCCCCGCCACGAGCCCTCGCGCGTGCGGAAGATCCCAGACGGCACCGCCGTACAGCGCCCTGCCTCGGGCATACGGGACCGCCAGCCGCAGCGCGGTGTCGACGGTGCCGCACCAGGCCGATGCGAGCATCGCCTGCGCCTGGTCGTCACCGGCGGGGTCGACGTTCCAGGTGGCGAGAACCGGGGCGTCGCGCAGCTCGAGCGCACAGAACCGCAGACCGCGCAGCCCCGTCGTCGACCGCGGCGTGACGACGGCGAGCGCGCCGTCGAGCCCGATCAGCGTGGCGGCCGCTCCCCTGCGCACGACGACGCACCGAGACTCCAGCGGAACGGCGACGAGCGGGAGGACACCGCTCACGCGCCAAGCGACCGTCTGCGGATCGGAAGCGATCTCGCCGGCCTCCACCGCGACGGCGATAGGACGCAGCGACAGCAGCTCCCGGGCCACGAGTCCCGCGGCGGGTTGCGTCCACACGCCGGCCGCGGCCAACGCGGCAAGTCCGCCGAGTTCCGCTCCGGCCGCCGCATCGCGGCGGAACAGCGCCCGCAGCTGCGCAGCGACCTCCGACGGTCCGCCACCCGCCCCTCCCCACATCTCGGGCACGAGCTCGAACGCGAGACCGTGATCGTCGAGCACTGCGCGCCGCACCTCGGGCGTCACCCGCGTGATGTCCTCCGAGGCGACGACATCGGCGAAGCGGATGAGGCCGGCATCGGTGCGCGGGTCACCGAGCGCCGTCTCGAGGCGAGAGGCCACCACGACCCCCGCGACCTCGTGCGCGCTCGAGGAGACGACCGTCATGCGCCACCTCGACCCTGTGCGCGCCACTCCGGAAGAAGGCTGATCGATCCGCCGACGGCGAGCTGCTGCAGCTCGGCGGCGGGCAACGTGCCGATGTCGATGGCGAGCCGCCCCGTGACGCGCGCGAGCGCGGCGCGCAGCCAGAGGTCGCCGTTCCATGCGTCGCCGCTCGCGTGATCCCGATTGGCGACGAAGACGGCGATCGCTGCGGCGCCGGCGAACACCGACGTGACCTGCTCGGCGAGCGCAAACTGCGCCACCGGCGGACGCGCCGCGCGCTCTGTCTCATGCACGCGCACGGCAAGCTCGCGCCAGACCCCCACAAGGGCCCGCGCAATCTGCACCGCCTCGGGATGGGCACGCCCGTCGTCGAGCCGTTCGACGAGATCGGGCAGCGAGCGCAGCAGGCGCGACCCCCGCCGGGTGACCAAGCGCAGACCAGACATGTCGAACGCGCCCGCATCCCGATCGAACGCGAATGCGTCGACGTCGCCCGCTTCCTCGTCGACTCCGCGCGCGATGTTGGGCAACTCGTTGATGACGACGTTGAGATTGACCACGGAGTTGCCGTCGAAGATGCTCACCACCTTCGCGTCGCGCGCCACCTTCTCCCACGCCGCGCCCGATCCGTCCTCCAGCAGCGCGGCGACACCCAGAGCGGGCGAACCGTCGCGGATGACGCCGTCGACGAGGTCGGGAACGAGCACCTTCACGAACGCGCTCGTCAGCGCCATCTCGCCCGGTGCGACGTGGAACAGACGTGCACCGGCGAAGGCCACCGCCTCCGCAAGAAGCAGATCGGCGGCACCTCGAGCGATGACCGCCGCGTCGACACCGGCAGCCGCGAGGTGCTCGAGGGCCTGATCGCCCGCGCCGAGCGACAGCGCCGCGCAGAGAGTGCGCGTGACCTGCAGGCTCTTCAGCACGATCTCGATGCCCTGACCGGGCGCACCGACCCGCCGGTCCGCGGAGACGATGGTGCCGGCGAAGTCGATGCCGCTGATGTCGGCCCCGCGGATGCCGTGCAGCGGCCGCCGCGCACGGTACGACAGCGTCCCCGGGTCGACCTCGGTCTTGTCGACGAGCACGAGCGACAGCGCTCGCGGGCCGGGTTTGTCCTCGGTGCGGGCGAGCACGGTGATCGCGCGGCCCCGCGTGGCGTTTCCGATCGGCCACTTGTGGCCGTCGAGGCGAATTCCTCCGCCTGTCGCGACGGCGCCCGTCTGCGACGCGGCGAGGTCACTCCCCCGGTCCTTCTCGGTAAGCCCCCACGACACAGCATCACCCCCACCGACGATCTGCGCCATGTGCGTCGCGCTGTCGTCGGCGGCCGCCCAGGCGCTGATCGCCCCGAGCACGGTCTTGCCGTGTCCGACGGCGACCGTCAGATCGCGCGCGGCGACGGTGCGCATGAGAAGTAAGAGCTCGAAGACGTCGCGCAATCCGCCGCCGAAGGCCTCGGGCACGTAGTGCCGCGGCAGCCCCCACGCGTCGAGCGCAGCGACGGCCTCGCCCGGGAACGCCCGGTCGTGGTCGCGCTCGAGCGTCAGCGCGAGCGGCATGCGTCCCGCAGGGTCCGCGGGAGCGCCGAGATACGCATCCAGATCCGCCGCGCGACCGTAGGCTCCGGCAGCCGCCGTCGTCACCATCCCGACGGTCGTGCTCATGTCACCGGCACATCGAGCGCTCGTTCTCCGTCGACCGTGATCCCGTCCACAGCGGCGAGCGTCAGGTCACCGGCGAGCAGCTCCGCGCGTGCGCGGCGCCGCTGGATCTTGCCGCTGGTGGTGCGCGGCAACGTGCCCTTGCGCAGCAGGGCGATGCCGACGCTCGGGAGTCCGAACTCGCTCATGACCGCCCGACGCACGTCGCGCACGAGGGCGTCGGCGTCTCCGGTCGCGAGCGTGCGCGGATCGACCTCCACCGCGACGCCGACCTCGGTCGGCTGATGCTCGTCGAGCGCGAAGGCGGCGCTCAGGCACGACGGGTCGGTGCCGACCACACCGGATGCGGTGGCTTCGACATCCTGCGGGAACACGTTCCGCCCGTGCGAGATGATGAGGTCTTTCAGGCGGCCCGCGACGACGACCTCCCCCTCGATCATCGCGCCGAGATCGCCGGTGCGCAGGAACGGATCGTCGGTACCCGGCACGTGGAAGCCGTATACCTCGGCGGTCGCATCGGGGCGCCCCCAATAGCCCTGGGTCACGCTTGGTCCGCTGACCCAGATCTCCCCGATGCGACCGTCGGGAACCAGTGTGCAGGTGGCGGGGTCGACGATCGCGACGGTCGACCCGGGCACGGGCGGCCCGCACAGCACGAGGTCGACCGATCGGTCATCGACCGCCGGCAGCAGGTCACCGCGCTCGATGCCGCCGAGATCGGCCGACAGCGAGCGCACCTCCCGCCCGGAGGCGGCCGAGATGATGAGTGTCGTCTCGGCCATGCCGTAGGCGGGGATCATGGCCGCCGGGTCCAATCCCGCGGCGGCGAACCGGCTCGTGAACGCCTCGACCGTGGAGGTCTTGATGGGTTCGGCTCCGGTGACGATGTGCGTGAGCGACGACAGGTCGAGCTCGGCGAGCTGCTCGTCGGTGACCACCTGCGCACACAGGCGGTAGGCGAAATCGGGGGCGACGGTGAAGGTGCCGCGATGCTTCGCGATGAGGCGCAGCCACATCAGCGGCCGACGGAGGAACCGCGAGGGAGAAGTGAGGATGGAGTCGACCCCGGCGTAGATGGGCCGCAGCAGCAGACCGATGAGCCCCATGTCGTGATAGTGCGGCAGCCACCCCACCCAGACCGCGTCGGGGCCGTCGTGCACGGTCGCCCCGATCGCCTCCTCGTTCGCGACGAGGTTGCCGTGCGTGACGACGACACCCTTCGGCACACCGGTCGATCCGGATGTGTACTGCAGCAGAGCGATGCTGTCCGCGGTGATCTCCGGCGCCGTCCACGACGCGGCCATCGAGAGGTCGGGCTCACCCAGTTCCCGCACCAGCACCGACCCGAGGTCGGCCTCGTCGAACAGCGGCCGCGCGGCGGCATCGGTCAGCACGAGGCGCGCTCCGGAGTCGGCGGTGATCGTCTGAATCCGCTCGATCACACCGCGCGGGTTGCGCCCGACCGTGACGGGAACCGGCGCGATCGTCATGCCGGCGTAGAGGGCGGCGTACACCGACTCCGCGAACCCGAGGCCCGGTTCGAAGCCGAGCACGGCGACGTCTCCGACGCCGAATCCCAGACGCATCAGCTCGACCGCCCGGGCCCGCGCCCGCTCGTCGAGTTCGGCGTAGCCCCGACGCACCGAGGTCTTCTCATCGGTGTAGAAGCGGATGCCGCGGGCGTCACCGGCGCGCGCCGCGGTGGCCTGCATGGCATCGAGATATGTTGCCGGAACGATCATTGCGACCCCCAGATTCGCGTGACTCGTCATTCAGCTGGGCGCCGTCGGCCAATGACGGCATGCTAAGCGCCTGCCGTCACGCGCGGGAAGTGGTGTGCGCAGGTGTTCACACGATCGCAACAACCTGCTGTCACAGTGTGCGCATCCGCGGAGGGGGAACGCACATGACACGACGGCCCGCACGACGCCCGCACGCCGAATTCATGCAGGTGTGGGAGGAGGGCTATGTCGGCACGACCGAGACCTTCGTCTCGATGCACATGCAGGGGGTGGCGGTGCTCGACGGCGGCACGCTGCGCCGCGAAGACGGGAGCCTCGACGAACGGGCGATCACCGCGTGGGTGGAGTCGGCAACGCGTGGGGTGCCCTACGCCCACCTGCGGCTGCAGCGCTCATTCCTCGGTCTCACTCCCCCAGCGTGGGTGCTGGCCGGCATCCGCATCGACGATCACGTGCGCTTCGGCGCCGAGACCGCGCTGTCCGACGACAACCTCCGCACCCTCATCGGGTGGGAGGAGGGTCCCCTCGACGCCGACAAACCGTTGTGGCGTCTGCAGGTGACGCCCCTCACCGACGGTCGCGTCGCGCTCGGCATCCTCATGCATCACGCCGGCGGCGATGCGCTGCGCACGCTCACCTTCCTGCGCGCGCTGACGACATCGAAGGTGGATGCCGCCCCCGACCCCGGCGAGCCCCTCTTCCGTGACGAGCGCCCGGCCGGGTCGATCGAGCTCCCCCTGCTCGCGTGGACGACCTGGTGGCGCGCCTCGGCGGACATGCGCGGTCGCGTGCGGGCGTATCTGCGCAAGCCGGTGCTCCGGCGCGCGCGGCGCGTGGTTGCACGGGTCACCCGACGCCTCAGGGATCACCCGGCCCGTGCGGTGACCACGCACTCCGGACACCGCACCCTCGACGCGAGCATCGTGCAGCAGACGGCTACCCAGCTCGACGGAACGATGAACGATCTCGTCGTGGCCGCGGCTATCCACGCCGGTTCGGTCGATGGCGGCCCGGTGCGGGTGCGGGTTCCGGTGCTGCGCAAGCCCACGGAAGGCAGCCGCAACCGCGTCGCCGACGCCGCGATCCATGGCGACCGCTCGGGCTCGTCGGTCGACCTCGTCGCCACGGTGAAGCGTCAGCTCGCAGACGCCCGCGCCGACGCACACACGCCGCCCGTCACCGCCCGCGAGATCGGCTACGCGACGCTCGTGCCCTGGGTTTCGCGCACCCGGTTCCTGCTGGGCGCGTCGCTCGACGAGGTCATCGTGCTCCCCGCCTCCCTGCCGGACGACGAGCAGTCGATGTTCGCGATCCTCTACGACGGTCGCCTCACCCTGACGGCGACGACCCAGCAGTCAACGCCGCTCCCTTCCCTCCTCGACACCCTCGCCACCTTCCTCACCACCCCACCCGCCTCCCCCGGTCGTTGAGCGAGCGGTCCCCCCTCCCGGTCGTTGAGCGAGCCGCAGGCGAGACGAAACGCACCCCGCACGCCTCCCGGTCGTTGAGCGAGCCGCAGGCGAGACGAAACGCGGCCTCCACCGGTTACCACCAGGTAAACAAATCCTGAACCACGGGTGAACGGTTCTAGACTCCCCGGCAAACGATGATCGTTAGGCGTCGCCTCCGTGCGAAGCAGCATGCGGCAGTCGACACCGCGAGGACCACTGGGGAGGTCCACGGATGTCTGTCTTCACCGCGCTTGCGCACGAGGGGAAATGGCTGTTCCGCAATCAGCGCTCGGTGGTGCTCATCGCCGCCATGGTGCTCGGCGTCGATGTGGCCCTGGGGCTCATCCACGTCGTGGTGATGGTCGGGTGGGATGCGCCGAACGTGCTGCGCGTCGACATGGACGGCAGCTACGGCGAGGCGTACCAATACGTGAAGTACCTGTGGGTGGTGGTGCTGCTGGCGATGTTCGCCGTCGCGCGCCGCAGCTGGTCCGTCGCCGCGTGGATCCCGCTCTTCCTGTACTTCTTCGTCGATGACGCGTTCATGGTGCACGAGGTGGTCGGCTTCGTCTACGCGATGCAGCCATGGGCGTTCGGCATCGGCCCCGTCGGGCCGCAGACGCTCGGCGAGCTCGCCGTGTCGGGTGTGGCCCTGCTGGTGTTCGCGACACCGATCGTGATCGCCTATCTGAGGGCGGATGCGCGCACTCGACTGATCCATCGCACCATCGCACTTCTCGTCGCGACGCTGCTGGTGTTCGCGGTGCTGGTCGACATCGTGCACTCGTTCTTCCTCGATATCCGTCTCATCGACCGCTCGCTCGGGTTCGTCGAGGACTCCGGCGAGATGGTGGTGCTCTCGCTCGTGGTGATCTACCTCGTGCGCATCAACGTCGACGCGAAGCACCTGCCGGCGGCGGCGCCCGAACCGATACGGCGCAGCCGACGCACGCAGCCCGCGTTCGGCGCGTCATGACCTCATAGCACGTCGGTCCCGGCTGTTCTCGCCCTGGGGACTGTGCGCCTCGTTACCTCTTCGCTCGTGGTAAGCACGGTCTGTGAACTGGGGAATGCTGCGGAAGATCAAGGCGATACACGTGGTTTCCGTCCTCCTCGCTGCGACGGTGGCGGTTATCGTCGCCCTTCTGCTGCGCGATGTCGACCTGTCTCCGCACGTGGCCTTCGCTCGCGAACACGCGGCTCTTGCCGGCGCCGTCATCGCCCTGGCATCGTTGGTGACCGTCACGTTCGCCACGTGGATGAACTGGCGTGCGACGCGCCGCCAGGCGACACTCGAGGCATGGACCAAATGGTCCGACGACACCGTCGCCGAGCGCAAGCTGATCTCGAAAATGCTCGGCCCTCGCGAATTGACGTCCGCTCAGGCGCAGGCCCTCGCACAAGGGAGCGCCGAGCTTCCGACACGGCCGATCCGCATCCTGGGAGTGCTCGTGCGCCGCGGAACCACGCCGCCGCTGTTCACCGAAACGGAGCGAACCAATCTCGTTCACGCCGCCGTCGCGGTTCTGAATGGGCTTGAACGGCTTGCAGTGGGCGTGGAGCTGGGGGTTTACCGACGGGCGGTGCTGGTGGACGCCGGCGGCACGATCATCAAGCGCACCTTTGAGCGATTCGAACCGTACATCGCCATCCGCCGTACCCACCCGGAGCCGCAACGACGCCAGGAGAAGGCATACGTGGCGTTGGAGAAACTGGCGATGCAGATCCGATACAAAGAAGTTGACGCCGAGAGACTCGAGTCTCTGCGGCGCCAACCTTAAGAGTCAGGGCGGAGGGCGTCTCAGTCGACGTCCTCTTCTTCGAATCGCTTGCTCATAGCTTCCTTCTTCCCAGACAGAGGTTCGAACTTACCCGATCGTACTCCGAATGGCCCGATCTTGGAGGTCGTTCACAGGCGAGTTCATGTGCAGCGATTCTGAGGCATGCGCACCCTTGAGCGCTACCCCCCGTCTGACGAACAGGTGCCGGGGCAAAACGTAACCCGCGCGACACAGTCCGCTCCCTATGCTGTGGACGTGCACCGTCGTTGAGTTCGCTCTTCGCCGATGTATTTCGTTCCTGGGGAGATCGAAATGAAAGGCACATCGTGTCGACGATAGAAAACGACACGACAACGACGTCGCCGGATTCACCGACCATCGGTGCGCCCGGGCAGGGGGCTCCGACGTCGGCCGCGACGGCCGACGCAGCGCACCCCTCGACGACGTCTGCGTCGCGCTGGCGCACGCACTACGCGCGGCGGCTGTGGTTCAGCGACCTGTTCGTGCTCGTCTGGGTGGTCTTCGGCGCACAGCTGGTATGGTTCGGCACCGGCAACGTCGACCTCGCGATCCATGAGAACGCCGCGATCAGCGCGGTGTCGTACTGGTTGTTCTCGACGGCTCTGGTGCTGGCATGGATGTGGGCACTGACCCTCATCGATTCCCGCAGCGATCGCGTCATCGGCCATGGCACCACCGAGTACATCAGGGTGGCGAACGCGAGCCTGACGCTCTTCGGCTTCATCGCGATCGCCTCGTTCCTGCTGGGCATCGAAGTCGCCCGCGGCTACCTGCTGCTGAGTCTCCCGGCGGGTGTGCTCGTGCTCGTGCTCGAGCGATGGCTGTGGCGGCACTGGCTGATCGCGCGGCGGTCGATGAAGGAGTACTCCGCGCGGGTGCTGCTCGTCGGCTCCGCGCAGTCGGTCACCCAGATCGCCCATGAACTGCAGCGCACGCCCGCCGCGGGATATCTCGTCGTCGGAGCGTGCGTTCCGAACGCCGCTGTGGCCTCGAGGATCGCGGGCACCGACATTCCCGTCATGGGCTCGGTCAACGCCGTCGATCGCGCGATCGCCGCTACCGGCGCCGACACGGTCGCCGTCACCAGCACCGACGACCTGCCGCCGGACAAGGTCAAGCAGATCTCATGGAGCCTCGAAGCCGGCAAGCAGCACCTCGTGCTCGCGCCGAGCATCATCGACATCGCCGGGCCCCGACTGCACACGCGCCCGGTCGCGGGTCTCCCCCTCATCCACGTGGAGACGCCTCGGTTCAGCAAGGGCCAGCTGTTCCTGAAGCGCATGGTCGATCTCATCGCGAGTGTTCTCGGGGTGATCGCGCTGAGTCCGGTGCTGGCGTTCCTCGCCATCACGGTGCGGCTGTCGAGTCAGGGGCCGGTGCTGTTCCGACAGACCCGCATCGGCCTGCGCGGTCGCAAGTTCACGATGCTGAAGTTCCGCTCGATGGTCGTCAACGCCGAAGACATGCTCGAGAACCTCGCCCGCCAGCAGCGCGATTCGGGCAACGAGGTGCTGTTCAAGATGACGGATGACCCCCGGGTCACGCCGGTCGGCAAGATCATGCGCAAGTTCAGCCTCGACGAGCTGCCGCAGCTGTTCAACGTGATCGGCGGCTCCATGTCGCTCGTCGGCCCGCGGCCGCCGCTGCCGTCGGAAGTGGCGCAGTATGCCGATCACGTGCACCGCCGCTTCCTCGCGAAGCCCGGCATCACCGGCCTCTGGCAGGTGAGCGGCCGTTCCACCCTGTCCTGGGATCAGTCGGTGCGTCTCGACCTCTCCTACGTCGAGAACTGGTCACTGCTCAGCGACATCGCGATCCTGCTGAAGACCGCGAAGGCGGTCGTGAGCCCGGGCGAGACGGCGTCCTGAGGTCGGGCTCTCCCGACGAACTCCTGGAGTATCCATGCACAGGCGAGCCGAGCAATACGAAACGCGCCCCACAACACACACACGCCCCACCCGGTCGTTGAGCGAGCGAAGCGAGACGAAACGTCCCGCCACGCGCATCTACTCGCCCCGTCCGGTCGTTGAGCGAGCGAAGCGAGACGAAACGTCCCGCCACGCGCATCTACCCGCCCCACCCGGTCGTTGAGCGAGCGTAGCGAGACGAAACGTCCCGCCACGCGCTCCTGCCCGCTGACCCGGGTCAGAAGGGCGCGACCACCTCACCGGCTGTGTCCTGAGCCGGTGGTGGATCGGGCATGAACACCACCCGCGGTGGTGGATCGTCGGTGTACTCCAACCCCGACGGCGCGGTGAACCGCAACCTACCGCCCGGTTCTTGCACGACCTTCCACCCGGCGGCCTGCTTCATCGCATGGTGCCGTCTGCAGAACGCCCCGACATTGTCGACATCGGTCTTCCCGCCCAAAGCCCAATCCTCGCGGTGGTCCCAGTCGCAATCCCGCGCGGGGCGCCGGCAGCCGGGGAATCGGCACCGGATATCCCGCGCCACCAGGTACCGCTTCTGCTCCGCCGTCACAAACCTCCGGTCCACGGCCAGCACCGCCCCAGTGATCGGATCGAGGAACACCCGATCGAAGCTCGGAACGTTCCCGGCGAGGATCTTCGCCGTCTCGGGGTCGACGGCGCACTTTCCGTCCAGTTCTGCTCCACCGGTGGTGGTTCCCGCGAGGGTCGTCGCCGGCACCGTGACCTGCACGTGCGCTCGAATCGCACCCAACCCACCCTCGACGGCACCTCCGGTCGGGTCGACCGACGGTGACGAGGTGAGCAACATGTCCAACAGCACGTCGGCCCGGATCTGATCCAGCGTCCGCTCGTCAAACCACACCTCAGCGGGCTCGGCCGCCCCGCCAGGGCCGGGTGCGTCGGTTGTGTCGGTTGCGTCGGCCACAGTCGGCTCCGCCACATCTGCGGCAGCGTCTCGCGCCGCGGCTTCCCGGCGAGCGGCACGGTCAACGGCCTTGATCGCCTTCCCCTGCCGCGTCAACCGGTCATGCACCCCGTGCACCTCAACCGACGGCCCGATCACCCCCAGCATCGACATCCCGTCACGCAGGTCTTCCACCCACACCCGCCGGTCCAACACCGCCTCATCATGGCGTTCCTGCATCGACTTCGGATTGTGCTTCTCCGCTACCTGCTCGGCAAACGGCCGCACCCGACCCGCCGAGGTTGTCTCTGCGTAGGCGAGCACTTCGGTCTCGTATGCCGCCCGCGCGTCGTCATCGACCAGGTTGGCGCCGGCGTCGACGATCACCCGAACATGCGCACGAGACACTCGGCCGTCCCGCCAGGCTTCCCATGAAGCCGCGAACTGCGTCACCGTGCGATGCGCCTCGAACAACTGCGACTGCAACGTCCGATCACTCACCCGCGCGTCCACAGCGAGCTCCGCCGCCATCGACCGCAACGGCATCTCCCGCTCCCGCGTCGACGCATCACGCAACCGCGACGTCTGCTCCTGCACCAACGCGAACGCATCCGCGTGCGTGCGCTCCAACTCGGCGAGCGCGTACGCCGCGAGAGCCCGAAATCGGCTTGCTTCGGCGACGAGTTCGCGCGTACGGAGAGCATCCGCCTCGCGCTGCTTTTCGTCGCTCATTTTCGCCCCGATCCGTTGCTTCGATCTACTTTCAGACTAGGGAGGGCCACCGACATTCCAGCCCACAAAAGCGCCGATTGCACGTGAAATCGACAAACTTCTTCACGAGACCATGCCTTTCCGCCGAGACCATGCCTTTCGCGCGCTCAAACCCGGGCGCTGACGCATGACTCAATCGCTTCCCCCGCCCATCTGCCGGCATCTCGACCGCCATCCCGTCGCGAACCGAGCGCACCGCGGGGCGCCCCACCCACCCGCGCACGAGATCCCTATACCCTGCGGAGCCGCGTTCCCCTACTGTGGGCGCCACCGATGGTGCAACGAGGGGGTTCGGGATGCGGCGCTTCAGCCGGCTGGGTGTCTCCGCGACGATCGCCGCGGCAATGCTCCTGATCACCGCCGCTCCCGCGGCCGCCTCCACAACCTCAGCCATCACCCTCACCGCAGCCCCCGCCAGAACCGCAACCGCCACCGCAACCGCCACCCCCGTATCCATCACCTTCACCCCGAACACCCTCACGGCGGTCCGCGGCGAGACGGTCACGACGGCGCTGTCGATCGACAACGGCTCCGACCAGCCGATGACGCAGCTGCGGGTCGGCAAGATCTCCCGCGACGACGTCACCGTCGCCTTCACCACCCAACCGCAGGCCGTCGGCGACAACGCCTCCGCCACGATCCCGGCTGGCGGGTCGCTACTCCTCCTCGCCGAGGTCACCGTGGTCGCACAGCTCCCCGGGCCGACAACGCTCGTCGCAGACGTCACCTACCGCCTCGGTGACACCCTCCGGCAGGAGGCCGCGACGCTCACCGTCACGCCGGCGACATGGCCGACGGCCGCGCCGGGCCCTCTCGCCGTCACCGCACAGGGCCCCACGTCGCTCGTCGACACCCGAGCGACCGATCTGATCTTCTTGATCACGAACTCCAGCACCGCGGAGCAGACGATCGAGTCGGCGGTCATCACCTACCCCTCCTTCCTCACCGTCTCCGTCAGCGGCGAGGGCGCCACCGGCGAGCCCGGCCGCTTGCGCCTCACCGACCCGATCGTGGTCGCACCCGGCGGGGGCGTGACGCTCCTGGTGAATGTCGAAGCCGACGACGGTGTGCGCCCGGGCACGGCGTTGATCGTGCTCGATCTCGGCTACTCCCAGCTCGACTCGTCGACGGCGGGCTTCGCCTCCGCCAGCCATTCGCTGACGGTGAGCGTGTTCGGCGAGTCGGATGTCACCACGGTCTTCACCGCCGCCTTGGCACCGGCGTTCTGGATCGTCCCGGGTGTACTGTTCGTGCTGGTCGTGTGGGTTCTGTACACCCGGGTATCACCCAAGAACCGGTTCGATCTCACGAGCGGATCCGGCCTCGCCGCCACGGCCGCGCTGGGCATCGTCTCGCTCTTCCCGGCCTTCCTGTTCCCGGTGGTCTACAACGCGCTGTTCGACCGGCAGTTCCCGGATGTCTACGGGTTCTCCGATGTGGTGGGCCTCATGGTCTTCGCCCTCGCAGCCGGGGTGGCGGTCTGGTTGCTCTTGGTGCTGGCCCACCAGCTGATCAGATCGTTCCGTTTCGAGCCGGGCGATTCGCCGGCGCGGTTGCTGTGGAAGATGCGGTGGCGTCCGCGTCAGCTGAACATCCCGTCGGCGACGGTGAGAGCCGAAGACGGCGCTGAGCAGACGGCGATCGTGCTTCGTTCCGGCTTCGACATGGCGCTCGTGGCGCCGGTGATGCAGGTGAGCGGCGGCAATCCCGACGACCTCGATGCCGCGATCACCGCACGGAGCGCCCGCGCCCTCTACCGCGCGTTGCGCCGCGGCCGCCCAGAAAACACGATCGCCTTCGTTCCCGGCGGCGCGTCGGTGCGCGAGGTGAAGACATCGGCCCTGTCGAATCACGGAACGATTTCTCCGGTGCGGCTGACATGAAATGACCGGGCCGAAGCCCGGTCAAGGCCCGCCATCGGGCGGCCCCAACCCGTCGAACGACGGTTGTTCAGTCACCACCTTGACTACCACCAACGGAGGCACCATGGCAACGATCGAGCGGATGCTCATCAGCTTCACGCTCTCTTCCGCTCTCCCCGATCTGATCGCTTCGGGCGGCGGACTGGCACAGCGCTCCGCCTACGTGCAGGCGTTCGATACCGGGGCGCTCGGCACGACGCCCGTCGCTCCCCCATGGACGGTCGACCCCGAGCCCAGCCGGTACTGGGCATCGACGGTGCCGAGCAAAGATGCGGCGGGAGCGTGGGAGAAACAGGCTCCGCTGAAAAGCCCCGACGCGGTCACTGTCGACACCACGGTCCCCGGTGTGACGCTGACCGCCGAACGGTATGCGCACCCCGGCGGAGCGAGTGTGGCTATCACCGCCACCGTCGACATCACCCTCCAGCCAGACGACGCGGTCGACCTGCACGCGCGCATCGCAACCGAACACGTGGTCACGGATGCCTCCGGCAACGAGCACTCCATCAAGGCGACCCTGCACTGGCTCCTGGATGCATGGGAGGAGGAGCTCTTCGGCGCAGCACGAGGGCGCTCCCATCGCGATCCAGACCCCACGATCGTGACCACCGTGGTCGGCACGAGTGCGCCCTTCACCACAGCCCAGGCGACTCGCCTGCTGAGGAGCTTCTGCTACCCGGGCCAGCCGCCAGGGTGGACGGCGGTGATCCCCTCAAAGAGCGGAAAGGGCAACGACTCGGTGCGGATGGCGGGCGCCCGCAGCCGAGCGATCTGGTCGCCGGCCCGGGCGTTGTCGACGAAGGACCGAACGTCGCTGGAGTGCTACCACGCGAATCAGGTGCGCGGTGCGCTCCACGCGCACCAGCTGCTCGATGTGATCAGCGCGACGCCGACCGCCGTGCATGTCGCGCCGTCGACGACGCAGGAGCTCGCCCGCCGGTCGACCATCAACCTGCGTTGGCTGCACGGCGCAGCCAACGTGAAGGTCTATCACTCCCATTTCACGCGCATAGCGATCGAGGACTCCAACCTGATTCCAACGCTGAACGCCTTCGCGGCGACCTTCTCCCTCAACCCCCCGCTGCCAACCCCCAACCCCCCGGTGGTTGAGTAGCCGCCGACCACCCCGGTGGTTGAGTAGCCGCCGCAGGCGGCGTATCGAAACCCCGCAACCCGCAGCTCTCAACCACACACCCCCAAACGCCGCGCCCCCGATGCACCCACGTATCCCCCAAAGAGGGGACAGACAAACATGGGTCGATCACGTTAACTTCTGACTGCACCCACCCTCCTCGTCCTGGATGCATGCGCGTATCCCGCTATGCTCGACGAGTTGTCACCCAATGAGATCCGTCTCATCAGGAGGCACTTCGTTCTGTTGGGGAGAACCAGAAGTGAAAGGCAATCGTGTCGATTCTTGATCGCGACACGACAATGACGTCGACAGATGCAGCAGCAACACCGATGACCGCGGCGACGTCCACGCCGCCGTTACGCCCGTCGCCGAGGCAGCGCAACTGGCGGAAGCGCTTCTCGCGTCGGCTGCGAGTGAGCGATCTCTTCGTGCTCATCTGGGTCGTCTTCGGCGCGCAGATCGTGTGGTTCGGCACCGGCAACGTCGATCTCGCGATCCACGAGAACGCCGCCATCACTGATGTCTCCTACTGGATGTTCTCTGCCGGCCTCGTCGTGCTCTGGATGTGGGCACTCAGCCTGATCGACTCCCGCAGCGAGCGGGTGATCGGCACTGGAACGGCTGAGTATGTGCGGGTCGCGAACGCGAGCCTCACCCTCTTCGGCTTCATCGCAATCACGGCTTTCTTGCTGAGAATCGAGGTGGCTCGCGGTTACCTCCTCCTCAGCCTCCCCGCCGGAATCCTCGTGCTCGTCTTCTCGCGGTGGATGTGGAGGCAGTGGCTGATCGCTCACCGCTCGATGAACGAGTACTCCGCGCGAGTGCTCCTCGTCGGCTCTCCTGACTCCGTCACCCAGATCGCGCGCGAACTGGAACGAATGCCATCAGCCGGCTATGCCGTGGTGGGTGCCTGCACCACCTCGCACGGTCGCGCGCTCACCCTCCGCAACGGATCGCTCCCGGTTCTCGGGGGGATAGACGACGTCGAATCCGCGCTCGCCACGACCGGCGCCGACACCGTCGCCGTCACGAGCACCGACGAGCTGCCTCCCGACAAGGTCAAGCAGATCTCATGGCGCCTTGAGGCCGGCAAGCAGCACCTCGTGCTCGCGCCCAGCATCGTCGACATCGCCGGCCCACGTCTTCACACGCGCCCGGTCGCGGGACTCCCGCTGATCCACGTCGAGACTCCTCGCTTCACGAAGGGGCAGCTCTTCCTCAAGCGCATGGTCGACCTGGTGGCCAGTGTGCTCGGCGTGATCGTTCTCAGCCCACTGCTCGCCTTCCTCGCCATCACCGTCCGACTCTCGAGCGAGGGTCCGGTTTTCTTCCGCCAGACCCGCGTCGGCATTCGTGGCAAAGAGTTCACCATGATCAAGTTCCGCTCGATGGTGGTCAATGCCGAGGAGTTGCTCGAGAAGCTCGCCGAGCAGCAGCGCGACGCCGGTAACGAAGTGCTCTTCAAGATGCAGAACGACCCGCGGGTCACCGCGATCGGCCGGATCATGCGCAAGTTCAGCCTCGACGAGCTCCCGCAGCTCTTCAACGTGATCGGCGGCTCGATGTCACTTGTCGGTCCGCGACCGCCTCTTCCGTCAGAGGTGGCGCAGTACGCAGATCATGTACACCGCCGCTTCATCGTGAAGCCGGGCATCACGGGCCTCTGGCAGGTCAGCGGACGCTCGACGCTCTCGTGGGAAGACACCGTTCGCCTCGACCTCTCCTACGTTGAGAACTGGTCACTCCTGACCGATGTCGCGATCGTCGCCAAGACGGCCAAGGCCGTTCTGCGCCCAGGCAAGACAGCGGCTTAGATCAACGCACCACCGCGAGCACCCGCTCGACGCATTCTTCGACGGTCAGCTCGCTCGTGTCGATGACAAGATCCGCATCGGTGGGCACCTCGTAGGGGTCGCTGATTCCGGTGAACTGAGGGATCTCGCCGCGCCGCGCCTTGGCGTACAGGCCCTTCCGATCGCGCGCCTCGCACACCTCGAGGGGCGTGCTCACATGTACCAGCACAAACCGACCGACGGCCTCCGCCTGCGCGCGCATCTCGGCCCTCATCGATGCGTACGGAGCGATCGGCGCACAGATGGCGATTCCTTCGTATCGCGCAACGAGCGCAGCGACCCACCCGATGCGGCGAACGTTCATCTCGCGGTCCTCGCGCGAGAACCCGAGGCCGGAGGAGAGCACCTGACGCACCTCGTCGCCGTCTAGCAGTGTCACCTCACGTTGGCTCTCGAGCGAGAGGCGTTCCGCGACAAGCTTCGCCACCGTGGACTTCCCAGAGCCCGAGAGGCCGGTGAGCAGCACAACAGCGCCCGATCCCGAGTGTCGCGGCGTCTCGACAAGCTCAACGGGAACCCCCGCGAGGTTCTTAGCGGCGGCGACAAGGGCGTCTCGCCACTCTGCTTCGCTGCGCACGTCGGGGTCCGGCACAGGTAGAACACGGTAGTCGACTCCAGCTTCGGTCAGACGTCGGATCGAACGACGCAATGACCCTGGAGCGCCGTTGTCGACAACGATCACCGCGCTAGGCACGTCAAGCACCTCCGCCACCGCATCGCCCGTGAGCAGCCGAGCAGCGCCGGTCAGAGGCTCCGTCACGCCCGTCAACCGCGCATGGGCGGCCTGACGGTGCCCGAGCGGCTTCAGCGGCCGCACAGGGCCAATGACGAGGTGCCCCCCGTCCACCGCGAGCGTGTGCTCGACGTTGGCATGGGCCACAGGCGTGCCCTCGCGGTCTAGGAGTTCCAGCTGTTCCCCGACAGCGGGCGCGACGGGAAGAACAAGTCGCCCAGCTCCGCGCCGGTCAAGCCTCGACTCGCCCCACGCCCCCGCGAGCACCAGTTCGATCTCTGCCAGCTGACGCTCGGTGAGGGTGTGTCTCATGCGTTGGATTCCTCCGCCTCGCGGCGCTCCCGCTCTTTGATCTTTCGTTCCTGCCGTGCGGTGGGGGGAAGACCGTGCTGCCTGCGAACAACCATCCACCCGATCGTGCCACCGAGGAATGCCGCCACGAGCGCCGCAAGAGTCAGTTCGTTGCTCACGTTCAGCATCTTGAGGCCGGCCACGAGCAACACGAGAGCGAGCGCGCGCCGAACGATTCCGCCCGAGATACGCGATGAGAGCTGGGCTCCGATGAACGCCCCCGGGATGCTTCCGACCACGAGCGGCCAGACGATGCCCCAGTCGACATCTCCGAAGAGCAGGTGGCCCGCTGCGGCGGCGATCACAAGCGGTACGGCTTGCACGAGGTCGGTCCCGACGAGCTTGTTTGCCGTCAGCATCGGATACAACAGCATCAGCGCGATGATGATGAACGACCCCGATCCGACGGACGTCAGACCGACCATCAGCCCGCCGACGATTCCTACGATGAGCGTCGGCAGGATGCGCACCTGCACCTCGGCCTGGTAACCGCTCGACGGCAGGTCCCGATCACCGCGCCGGTGCCGGGCGTACTCGGCAAGCGCGAAGTAGGAGCGCACGATCAGACCGGTCGCGGCAATCAGCAGCACAACACCGAGCGCCGTTTTGACGAAGGCGGAGAGGCCCGCGATGGGCCCCAGCAGCGCGATGATGAGCGCACCCGAGAACGCGGCCGGCACCGAACCGATCACGAGCCACAGCACGAGCTTCCAGTGAACGGTTCCGTGTCGCATGTGCACAACGGAGCCCACCGGCTTCATCGCTGCGCTGACGATCAGGTCGCTCGACACCGCAGTCAGCGGGGGAACACCGAAGAAGAGCACGAGCACCGGCGTCATGAGAGCACCGCCGCCCATTCCGGTGAGGCCGACGACGACACCGATCCCGAGCGCGGCGAGCGCGAGTCCCCAATCCACTACATCCCCCTGCTCGCACGGCTACGACCGAAACTTGCGATGCCTTTGAGTGGCGTCATGCGCCAACCTTCCATCAAGATGGGCGGGCAACGGTGAAGATAGCATTCGATCGTCACACGCATGTAACGCAGACGGTGTTCACTGTTGTCAGCATCCACGGCGGCTGCGCTATGGTCAGACTTGTCTTCCCCAGATTGGCATCCGCACTGTGACATCCTCGCTCGCGCCCGTTTCCGACGTCGAGTTCGCGCGCCACGTTGCGCGCACCGCAGCCGCTGAGCTTCTCGCCATCCGAGAGCAGGTCGGCACCTCAGACGGACGTGCCCTGAAGAACGCAGGCGACGCGGGCGCGCAGGCCCACATTGCCGCTCTTCTTGCGGAGCACCGTCCGAACGACGCCGTGCTCAGCGAGGAGGCCAAGGACTCTGCCGCTCGACTCAGTGCGAGCCGTGTGTGGATCATCGACCCGCTCGACGGCACGCGTGAGTACTCCGAGGGCCGGGACGACTGGGCAGTGCACGTCGCGCTTTGGGAGGACGGCCTGCTCACGACGGGAGCTGTGGCCTTGGGCGGCCCCGACACCGTCGTGACCACGGCCGATGGCCTCCCGCTTCACCAGCCCGCACCGAAACTGCGAATTGCGGTCAGCCGTTCACGCCCGCCGGCACTCGTCGAGTCCGTCGCCGAAGCTCTCGATGCCGAACTCGTGCCGATGGGCTCCGCGGGCGTGAAGGTGTGCGCCACCGTGCGCGGCGATGTCGACCTGTATGTGCACGGCGGCGGCCAGTTCGAGTGGGACTCCGCGGCTCCGATCGCCGTCGCTCGCTCAGCCGGGTTCCACACCTCGCGCCTCGACGGTAGCGAGATGGTCTACAACCAGCCTGATCCGTATCTTCCCGACCTCGTTGTGTGCGCACCAGAGATCGCACCACGCGTGCTCGCCGCCATCGCCGACGCGGTGGACTCCGACAGAGAGGCCTGAGGTGACTTCACCTAACCAGTACCAATTGACTCAGCTGCAACTGCTTGAGGCGGAGTCGATCCACATCATCCGCGAGGTTGTCGCGCAGATGGAGAAGCCGGCGCTGCTGTTCTCCGGCGGCAAGGACTCCATCGTTCTTCTGCACCTCGCAATGAAGGCCTTCTATCCCGCACGAGTTCCGTTCCCGATCGTTCACGTCGACACCGGGCACAACTTCCCCGAGGTGCTCGAGTACCGCGACGCGATCGTCGAGAAGCACGGCTTGCAGCTCGTCGTCGGTTCTGTGCAGGCCGCGATCGACCGCGGCGAGGTGCGGGAAGAGCCGAATGGCTCCCGCAACCGAATCCAGACACCCGTGCTCCTCGACACCATCGAGAAGAACAGTTTCGACGCCTGCATGGGCGGCGCTCGGCGCGACGAGGAGAAGGCACGCGCTAAGGAGCGCGTGTTCTCCTTCCGTGACGAGTTCGGGCAGTGGGATCCGAAGAACCAACGCCCCGAGCTTTGGAACCTCTACAACGGCCGCGTACACCCGGGCGAAAGCATTCGCGTATTCCCGCTCTCCAACTGGACCGAGCTCGATATCTGGCAGTACATCGCCGAGTACGACGTGGAGATTCCGTCGATCTACTACGCGCACGATCGCGAGGTGTTCGAGCGCAATGGCATGCTCTTCGCGGCGAATGAGTTCTGCCAGCCGAAGGACGGCGAGGTCGTCGAGACGCGGAAGGTTCGCTACCGGACGGTCGGAGACGCGACGCTCACCGCAGCTGTGGCATCAGATGCCGACACGGTGCAGTTGGTGATCGAAGAAGTTGCCGCGACGCGTGTGACCGAGCGAGGCGCGACACGTGGCGACGACCGCGTGAGCGAGGCCGCAATGGAAGACCGAAAGAAGCAGGGGTACTTCTAAACATGGACATGTTGCGATTTGCGACCGCGGGTTCGGTCGACGACGGCAAGAGCACACTCATCGGCCGTCTGCTGTATGACTCCAAGTCGATCTTTGAGGACCAGCTCGAGAGCGTCGAGGCGACTAGCAAGGGCCGCGGTGACGAATACACCGACCTCTCACTGCTAACCGACGGACTCCGTGCCGAGCGCGAGCAGGGCATCACCATCGATGTCGCCTACCGCTACTTCGCCACTCCGAAGCGCAAGTTCATCATCGCGGACACCCCCGGTCACGCGCAGTACACGCGGAACATGGTGACGGGCGCCTCAACGGCGGACCTTGCCATCGTGCTCGTCGACGCTCGGAAGGGCGTCCTTGAGCAGAGCCGCCGCCACGCCACGATTGCATCGCTTCTTCGCGTGCCCCACATCGTGCTTGCGGTGAACAAGATGGACCTTGTCGACTGGTCGCAGGAGGTTTTCGACGCGATCCGCGATGAGTTCTTCGCATTCGCCTCGAAACTCAACATCACAGACATGACGGCGATCCCATTGTCGGCGCTCGCCGGCGACAATGTGGTGAACCGCTCCGAGAACATGCCCTGGTACGAGGGCACGTCACTGCTGCATCACCTCGAGAACGTTTATATCGCCAGCGATCGCAACCTACAGGACGTACGATTCCCGGTGCAGCACGTGATCCGCCCACAGCAGAGCGCGCATCGGGACTACCGTGGCTATGCTGGCCAGGTTGCCAGTGGAGTAATGAAGGTCGGCGACGAAGTTCTCGTGCTACCGAGCGGGCTGTCCTCGAAAGTCGTCGGGATCGACACGGCTGATGGACCGGTCGACGAAGCATTCCCTCCGATGTCTGTGACGGTGCGGCTCGCCGACGACATTGATATCTCGCGCGGCGATGTGATCTGTCGTAAGGGCAACCATCCTGAGATCAGCCAAGACATCGACGCGATGGTCTGCTGGATGGACGACGTTCCAATCACGGTAGGGCAGAAGCTCTCCATCCTTCACACCACGCGGTCTGCGCGAGCTGTGGTGAAGGAGATTGCCTACGAGCTCGACGTGAATACGCTCCACCGGAGCGAGCTGGCGAGCGAACTCGGGCTCAACTCGATTGGTCGCGTTAGATTGCGCACGACGACTCCGCTCGTGGCCGACGAATACGCGAAGAATCGCACGACGGGCGCGTTCGTCTTGGTAGATGAAGCGACTAATCGCACTGCCGGCGCAGGAACAATCACCACGGCAGAATAAGACGTCCCGAATTGAAGCGAAAGTGGCGCGACTTGAAGTCTCCCAACGACGTGTCCGGCGATCAAGAGCGTGCACATCATCCCGCGATCCCTTCGGTCCTGCTCTCCGCGTTTGCTTGCTTGCCCGGAGGAGGAAGCGAGGCAGGCGTGGGATGGAATTCGCTGCTAGCCGCGCTCGACACCGCGGACTCCGTGACACTGATCACCCAGGCAGGCAACGCAAAGCCGATACAGGCCGCGCTTGACTCCTTAGGCAAGCAATCTCTCAACATTGCGACAGTGCGCTTGAGTTCGAGATGGGACGCCGTCCGACGAGCTACGCCAATTGGCCGCTACCTCTACTACATTCGCTGGCAGGCGGCGGTCGCGCGGCTTGCTCAACGATTGGAAAGGGACCAGGGCTTCAGCGTTGCCCACCATGCGACATTTGCAAGTGACTGGCTACCATGCGGCCTCCTCCGCCTCCGCGACACTCCGCTAGTGTGGGGTCCAGTCGGGGGGGTGTCCAAGACCCCCACCCGCCTGTGGCGGTATCTCGGCGCTAGGGGGGTCATTGACGAAGTATCACGCAGAATATTTCAAGGTATTTTTCGGGCCTTGCACGCCTACCAGTTGGCCAAGCGCTCCAAGCTAACGCTTGCACAGAACCACGATGTCGCCAATCGGTTCGATCGCCATCGCGAAGTGGAAGTCCTCCCAAATGCCGGCATCCAGACCCCTGCGGTATCGTGGCGGCCCACCGAAAGCCTCGACGTTGTATGTGTCGGCCGAATCTTGAGCTGGAAAGGCGGTGCCCTGCTTCTCCATGCCCTTACGCTCACTGAATCGCCGGTTCGCGCCGTCTTCTACGGCGTCGGCCCCGATCAGCGAAGACTAACAAAATTGGCTCGCAAACTCGGGGTCACAAATAGGGTCGAATTTGTTGGAAAACTTGCACGAGGCGACCTGTGGCAGCGGATGGCAACGGCGCGGGCCCTAATACACCCCAGCTTCCACGATGCATGCGCATGGTCCGTAGCCGAGGCTCTGCGCATCGGGTTGCCGACCGTCGTGTTGGATCTAGCTGGACCCGAAGTTCTTGTGCGGTCTGCCGGCGGTACCCCCGTGCGCCATGATGATCGCGAGTTGCCCGCCAAGCTAGCGCAACTTCTCGACCACCCCCCGCAGAGCATAACCACGGAGCTCTGGGCCGACAATACATACCGTGCCCGACTCGCCGAGAAACTTCGACGGGTCGCCTCGAGTCGCAGTACCACCTCTGATGACGGTCAAGCCGGGTTGAGTTAGTCGCACAAGATGTGGAACGCCGGAGAAAGACAATGAGTCGATGGCGCGGAATTGTCGGAGCTACGCCGTCAGTTCTCGACGCTAGCGCATCCGCGGGAGCCAATTTTGCCGCGGGCCTGATCGCGGTCGCGGTATTGCCTTCCGATGGACTTGCACTGTATGCACTGATTTTTAGTGCGGCTGTCGGCTCCATGACTCTCCCTCAGCAGATGGCATACTTGCCGCACCGTATTCACATCAACAAACTCGATAACACAACCCGAACCTCGTACCTACGGGACTTCGTGTCCGCGGCCCCCACAACGGCGTTGGCCGTGACCCTCGTCTGTGCGGCAGGACTGCCACTCGCCCAGCAGACTGAGGTAGGTCAATACTGGATTCTCACCGCCAGCGCGGCCGCTTGGGTAGTCGTTTCGCCGCTGCAGGACCACGTTCGTGCTAGTTTGCACATATCAGGTGAGCACCTAAAGGCTGCCCTGATTTCAGGAATTAACCTCTCTACCGTCACCGCTGTTATCCTCGCGGGTTTGCTTCTTCCGTTTTCCGCGAATCATTCGACGCTTCTCCCCTTTGGCTTACTGGTAATGAGCAATATGATCAGCGCGATAGTGGGGATGATGTTGCACCGGGGTATTCCCGCTGAGCCACGGCGCGCAAAGCTAACACCCATGCTAGCGTTAGCAACATCTGGAAGCGCCCTCGTTTATCAGGGAAGCGTCTACACGACTAACACTATTGTTGCATTACTTCTTTCAGCTGCAGCCCTCGCGGAACTGGAAGCGGCCAGGATCGTAGCGCAACCCGTCTTCGTAATTGGTGCCGCGCTGTTATCGCAATACATGCCAGACACGATTCGACATCAACATCGAGGCAATACGCAGGAAGTGCGAAAATCACTCGTCCGCCATGGAGCAATAGTATTTGCGGTAGGCACTGGCGCCCTCGCCATCCTTCCCGCCATGTCAGACGCAGTCTCTAGGGTGGTTGGGCGCCCGGTGGACGGACTACTAGCGGGCTTTCGCGCCATATCATTTTCGAGCAGATCGGCGGTCATGCCGCTAGACACTCTTGCGATCGCAGCAGGAAAATACCTTCGAGCAATAGTGCTCACGCTAGTAAGCAGCCTGCTGGGCCTCCTCATCCTAGTTGCATCGGTGCCCTTGATTGGAGTCTACGCGGTACCAACCTCAATGATCATTGCAGCAGCTACTCGCGCTCTTCCGGAATTGCCGAGACTCTTTCTTAGAAGGTAGGGCCATTCTCAATCCCTTAGCTTGAGAATGGAACCATCCTTCATGTGTTGAAGCGGCACAACGCTC
>NZ_BTGO01000026.1:0-33176 GCF_042846595.1 Microbacterium sp. MTN4-26
CAGCGCGTGAGGATGAGGGCGTCGCCCTGGCCGCCGCCACCGCAGAGGGCCACCGCGGCGGTACCGGAACCGCGCCGCAGCAGCTCGTGGACGGCATGGACGACGAGGCGATTGCCGGAGGCTCCGATCGGATGCCCGATGGCGATGCCGCCGCCGTGGGGATTGACGACGTCGTCCGACAGGCCGAGCTCCGCCTGGGAGCGCGCGACGACCGCGCCGAACGCCTCGTTGATCTCGGCGATGTCGAGATCCGTCGGTGCGATCCCCTGCTTGGCGCACGCCTTCTCGATCGCGCGTGCCGGCTGGGCGTGGAGGGAATTGTCGGGGCCGGCGACCTGACCCGATGCACCGACGACGGCGAGCACCTTCCAGCCGTTCTCATCGGCATGCGAGCGGGTGGTGAGCACGACGGCCGAGGCGCCGTCGGAGATCTGCGACGCGTTGCCGGCCGTGATGGAACCGCCCTCGGCGAACGCCGGGCGAAGCTTCGCCAGAGAATCGACAGTCGTCTCGGGACGCACCCCCTCGTCGCGGTTCACGACGAGCGCGTCTCCCTTGCGCTGGGGGATCTCCACCGGCACGATCTCGTGCTCGAACACGCCGGCCTCGTGTGCGGCGGCGGCCCGCTGATGCGAGCGCGCGGCGACGGCGTCCTGCACCTGTCGCGTGAGACCGAGTCGGTCGTTGTGGCGTTCGGTCGACGCGCCCATGCTCTCTTCGTCATACGCGTCGGTGAGCCCGTCGTACGCCATGTGGTCGAGCACTTCGACCGATCCGTACGCCCAGCCGTTCCGCGAGCCCATCATCAGATGCGGTGCGCGGGTCATCGACTCCATGCCGGCGGCCACGACCACGGTCGCGTCGCCGAGCGCGAGCATGCGGGCGCCGTCGATGACGGCGGTGAGTCCGGACAGGCAGACCTTGTTCACGCTCGCGGCATGCACATCCCACCCGATTCCCGCGGCGATCGCCGCCTGCCGGGCGGGGTTCTGCCCCGCACCGGCGGGGAGCACCTGCCCGACCAGCACCGCGTCGACCGCGTCTGCGGGTACGCCGCCCCGCTCGAGCGCACCGCGGATGGCGGTCGCACCGAGCTGCACGGCGGTGAGGGGGGCGAGCCGGCCCTTGAGACGACCCTGCGGGGTGCGGGCGGCGGCGACGATGACGATGTCGTCGGGGATCATGAGGTGCTCCCTTCGAGAGCGGGATCGACGGCGACGGCGGTGAGCGCGTCGGAGATGTGCAGCGTCGGCTCGGTGGCCGCGACGACGTCGGCGACCTCGACCCCCGGGGCGACTTCGATCAGAAGGAGCCCGTCGTCGGTGACGTCGATCACGGCGAGGTCGGTGATGATGCGGTCGACGACCCCGCGCCCGGTGAGGGGCAGCGAGCACTCGTCGACGATCTTGGCGGACCCGTCTTTGGCGACGTGTTCCATCAGCACGATCACCTTTCCGGCACCGTGCACGAGGTCCATCGCTCCGCCGGGGCCCTTGACCATCTTGCCGGGGATCATCCAGTTCGCCAGATCCCCCGTTCCCGAGACCTGCATCGCGCCCAGGATCGCGGCGTCGATCTTTCCGCCGCGGATCATTCCGAAGCTCGTCGCCGAGTCGAAGAAGGCGGTACCCGGCAGAGTCGTGACGGTCTCCTTACCGGCATTGATGAGGTCGGGGTCGACAGCGGCTTCGGTCGGATAGGGCCCCACCCCGAGGATGCCGTTCTCGGACTGGAGCACGACCGTGACCCCGTCCGACACATGGTTGGGCACCAGGGTCGGCAGACCGATGCCGAGGTTCACATACGAGCCATCGGCGAGTTCCTGAGCGGCGCGGGCCGCCATCTCGATACGGGTGAGGGCCATCTCACACCTCCTGTTCCGTGCGGACCGTGCGCCGCTCGATGCGCTTCTCGATATCCGTGCCGACCTCGACGAGGCGATGCACGAAGACGCCGGGAAGGTGCACCGCATCGGGATCGATGGCGCCGGGCTCGACCAGCTCCTCGACCTGCGCGATGCACACGCGGCCGGCCATGGCGGCGAGCGGATTGAGGTTGCGCGCGGCCTTGTTGAAGACGAGGTTGCCGTGACGGTCGCCGCGCAGCGCGTGCACGAGGGAGAAGTCCGTGCTGATCGCCTCCTCGAGCACGAAGTCCTTCTGCGAGCCGTTCACGGTGAAGCTGCGCACGTCCTTCGCCGGTGACGCCAGGGCGATGCCGCCGGCGCCGTCGTAGCGCTGCGGGAGTCCACCATCGGCGACCTGCGTGCCGACGCCGGTCTGCGTATAGAACGCGGCGATGCCGGATCCGCCCGCGCGCAGCTTCTCCGCGAGCGTGCCCTGCGGGGTCAGCTCGAGCTCGAGCTCGCCCGACAGGAACTGCCGTTCGAACTCCTTGTTCTCCCCGACGTACGACGAGGTCATCTTGCGGATGCGCTTGGCACGCAGCAGCACGCCGAGGCCCCAGTCGTCGACGCCGCAGTTGTTGCTCACGACGCTGAGGTCGCTCGTGCCCTGGGCCAGGAGCGCCTCGATGAGGGCGATGGGGTTTCCGGACAGTCCGAAGCCCCCCACCGCGAGCGATGCTCCGTCGGGGATGTCGGCGACAGCCTCGGCCGCCGATGGATATGTCTTGTCGATCACACGCACTCCTTCGTCGTCGCATCCATCCTCCCCCGGTGATCCGCGCGTCACCAGCGGGCTCTTGCGATGTGGATGCGATGGCGCGTACCGTCCACATCGTGGACACCCCGTCATCCCGTCGCGCGCAGGCGACCGTACCGGGCGCGCAGGCGATCGCGCGCGCTGCCGCGCTGTTGCGCCTGGTGACCTCTGCCGGAGCCGACGGCGCCGCGGTCGGCGACCTCGCCCGTCGAGCCGGCCTGACGCGACCGACCACGCATCGGCTCCTCACCGCCCTCGCCCACGAGGGGCTCGTCGACCACGACGAGGAGACCGGAAGATGGATGCCGGGCCCCGAGCTCTACCTCATGGGCTCGGTCGCCGCATCCCGCTACGACATCACCGCCGTCGGGCGCGACGTGGTTCGATCGCTCGCGGTGCGCACCGAGGAGAGCGCGTTCCTGTCGGTGCGCCGAGGCGACGAGACGGTGTGCCTGCTGCGAGAGGAAGGCAGCTTCCCCATCCGCTCGTTCGTGCTGTCGGAGGGCGTGCGTTTCCCCCTGGGGGTCGCGTCGGCGGGGATCGCCATCCTCGCATTCCTGCCGCACCACGATGTGGACGCATACCTGGCTCGACACCCCGAGATCGAGGCGTCGTGGGGACCGACCCACTCCCCCGACCGCATGCGCGCGAGACTGCAGGAGACGACCGCGCGCGGCTACGCCGTGAATCCGGGGCTGATCGTCGAGGGCAGCTGGGGCATGGGCGCGGCGGTCTTCGACCGTGAGGGCCACCCGCAGTGGGCGCTGAGCCTCACCGGTGTCGAGTTCCGATTCTCGGCCGATCGGCTCCCCGACCTCGGCCGCACTCTGCTCTCCCACGCGCACCAGCTCACGTCGCGCATCGCCGCCGCCCGCCGCTGACCCCCGCACGCGCCCCCGCGCATCCTGTCCATCGAGAAACCACTTCCGCCGCGAGAAACCACGCATTGCGGTGCGTCTCGCGCCCGACCTGGTTTATCGCCACCTCCGGGCCTCGCGAGAGGGGTCAGACGAGGGCGAGGTGGGACCGGAGGATGCGCGCGACGACGTCAGCGCCGTCATGTGACATGACGATCGTGTAGTGGTTGAATCCGTCCACGCGGCGATGATCGATTCCCGGATGCGCACGGAGCACCGCGTCGAGATGCGCCGCCGGGTAGAGCCCTGGCTCCTCGTTCTGCAGCCCCCGCGGCACGGTGACGAGCGTCGTCGGATGCGACAGCGAACGCAGCGCGTCGGGGAGGGTCGTGCCGGTGGTCATGTCCGCGGTGTCGTCACGCGTGACGGCGTATCCCGTGGCCGGACGGTGCCCCCCGTCGGCGGCCGGAACGAGGTCGTATGCGAAATAGTCGTCCAACCGCGGCTCCCAGGCGCCGGCGAAGGCGGGATGCTCGCGCCAGAACGCCAGGTACGCGGCTTCGTCGTCGAACCGCATCGACAGTCGGGCGGCGGTGGGGCCGAGCACGGCCGTCATCGTCTCATCCGGATCCATCCCGGTCGGAACGGCGAGCGGCAGCCCGCCGTCGACGAGCACCAGGCGCGACACGCGCTCCGGATGCCGGTGGGCGAAGACGATCGAGACGAAACCGCCCATGGAATGGCCCGCGACGATCGCCCGCGACACCCCGACGGCGTCGAGCAGCAGTTCCAGATCGTCCGCGTGCACGGCGAGACCGGCGGGTCCTGCCACGTCGTTGCTTCGTCCGCGTCCGCGCAGATCGGGCGCGATCACGCGCACGTCGGCGAGACGCTGAGCGACCCACGCCCACGCGAGGTGCGACGAGGTGACCCCGTGCACGGCGAGGATCGTCGGCGTCTCGGCGGTGGCACCAGCCGGCTCCCATACCGCGGCGTGCAGCGAGCCGCCGGGCACCGCGACGTCGACGGTGCGGTGCGTCTGCACGCTCATCGGGCGGTCCATCCACCGTCCATGGTGTACGACGCGCCGGTGACCATGCCCGCGTCCGGCCCGGCGAGCCACGCGGCCAGCGAGGCGACCTCGTCAGGTTCGATGAGACGCTTCACGGCCGACTCGGTCAGCATGATCTTCTCGACCACCTCCGACTCCTCGATTCCGTGGATGCGGGCCTGGTCGGCGATCTGCTTCTCCACGAGCGGGGTGCGCACGTAGGCGGGATTGATGCAGTTGCTCGTCACCCCGTGCGCGGCGCCCTCGAGCGCCGTGACCTTCGACAATCCCTCCAGGCCGTGCTTGGCCGACACGTAGGCGGACTTGTAGGCGCTGGCGCGCAGGCCGTGAGCACTGGAGACGTTGATGATCCGGCCCCAGCCCTGCTCGTACATGTGCGGCAGCGCGGCACGCACGAGCAGGAACGGCGCCTCGAGCATGAGGCGCAGCAACAGCCGGAAGTCGTCGGGTACCACCTCGGTGATCGGTGCGACGCGTTGGATGCCGGCGTTGTTGACGAGGATGTCGACGTCCGATCGCAGATCGTCAAGAGCGGTGGTGTCGGACAGATCGACCGCCCACGAGCTCCCGCCGAGGCGCTCGGCGACCTCGGCCGCAGCATCGCCGTTGAGGTCGGCGACCGTCACCTCCGCGCCACGGGCGGCGAAGGCCTCTGCACAAGCCAGGCCGATCCCGCTCGCGCCACCGGTGACCAGGGCCCGCTTTCCCGCCAGGGTCTGTTCAGGCATCCGTCGTTCCTTCCGTTCGGCCTCGGGGGGCGAGGGCGTTGTCGATGAAGCGCATCATCGCGTCGAACACATGCGCGTCGAGTTCTTCGGGCGGCACGCCGTCGGCGTCGCGCTCCCACAGCAGGAACCGCATCCCGATGAGTTCGCCCATGCCCATCAGCGCCCAGGCCGTCACGGTGGGATCGAGGCGGCGGTCGACGTCGCCGACCTGTTGCGCCGCCCGAAGGCCCTCTTCGTAGCCGTCGACGATGCGGGTGTAGTGCAGGTGCAGCGTGTCGGGTGAGACGAATTCGGCTTCGCGCACCACGCGGTAGAGGGCGGGGTGTGCGGCGGTGAAACGGAAGAAGCCCGCGAATCCGGCACGTTCGGCCTCGAGGCGACTGGATGCGCTGGCCATCGCCTCGCTCATCGAGTGGCGCACGCGGCGATTCAGGTCGATCACCAGAGCCTCGAAGACGGCCTGCTTGCTGTCGAAGTAGAGGTAGAAGGTGCCGAGCCCGATGCCGGCGCGCTCGGTGATCTTGACGATGGACGCCTCGTGGTACCCCTGCTCGGCGAAGACCTGCTCGGCGGCCTCGAGGACGCGTCGGCGGGTCGCCTCGCCGCGTTTGGTGAGTGGGCGCCCTGTCGCCTTCGACACGGCGGGCGCGTCCGGCTCGACGTCAGCGGGTGTGCTCACGCGACACCCCCTCCACCACGCGCACGGCCCGCTCACGCAGCCGCGCGCGGGCGATCTTGTCTATCGCCGACGTCGGCAGCGCGTCGACGAAGGCCACGGCGACCGGCACCTTGAAACCGGCGAGGTGGGTCTTCGCATGGGCGAGCACCTCATCGGCCGACAGCGTCGCACCGCGTCGGACGACGCAGAACGCCACGCCGCGTTCACCCCAGACCGGGTCGGGGACGCCGACGACGGCCGCGGCGGCGATGAGCGGATGCAGAACCAGGGCGCGCTCGACCTCGGCTGGTGCGACGTTCTCACCGCCGGAGATGTAGATGTCCTTCAGGCGGTCGACGATGGTGTGCACACCGTCGTCGTCGCGGTGGACGATATCGCCACTGCGCAACCACTCCCCAGCACGCGCTCGGGCCGTCGCGTCGTCGTCGAAGAGATACCCCGCGAAGACGCTGGGGCCGCGTACCCACAGCTCCCCCGTCCCGGCGCCGGCCAGTTCGAGACCTGTCTCGCGGTCGACGACGCGCACGTCCACGTGCGGATAGGGCCGCCCGACCGCACCAGGATGCGCGCGCGCGTCGGTCTCGGACAGGTGCAGCACATTCGGCCCCGCCTCCGTGAGCCCGTATCCCTGCGTGAGGGCGACGCCGCGCGCGGCCCAGCTCTCGCGCACCGCGCGAGGGACGGTCGCGCCGCCGACCAGTGCCAGCGTGAGTGCACTCAGGTCGACGTCGTGCCAGCCGGGATCCGAGGCGAGCATCGCATACTGGGTGGGCACCCCCATCATGGCTGTGACGCGCCGCTGAGACAGGAGCTGAAGCGCGCGGGCAGGCTGGAATGCACGCTCGAGCACGACCGTCGCCCCGACCCACCAGGCCAGCAACGGCTGGCAGTTCCACGCGGCGACATGGAACTGCGGCAGCATCGCCAGCACGACGTCGCTGCTCGTCAGCGGCAGGGCACCGGCAAGCGCCATGTTGTTCCAGAAGCAGTTGGTGTGGGTGAGTACGACCCCCTTGGGCGCCGCCTCCGAACCGGACGTGAAGATCACCAGGAGCGGATCATCGTCGCGGACCGCGCGTTCCGCGCCGGGCCTCCCGGCTCGAGGCAGGTGCGTCTCGACCGCACCGGCACCGAGCAAGACCATGGCGGGCGCCTCTGCGACGGTGCGGAGCGCTTCGTCGGCCAGGACGACGTACTCGTCGTCGACGAGGAGCAGATCGGGGTCGCTGCGACGCAGGAGCCCGCCGACCTCGCCCGGGGTGAGCCGCCACGACAGCGGCACGAACGCGACACCGGCCAACGCGCATCCGAAGAACGCCACGACGTGATCGGCGGAGTTGCCCGAGATCGTCGCGATGCGATTCCCCGGTCCGTACCCGGCGCGGCGCAGCGACGCGGCCAGCGCGGAGGCCCGGCCCGCAAGCGTGGCATAGTCGATCGTCACGCCGCGGTCGTCGATGGCGATCGCGTGCGGCGACTGCGCGGCGCGATCGGTCACCCAGCGCCCGACCGTGTGGACGCCGGCGGACTCGATCGGCGACGCCGTGCTCATGCGCGCACCTCGACGGGGTTCTCGGCCTGCGCGGCCGCATCGTCGATCTCCTCCAGCGGGCTCTCGTCGCGACCGGACCGCCGCCGTCGACGGAACAGCTTGTCGACGGTGCCGGCGATGCCACCCGGAAGGAACATCACCACGAGGATGAAGAGAGCACCGAGGAGGAACAGCGGCTCCGACAGCGGGATGCGGAGGACGTCCGGGAGACCGGTGATCGCCTCGGATCCCGCGAGCACGGTGAGCCGCTGGTCGAGGAGCGTGTAGAGCACACCCCCCACAATGGCACCCCATCGGAACCCGAGGCCGCCGAGGACGACCATGACGAGGATCGTGATGGTGAGGTCGGCCGAGACGGCGCGGGGCACGGTGCCGGACTGCAGCAGCATGTAGGCGATGCCCGCGAGGCTCGCCAGCACCGCGGCGATGACGAAGACGGTCAAGCGCACCGTGAAGGGCGACAGCCCCAGCACCCGAACGCGCTGCTCGTTCTCGCGGGTCGCACGGGCGAGGTGTCCGAGACGACTCTTGTCGACCCACAACGCGACGAGGTAGACGACCACGAGGATCGCGAGGGTCAGCCAGTAGAGGTTGCGGGTGTTGACGACGCCGACCAGCGCATCGGGCACCAGGTCGGTGTTCAGCCCGAGGCCTTCTTCACCACCGGTGATGTCGGAGTTGCGGCGCACGAGCACCGAGCCCGCCTGCGCGAAGGCGAGGGTCACCATGGCGAACGGAATGCCGGAGACCCGCATCGACACCGCACCGGTGGCCAGCGCGATCACCATGCCGCCGATGAGCGCGATGAACACCCCCGGCCACAGCGGCACACCGAGGTGTTCGAGGGCGATGCCGAGGCCGTACGCGCCGGCGCCGAAGTAGAGCGCGTGGCCGAAGGACAGCATCCCGGATGTGCCGAGGAGCAGGTTGTACGAGAGGGCCAGGGCGGCGAACACCATGCACAGCGACAGCAGTGCGAGCGTGCCCGGCATGTAGGTGGGGGTGGGCAGGATGCCCGGCAGCGACAGATTGAGCATCGGCAGGACGGCCATGAAGGCCACCAGGACGACGCCGATGACGAGGGGGATGAACCGGCGCAGGCTCTTCGTGGAGCGTGACATGTCAGGCCCTCCTCCCCATGAGTCCGGTCGGTCGCAGCAGCAGCACCGCGGCCAGCAGGATCACGACGATGAAGTCCCCTGTGCCGTTGAGGTAGGTGTTGGCCACCTGCTGCAGCACCGCCACGAGCACCGATGCGATGGCCGCACCGGTGAGCGAGCCGAGGCCGCCGACCACGGTGACGATGAACGCGAAGATCAGCAGCGTCGCGCCCATGTGGGCCGAGACGTAGTTCGTGTAGTGCATCGCCATCACCCCGCCGATACCGGCGGCGGCCCCGCCGATGGCGAACACGAGAGTGAACGAGCGGCGCACGTCGATGCCGAGGGCGGTGACCATGGCGCGGTTCTCGACGCCGGCGCGGATGACCATGCCGTACCGGGTCTTCTGCAGGAACAGCACCAGCGCGAGAAGCACCAGCCCCGCCGCGACGATGAGCACCCAGTACTTGTTGGGGATGCGCGCGCCGAGGATCTCGGTGGTCTGGGTCAGCCACGGCGGTCCGGCGATGGTGATCGCATCGGTGCCCCACATGCCCTCGAACAGGGCCACAGCGGCCAGCGAGAGGCCGACGGTGACGAGCACCTGTTCGATGTGCCTCTCGTAGAGCGGGCGGATGAGCAACAGCTCGGTGAGGGTCGCGAACACGGCACCGACGACCGCGCCGACGACGATCGACAGCAGGAAGGATCCCCACGAGGCGGTGCCGAGCGCCTGCGCAACGAACCACCCCATGAAGGCGCTGAGGGTGAGGAATGCCCCGTGTGCGAAGTTCAGCACGTGCATGAGGCCGTAGATGAGGCTCAGACCGCTGGCGACGAGGAAGTAGAGGGCGCCGAGTCCGACGCCGGTGACGAGGGTGAGGACGAGGGTGCTCATGCGTGGGCCTCCGCGTGCACACCCAGCAGGCGCTTGGTCAGCTCGTCGTCGTCGAGGATCTCGGCGGCCGATCCGGTGTGCACGACGCGTCCGGCGCCGATCACGACGGCGGAGTCGGCGAGTCGTCGAACAACCTCGAGGTTCTGCTCGACCAGCAGGATCGGCACGACCTTCGCCGCTTCGTGCAGCGCCTCCGCGACTTCGTCGACGATCCGCGGTGCAAGCCCCTTGGTGGGCTCGTCCACGAGGAGGAGGGCGTTGTCGTTGATGAGGGCGCGTGCGACCGATACCATCTGCTGCTGTCCGCCCGAGAGCGTGCCGGCCGGCTGATCGCGGCGTTCGACGAGGTCGGGGAAGAGCTCGGCGACGAACTCGCGGCGCGGGTTCTTCTGCCGCTCCGCGAGCGCGAGGTTCTCGGCGACGGAGAGCTTGGCGAACACCTCGCGGTCCTCCGGCACGTAGCCCACTCCCCGCTGGACGATCTTGTGGGTGGGCATCGTGTCGATGCGCGTACCGGCCAGGGTGACGGTGCCGCGTCGCTGGATGAGGCCGAGGATGCCGCGCAGCGTGGAGGTCTTGCCGGCGCCATTGCGGCCCAGGACGGCGGTGATGCCGGTGGCGGGCAACTCGAAGGAGACGTCTTCGACGACCTGCTGCCCCGCGATTGAGCACCGCAGGTGTGCGACGGTGAGGATGGGTGCGGCGCTCATGCGGCGCTCCCCAGGTACGCCTGCTGCACGACGGGGTCCGCCATGACCTTCTGCGGCGTGTCGTAGGCGATGATGCTGCCGAAATACATGACGGCCACCTTCTCGACGAGGCCGAGCAGCACCTCGAGGTGATGTTCGACCATCAGCACCGTGCAGCCCTTGTCGGCCTGCATCGTGCGGATGTTGTCCACGAGCCCGGCGACGTCGCCGGAGGCGACACCGGCCATCGGTTCGTCGAGAAGCACGATGTCGGCCTGGGTGGCGAGGATCACCGCGATCTCGAGCTTGCGCTTGTCGCCGTGCGAGATGTCACCGGCGAGGGCGGCGGCCTTGTGGTCAAGGCCGACGGTGCGCAGCTTCTCGTGCGCGATCTCGACGGCGCGATCGGCTCGTCGTGGGAAGTGCAGGAGCGAGCCCGACCCGCCTCGCGCTGCTTGCGCTGCCAGCCGGACGTTCTCGAGCACGCTCAGCTGCGGAAACAGGCTCAAGGTCTGGAAGGTGCGCCCCAGTCCCGCCCGAGCCCGGGCCGGCACGGACATCGAGGTGATGTCCTTCCCGTGCATGAGCACGCGGCCTGCGGTGGGCTTGACGAGTCCGGAGATCACGTTGAAGAGCGTGGTCTTGCCGGCGCCGTTGGGGCCGATGACCCCCACGAACGATCCGGCGGCGACATCGAGCGCGACGTCTTTGAGGATCGTCGCTCCCCCGATCTGCAGACCGAGGTTCTCGACGCGGATGGCGGACTCCACGGGCGGGACGGGTGCGTTCATCGTCGCTGCTGCCTCGCCTTACTCTGCTTCGGCGGGTGCGACGGCGTCGGCGTCAACCGTCTCGATGAGCTCGGGCACGAAGGCGTCGCCGTCGGCGAGCAGGCGCACCTGGTACATCTCCTGGAGGAGGGCGTGGTCGCTTTCGCGCACCGTCATGGTGCCCTTGGGGCCTTCGAAGGTGAAGCCTTCCAGAGCGTCGATCATGCCGTCGACCTCGCCGCCGCCCTCGGCGATGGCCTGGACGATCATGACGGCCGCGTTGAAGCCGTCGGGGCTGAACAGGTCGGGCGTGCCGCCCTCCGCCTCGATGTACTCCACCATCGCCGCGTTGACGTCGTTGTCGGGTCCACCCGGGAAGTAGTGGTTGAGGAAGTTGATCTGCTCGGATGCCTCGCCGTACGCGCCGAAGGTGGCCGCATCGCCGAGGCCGGTCACGACCGGGATCTCCTCGAGGACGCCCTGCTGGCTCATCGCCTGCCACATCGCCCCGCTGGTGGCACCGGCCCACGCGACGAACACGAGGTCGGGGTCGCCGGCGAGCACCTGCTGCGCGAAGGGCGTGAACTCGGTGATGTCCTCGGCCACGAGCACCGAGTCGACCTCGGCCCCCTGGGCGCCGAGGATGGCGGCGACGGCCGCTTCGTTGCCCTGCCCGAAGGCGGTGTCCTGCGCGAAGACGGTGACCTTCATGCCGTCGAGGTCGTCGAGGAAGGTTCCCGCCGTCGCGACGTCCTGCGCGCTCTGCCGGCCCGAACGGAACGTGTAGTCGTTGATGCCCGTGACCGCGTCCGCGGCAGCAGGCCCGGAGATGTAGAGGACCTGGTTCTGCTCGGCCTGCTCTGCCACGGCGAGGGCGACACCGGAGGAGACGGTTCCGGCGAGGATGTTCACGCCCGACCCGATGAGCTCCTTCACCGCGGTGACGGCCTTGTCGGGGTCGCCGCCGTCGTCGCGGTACTCCACGTTGATGGCCGTGCCGTCGACTTCCATCTTGCCGTCGGTGGCCCAGTCGAGGCCGGCCTTGAAACCGTCGAGGTACTGTTCGCCGTAGCCGGCGAGAGCACCGGTTTCGCTGGTGACGATGCCGACGGTGACCTCGCTCGCGGCGCCGTCGTCACCCGAGGCGTCGCCGCCCTCGGTTCCGGCCTGCGGTGCGCAGGCCCCCAGGACGAGGGCGCCCGCGGCGACCGCGGACCCCAGGAGGAACTTCTTCGTACTCCGCATGTGCGTGCCTTTCGCCATTGAGAAGGGTGCATGACCTGAAAGCTCATTCAGGTCCCGGGAACACCTAAACATGAGACCTCATTCAGGTCAAGCACCGCGCATCCCTCGACGCCGGTCTTGCCTCGAGAAACCCCGATTGCCGCGAAACATCGCGCATCGCGGTGTTTATCGTGCATTGCGGGGTTTCTCGTCGAGCCGTCAACCGCGTAAACCGGCCGACGGAACGACGAAGCCCCGGGATGCGGTGGCATCGTCCGGGGCTTCGAGGAGGTGGTGCGCCCCCAGGGACTTGAACCCTGAACCCACTGATTAAGAGTCAGTTGCTCTGCCGATTGAGCTAGAGGCGCGGAATCGATTCGCCGGATATTCCTGGGCGAACCGAGGGTCAACGTTACCATCACGATCCTCACATCTGAAATCGAGGAAGGTATCGGCCGCTTATCCTTGAGATCGTGCCTTCCCCCGACATGTCGTCATCGCCCGCGCGCGCCGAGCCCGCCGACCTGGAGCTCGCGCTGCGCATCGCGGACGCGGCCGACGCGGTCACCATGGCACGATTCGACGCGGCCGATCTCGACGTGCAGCTGAAGCCGGATCACTCGCATGTGACCGAAGCCGACCTGGCGACCGAGCGTGCGATCCGCGGGATCCTCGCCGCCGAGCGCCCGGATGACGGCGTCTACGGCGAAGAGTTCGGCGTCACCGGCGACAGCACGCGCCAGTGGATCATCGACCCGATCGACGGCACCGCGAACTACCTCAAGGGCATCCCGATGTGGGCGACCCTCATCGCGCTCGCAGTCGACGGCGTACCCACCGTGGGCGTCGTCGCCCAGCCCGCGCTCGGGCGGCGCTGGTGGGGCGCGACCGGGCACGGCGCGTGGACGAACTCCCCCGCCGGCGACCGCCGCATCCGGGTGTCGGATGTCTCGGACGTGTCGGAAGCAAGCGTCAGCTTCCAGTCGATCGGTCAATGGCGTGACTATGGTCGTCTCGATGCCCTCGAGCGGGTGACGAGCGCCGCCTGGCGAGACCGTGGTTACGGCGATGCGTGGCCCTACATGCTCCTCGCGGAGGGACGGCTGGAATTCGTGGCCGAGTTCGACGTGAAGCGGTACGACATCGCCGCCCTCATCCCGATCGTGCGCGAGGCCGGGGGCGAGTTCACCGACATCGACGGCGGCGACGACCTCGACGCCCTGTCGTCGCTGGCCACCAACGGCCGCCTGCACCGCCCGTTCCTCGACCTCATCCACGACCGCCTTCCGGAGACCCCCTGATGCCTCTGCCCCGCGCCCGCGCCGGCCTGCTCGTCGCTGTGACCGTCGCATCGCTGACGCTCGCGGCCTGCAGTACGACCCCCGAGACCGTCGTCACCGAAGATGCGCTTCCGTCACCGAACGCGACCTCTCCGGAGCCGACGGCGACCGCCGAACCGTCGGAGGACTCGGCCGAGCCCGTCTCGGCGGAGACACCGACGTGCGAGGGGATCATCCCCGCGTCGCTGATCGCGGAATTCGAAGCGGAGGGATGGTCGGTCGAGGAGGACGTCTTCCGTGTCGCGGGCATCGAACTCGCCGACGGCGTGCAGTGCCTGTGGGGCGACTTCACCATCGCGAGCGACCATGTGCAGCTGTTCGGATGGGCTCCCATCACGAGCGAGCAGTCGGGCACCGCTCAGGGGGAACTCGTCGCCTCAGGGTGGCACAGCGAACAGGACGCCCGTGGCGTGATCGTCACAGAGAGCGCGGACACCGCCGTCGCGACGGACGACGAGGGGTACGGTCTGACCTACCTCTTCGGAGACGGCTGGGTGAAGTGCGCCGACACCAAGCAGAGCATCGCCCTTGTGGAGTGGCCGCGGGACTGATGAGAACGTGAAGAACCCTCCGATCCGAAGATGTCGGACAGGAGGGTTCTTCGCACAGGAGCGAGAAGTCGCTCAGGTGGCGGCCCCGTGGTTGATGACGTGCAGCCAACGACCGAAAGACGTGTCTTCGCTCTCCACCGTGACCTCGGGCACGTGGGTGCTTTCTTCTGTCGTCATAGAGACCCCCTTTGTTATGCGGTTCCCTTACTGTGCACCATGCCGCCTTCGCAAGACATGCCCTTGACAGAAGTTGTAACAGTTTGAGAGCGGTTTCTTATGCCCGTCGCCAGAATCGCCGTTCTTAACGCTGCCGTCGCAGAGACGACGCGCGATTCGATCGCGTGGCGGATCGCCGTTCGTCCCACCCGGTCACCCCTCTGGCACCGTGCAGGTGACCTGCTCCGCCGTCGTTCCCGCGACCGTCGACGGCAGTGCCACAGCCGTCTCGGTCGGGCCGGGAGCGGACCCGCCGGTCGCTGACGTCGACGGGTCGGGCGTGGGTTCGGGCGACGTCGTGCCGGTGGCATCCTCTCCCTGCACGACGACGCCGTCACCCTGGGATGCCTCGCCGGTGAGCTCGATCGGCTCGTTCGCCCGGATGGCCGCGAAGACGGCCTCGGCCGTCTCGGTGAGGGGCAGCACGAGGTTGTTGTCGGGGTTCCCGCTCGGCGCGTAGCTGGTGGGGTACTGCACGAAGACGATGTCGTCCATCGGCACGTCTTTCAGCGCCATCGCGATCTGCACCATTCGCGTCGGGTCTGCGAGGCCCTCATCCAGCACGAGTTGCCCGCTGTTGATCTGTTGCATCGCGGTGGTCGCGAGGCTGAACAGGGTCGTGGGATCGCGCAGGGTGTCGTCGTCCTGCAGCTTGCGCATGAGCGATGACATGAACTGCTGCTGATTCGAGATGCGGGCGAGGTCGGACCCGTCGCCGATTCCGTGACGGATGCGCAGGAACTGCAGCGCCTGCTCACCCTGCAGCGTGTGCGTTCCGGCGGTGAGCTGCAGGCCGGTGTGACGGTCGCTGATGTCGCCGGCGACGCAGACCTCGACCCCGCCGAGGGCGTCGGACATGTGGATCACGCCGGTCCACCGGATCGCGCCGGCGAAGTCGATGTTCATGCCGGCGAGATTCGACACGGTGAGCGCGGTGCAGGCCAGCCCGCCGTAGCCGTAGGAGGCGTTGATCGGCATCTGCGTCATCGCGGAGTAGCGCCCGCCGTCGTCGGCGGGACACGACGGGATCTCGACGAGCATGTCGCGCGGGAATGACACGACCGTGACGCGTCGCGGTTCGTCGCTGATATTGACGAGCATCGTGACGTCGTTGCGTTCGAGCCCGTCGTCGTCGATCCCGCATCGCGGGAACAGCCGAAGGTCCTGGCCCTCGCAGGAGTCGGTGCCGACGAGCAGAAGGTTCACACCCCCTTCGATCTCGCCGATCGTCGGGGGAAGCGGGGCGTCGCGTTCCAGGGTGACGGCGGTTCGCTGCAGCGTGGCCGTGGAGTCCCACAGCGCGAAGGCCGAGACCGACAAGCCGGAGACGGCGACGATCGCCACGAGCACTCCGACGATGGTGAGCATGCTCCGGGAGGGCCGCGGCGAGGACAGCTCCCCATGGCGTGCCACCGTGTTGCGCCGTCGTGCGGCCATGCGTCTCCTCCAGCGTCGACGCCCGCTCCGTCGGTCGTCGACGTCGTTCCCCTCACGCTAGACGCTGGTGACCGCCCGATCCACCTTCCGCTCCGCACTCGCCCGACGCCCGCTCGCACGGGGGCGTCCTGTGGTCAAGTCCCCACATGCTCGGCCGCGCCCGGCCAGGATGGACGCATGCGAGACGATCACGAGCGGCGCGCCGACGAACGCCGGCGAGACGGCGACAACGAGGGTCCCGTCGAGGAGGAGCTCGAGCTGGAGTTCGAAGACGTCGTCGGCGAGGGCGCGGAGCGACTCCACCGCACCTTTCGCGCCACGACCGTCACCGGGTTCCTCGGCGGCATCGAAGTCGGCGTGGGCGTGCTGGCCTACATCGGCGTCCTCTACGCAACGGACGACCAGCTGCTCGCGGGTCTCGCGTTCAGCATCGGCCTCATCGCCCTGCTCATGGCGCACAGCGAGCTGTTCACCGAGAACTTCCTCATGCCGATCGCAGCCCTCATCGCCCGCGAAGGAACGATCGGCCAGTTGCTGCGACTGTGGAGCGGCACCCTGCTCGCGAACCTCGCCGGCGGCTGGCTCGTCATGGCGATCATCGTGCTCGCCTTCCCCGAGTGGCACACGGTGCTGGAGGAAACGGCGCACCACTTCCTGGATGCTCCCCTCGACTGGCGCTTCGTGATGCTGTCCGTGCTCGGCGGTGCGGTCATCACACTGATGACCCGCATGCAGGAGGGGACGGACTCGGAACCGGCCAAGATCGTCGCAGCGGTCGCCGGCGGCTTCATCCTGGCCGGCTTCCAGCTGTTCCACTCGATCCTGGACTCGCTGTTCGCCTTCGGTGCGATCCTGAGCGGCGCCGAGATCACCTACCTCGACTGGCTGCTGTGGTTCCTGCCGGTGCTGGTGCTGAACCTTCTGGGCGGGCTGCTGCTGGTGACCGTGCTGCGCATCGTGCGGGAGGGCGAGCTCTTCACGCTCCGCCGGCAGAACCGAGACTGATCCCTCGCATGCGGCGCCTCTGTGCCTCTACGGCTCGACGTCGACGTACCAGGGGCACTCTTCCGGACCCTCCGCGTTCGGTTCGATCTGCCGCAGATGCTCCAGGCATCCCCCCAGCACCGGCACCTGCACGGTGACGGCCTCAGCGACGTCGGTTTCGAACGTCACGGGGATGGTTCCGCCGGGATCAGCGTCCAGCGGGTCGATGAGAGGCGGGTCGTCCAGGCTGTCGCGCGCGCCGTAGCTGACGGTGCTGTCGGCCGCCACATCGATGCGAAGGGTGTCCTGCACGGGATCGCCGACGTAGACCGTCATCGAGCGCTCCTGGTCGCTGTTGTTCACGACGGCGGCGACGAGGTTCCCCCGCGTGCCGTCGTCGTTGGCGACGACGAGGACGTTGCGCACGGCCACGTCTCCCAGACCCTCGACGTTGACTCCGTCGCCCGCCGAGGAGCGGTACTCGTTCTCGTCGACGAAAAAGCTGCACGCGCTGGTGCCTGCGACCACAGCCGCCAGGAGCATGATCACGCCTGTCAGGCGTGTCCTCGCACGGTCGCGCGCACGGATTCCGGTGGTCTTCTCTCGTTCACGCATGAGGCCATCGTCACCAGCTGCACGGCGACGGTGAAGGGGTTGCATCAGCGACGCCCGTCGTTCTCGTTCCCGGATCCGGCCCAGCGCGGATCGGGCCGGGTTAGCCTGCCCCTGTGACCGCCGCGCCCCGCTCCCGCATCGGGATCTTCACGCGAGCGCTGCTCGCCGGTGGCATCGGCGTCACCGTGGTCGCTCTCACCGCGACCGTGACAGCGAGCATGAGCGACGATGTCGACGGGATGCGCGGGGCCGGCGTCTTCATCGTGTCGGGCCTCACCTTCACCGCGGCCGGGCTCGTGATCTCCGCGGTCGCCACCCACGGGGCGGAGTTCATCCACGCCGTGGTCGAGGCGGGGACCATCCGCCGATCGCACACGCCGTCGAACGACGAAGACACCGCGGCGCCTGGAAACGACCCGGAGTCCGACGACCCGCCCCGCCCGAGCGCCTGACCGCGCGCTCAGCGCGTCGATCGTGCGAGGGGTCCGCCGTCGAGGTTCTCGTGAAGTTCGACCAGCGACTCGTACACCCGGAACGCACCGGCCTCCCGGAGTTCCGCTTCGGAGAAACCGCCGGTGCGCACGGCGATCGTGGGTACGTCGAGCTTGCCGGCGGCGACCGCATCCCACACCGAATCGCCGATCATCACGCCGGACGCGCCGTCGACCTTCTGCAGCGCGACGCCGACGAGGTCCGGCTCGGGCTTGGTCGCATCGACGTCGTCGGATGTCGTCCACGCGTCGGCGACCTCGCGCCCGCCGAGCAGGTCGAGGAAGTGCTCCACGTGCGCCTTCTGACCGGAGCTGGCGAGCACGAGGCGGAAGCCACGGGACGCGACCTCGTCGATCAGGGCACGAGCCCCCTCGAAGGGCTGGATCTCATCCAGCATCGGCTCGAACTCCTCGGTCCACGCCGCGCGAAGCTCGTCGCCGTGCGCCTTCTCGACGTCTTCACCGGCGATGGCGGTGACGAGGTTGTCGCCGCCCATGCCGATCGCGCGATGGATGCGCCACACGGCGGGAGTGATGTCATACCGCCGGAACGCGCGGTACCACGCGAGTGCGTGCTGATAGTTGGTGTCGACGAGGGTTCCGTCGACGTCGAAGATCGCGGTGTCGGCCATGGGCTCCTCCGGGGATGCGGGTGCGTCGAACCTCGCCAGCCTCTCAGCCGGAGGCAAATCGGCCGGAGGGGTTGCGCTGGGCGCGATGTCGCGACATCAGGGGATCACGACGATCTTTCCGGGCGCGTGCGACGACTCCACTGCCGTGAACGCGGCGACGATGTCGTCGAGCGGGAACGTCTGCGCGACCGGAAACGCGAGCTCACCCGAAGCGATGCGGTCGAGCAGCATGGCGAAGTTCTCCGACGTGCGGGCCGCGCGCTCGACGTTCGGCACGCCCAGCTCATCGAGGGCCGCATACGCCGCGATCGCGGTCATCCGTTCGGTGGGCACGCCGAGGCTGATGCCGATGTCGAGCGCGTCGCGCCCGTGGCAGTCGATCACGGCCGTGATCGTGCCGTGCGCGGCGACCCGGTCTCCGGCGCCTTCGCCGTACTCGACGGGCTCCGCACCGAGGGAGCGGATGAGCTCGGCGTTGGCCCGGGATCCCGTTCCGATCACCCGCGCACCGGCCGCAACGGCGAGCTGACACACGACCGTGCCCACCGCACCCGAGGCACCCCCGACGAGCAGCGTGTCGTCGAGGCCGACGGGAACCGTCGTCACGCACGACACCGCCGTGAGGCCCGCGACCCACAGCGAGCCGGCGACTTCCACCGGCACATTCTCCGGTCGCCGGGCGAGCGCGGATGACTTCGCCAGCGTCCGCTCCGCGATGCTTCCGGGACCGCTGCCCGCCACCTCGTCTCCCACCTCGATCGGTGTGCCGTCGGCGTAGGCCGCTCCCTCCCCGACCGCTTCGACCGTGCCGGCGAGGTCCGATCCGATGCGCCGCGGGAAGGCCGTCTTCAGCGTGATGAAGCCGCTGCGCACCTTGGCGTCGTAGGGGTTCACGCCGGCGGCGCGAATGCGCACCGCAACCTGGCCCGGGCCGGGCGCGGCATCCGCCACCTCACTGACGTGGAGCACCTGGGGTGCTCCGACCTCGTCGTACATCACGGCACGGCTCATGGCGACCTCCTCCTTGCGGTGGTTCCGCCAGCCTACGGTCGCCCGTGCCGCTCCTTCTCGTTGCGCGAGATCCGGCTGTTGACGACCATGATCACGATCGCTGCGGGCAGCAGGAACGCGACGATCAGCAGGCCGGCCAGCCACCCGAGACCTGGCCCTTCCCACGTCGCCGAACGGGTGATCGCCCACATGACGACCCCAAGCAGCACGAGCACGATACCGATGCCACGCAGCACCGCCATCCACGGCTTCTCGCCCTCGGGCTGCTTCGACCACGGGATCACCGTGCCGGGGTTCGATCGCGCGTACGCGATCACTCCTCCGGCGTAGCAGGCCGCTCCGATGACGGCGAGGACGATCCAGAGCGTTTCCATCCCGCCAGCATCCCGTCGCGGGGTCTCCCACGCAACCACGGGCGTATGATCCCTCACCCCGCCGCGGCGGCGAACTCCCTCATGCGGGCGACGAAGCGCTCGGGTTCGGCGAGGTGCGGGTAGTGCGTCGCCTGCCACACCTCGTAGGAGGTGCTCGGGATGCGCTCGCGCAGCCACGCGACATAGTCCGGCCCGGGGTCGAGCCCGGCGATGACGAGATAGGGCACATTCGGCGGCACCGCGACGGTTTCGTCGACGGTGACGGCCAGTTCCTCGGGAGTCTGTGTGAGCATCGGAGCCCACACGCCGAGCACGACCTCCCGCCGAGGGGTGCGCAGCCGGGCGAGCCGCTTGTTCTCCGCCTTCGGGAGGGGTCCCTTCATCGAGCGGAAGAGTCCGCTCACGAGGAGCGGGAACAGCGGGCTCCTCAGCAGCGGTTCCATCTTCTTCACACGCTCCTGCATGTCGCCGAGAGCGAGCGGCTGGTCGATGTTGACGACGCCGCGGGTGGGATACGTGGAGCCGTACGCGGTGGCGATGATGCCGCCCATCGAGTGTCCGACCACGATGGGCACCGCGCCCGGGCGCACGGCCTCGACGGTCGCGTGCACGTCAGCCGCGAGGGTGAGTGGATCGAACGGCGCCTGGAGGGCTGATCGGCCGTGACCGCGCACATCGACGCGGAGCACCTCGAAGTCGGCGGTGAGATCGATGGGGTCCCACACGGCGCGGTTCTCGGTGATGCCGTGGATGAGCACGAGCAACGGGCCGGAACCGGCGATGTCGTGAGCGAGGACGAGTGGAGCGGCGGTGTCGGGTGCGCCTGTCATGAACCAAAGGTAGAGGCGTCGGTGTCAACGCGTCACGCGACGCTCTCGACCCTGCAAGAATCGCGGGATGAGTCTGATGGTGAATGTCGTCAACGTGTTCGTCGATGACGACGGCGAGCACGGCAATCCTCTGGGAATCGTGTGGGCGTCACCGCAGACGAAGAAGCGCGAGCAGGACATCGCCACCGACCTCGGTTTCAGCGAGACGATCTTCATCGACGCCGTCGACGACGGCACGGTCACGGCGCGGATCTTCACCCCGTCGCGGCAGTTGCGCTTCGCCGGGCACCCCGTCGTCGGACTCGCGGCATGGCTGCGGAGCACGGATGAAGACGTCAAGGAGATCGACGTTCCCGCCGGCAGCGCCCGGGTGCGTTTCGACGGCGATCGGGTGTTCGTCAACGCTCTGCCCCAGTGGTGCCCCGAGTTCACCTTCACCCAGCTCGATGAGGCGTCCGAAGTGACCGCCGTCGACCCCGACGCCTATTCCTTCGGGGCCAATTACGTCTGGGCGTGGATCGATCGTGAGGCCGGCACCGTGCGTTCCCGCATGTTCGCACCCGACCTCGGCATCCGCGAAGACGAGGCGACCGGCGCGGCCGCCGTCCGCCTGACGGCGGAACTCGGTCGAGACCTCGACATCACCCAGGGTCTCGGATCGCGGGTCTACACCCACGCGCGCTACCTGGGTCAGCAGGTCGAGGTCGGCGGACGCGTGTCGGACGCACGGCTCATGGAGCTGACCTGAAGCTGACCCGCGGGTTCGTTTGCTCCGCACTCCCACTCAAGCTCGCGCATGCGTGCTCGCCGAACCTCGGGCTAAGATCCGGGAATGCGGATCGTCGTCTCGGGGACGCACGCGATCGGCAAGAGTACGCTCATCGGAGACTTTGCCGCGTCGCATCCAGAGTACGAAGTACTTCCCGATCCTTTCGAGCTGGTCGACACGGCCGCGGATGAGCCCGACGCATCGACCTATCTCGCGCAGCTTCGCCTCTCCGCGGACCGTCTCGTCGAGCTCTCGCCCGCTGATCGAGTCATCGCGGAACGCGGCCCCCTCGACTTCCTCGCCTACCTGGCCGCGATGGACCATCTGCGCCGCATTCGCCTCCAGGAGGAGGTTCGCATACGTGCCGCCGCTCTCATCGCGCAGGCGATGTGCGCGGTCGACCTGCTCGTGGTGCTCCCAGCGACGGGGTATGACGACTTTCGAGCCCCGGAAGACGAGGACCCCGAACTTCGTCAGGCGATGAACGACGCGCTGCTCGACCTGAGTCGTGCCAAGTTAGTGCCCCGCGGCGGTGAGGATGGCGTGGGCGTCGGGGCCGGGTGGGGTGGTGGCGGTGATCTCGTTGCCGGCGATGCTGATGGTGATGTCGCGGAGGGGCCGCAGAGCGCGGATGATCTTGCGGATGGTGACCCCGGTGGTGTCTTGCAGGTGGCGTGAGATCGCGAGGGCGGTGAACACGATCGTGAGGTGCGCGTGGATCGAATCGGCCTCGTGATGGAACATCGGCCTGGCGCGTAAGTCGGTCTTCGCCATCCGGAAGGACCGTTCGACCTGGAACAGGTCGTGGTAGGCCGCGACGACCTCGTTCCCGGTGAGGCGGGCAGCGGGAATGTTGCTGACGTAGCCTTTCAAGCCGGCGAGCTGGCGGGCGCGGTCCACGAGCGTCTGATCGACGCTGGGGCGGGTTCCGGTCAGCTTCACGAACCGGTCCTTGCGCAGCGGCCGGGTGCCGTCGGCGATCTTCTGCGCCTTCTCGACCTGCTTGTTCAGCGTGTAGTTGTCTCGCCGGTCCCTCTTGTAGGAGTAGTGGTAGACCACCCGCCGCTCCCGGGCGTTCGCCCCGGTCCCCATGACGCGCTTGGATTCCATGGTCTCGCCGTCGTGGAGGACCCCGCCGTGCTTGTCGAAGTGGTCGGCGAGGTCGTAGGGGGCCTTGCTGATCCGGGACCCGACGATGAACGAGAACCCGGCATCCTCGAGCGCGTTCAGATTCGACGCGGACAACATGCCGGCGTCGGCGACCACGACCACGTCATCGACCTGGTGGCGGTCCTGGAACGTGCGCAGCACCGGCAGCAGGGTGAGGGTCTCGGCGGTGTTCCCGGTGAACTCGTGGACCTCGAGCGGGAACCCGCCGGCGGTGACGAGCATCCCGACCAGGATCTGCGGGTCCACCCGCCGTTCCTTGCTCATCCCCACCTTCCGGAGCGCGTCCTCGTCCTCGGCCTCGAAGTAGAGGGTGGTGACGTCGTAGAGCACCAGCTTCAACGCCCCACCGCAGGTCGCATGGGCGTAGGCCGCGGCGGCAAGCTTGTCCCGCCAGTCCTGCTCGACGCAGCGAGCGAGGGTCCGCCAGATCGTCCGTAGCGACGGCGCCGGAACACCAAGATCGTCGAGGACACGGATCGTGTCCGCCTTCGAGGTGGGCTCGACCACGCGGGCGAGGACGAGCTTCATGAACGTGTCATCATCGACCGCGGCGGCGAACCCGAGGACCCTGGTAGGTGGCCTCCAGCAGATCCCACAGCACCCGCGACCGGGAACCCGTCACAATCGGTGCGACCCCGGTCGGCGCGGTCGGGGTCAACGCGTCGAGATCGAACGCGAGCTGCCCGGCCGTGATCCGCTCCTTCGCGATACGGACCAGTGCCGCCAGCTGGGCGTCATCGTGCGCGGAACCGATGTGCTCCACGATCGTGCGGACCCCGCGATGCTTACGCGCGATCTGCACCGCCGTCGCCCCCGACGCGGTACGCACCTTCCGCACGAACAACCCCACCGACCGAGTCTAAATCGACGTCGTTAGTGCCCCCGCCGCGCACTAACACCCCCGGAAAATCAACGATCCCAGGCCACTGAGCCGCTGATCACGCGAAAGTGGCACGATTCAGGCCGGAAGACGAGGACCCCGAACTTCGTCAGGCGATGAACGACGCGCTGCTCGATCTGGTCGACGACTCAGACCTCCTTGCAGGCACAACCCTTGTTGAAATCGCCGGGCCCACGAGCTCTCGCTTGAATCGGGTGGAAGAAGCGCTACGGAACAGAGAACGATTCAGGCCTCGCCGCTGACCTCGATCAGCACCTTGCCGACGGCGCCCTGCTCGACGGCGTCGTGAGCGGCTGCCGTCTCTTCCAGCGAGAACCACGTCAACGGCAGCCCCGCCTCTTCGCCGACAGGCAGCGCCCCGTCGTATAGTGCGGCGGTGATGTCCTCGGCGGCGGCGCGCAGCGCATCCTCGCCGACGGTGTAGAGCAGAAGCCCCTGGGTGCGCACGTTCTTCGCAAAGGTCGGTCGCACCGGCAGGGTGGCCTGCTCGCCGCCGTTGTCGGCGTAGTAGGCGATGGAGCCGTGATTCGCGATGACCTGACCGTCGAGCTCCGCGTTCTCGGCGATCGAGACCTCCACGATGTGATCGATGCCGGCGGGGGCGAGCGCGCTGATCTGGTCGGCCGCGTCGGCGTCGCGGTAGTTCACGGTGTGGTGGGCGCCGGCTGCACGGGCGAGCGCGGCCTTCTCGTGGCTCGAGACGGTGGCGATGACCTCGGCTCCTGCCCACACGGCGAGCTGGATGGCGGCGTGTCCGACAGCCCCCGCTCCCCCGGCGACGAGCACGACGCGCCCTTCGAGCGAGCTCGGCGACAGGCGCGCCGGGCCGTTCTCGTGCACGGTGAGCGCGCGGTGGGCCGTCATCGCGGGAACGCCGAGACTCGCGGCCACGTCGAAGCCGATCCCATCGGGAAGCTTCACTGCGCGCGAGGCCGGTACGACCGTGTGCTCCTGCGCGGTTCCGGTCGGGCGCTCGTGCTGGGCGAGGTAGATCCATACCCGGTCGCCGACGGCGAGGTCGGTGACGCCGTCGCCGACCGCATCGATCACGCCGGCCCCGTCTTGATTGGGCACGACCTCGTCGAATCCGAGCGGCGCCGCGCTGCCGGCGCGAGCCTTCCAGTCCGTGGGGTTGACGCCTGAGACGGTCACGCGCACGCGCACCTCGCCCGCGCCGGGCGCGACGGGCTCGCGCTCGGCGAGCGTGAGGACGGAGGAGCTTCCGGTACCGGTGTAGACGATTGATCGCATACGGGTGCCAACCCGCCGGGCGCGGGCGACATTCCGATTCGCCGGTCGGATCGACCGCGCGCCGGCCTGCTCAGTCCGACGGCGGGCGGCGCAGCCGTTTCACGTCGGTGCGCTGCTTCTTGGCCTTGAGTCGACGTTCCTTCGCTCCTCGGCTCGGTTTCGTCGCCCGTCGAGCGGGGCCGGGCGGTCTCAGGGCGTCGGCGACGAGCGCGGCCAGACGGTCGCGGGCGGCATCGCGGTTGCGCAGCTGCGCACGATGCTCGGATGCGGTCACCGTCAGCACGCCGTCGACCAGGCGATGGCGCAGCCGATCGAGCATCCGTTCCCGCTGTCGCTCGGAGAGCGTGGTCGATTCGGCGACATCCCACAGCAGTTCGACCCGGGAGTCGGCGGTGTTGACGCCCTGCCCGCCCGGACCCGACGATCGCGAGAACCGCCAGGTCAGTTCGGACTCCGGGATCGTGAGGCGGTCATCGATCCGGAGCCCGGGGCGCTGGGCACTGGGCATGTCATCCATCTTCACCGCGATCTCCGACGGGCGCACCGTCTGAGGTCTTCCCCGTGTCGGCGCCGAGGTCTACTGTGCGAGCCATGGTCGTCGAACAACGTGTGCTCGAGTGGATGCTGGACACCGATCCGGCGCTTCGGTGGCAGGTGGAGTGCGACATCGCCCACGCTCCACCCGAGGTGTGGCAGGCGACGCGGGCGCGCGTGCCGCATGAGGGGTGGGGTGCGCTGCTGCTGTCGAAGCAGGACGACGACGGCCAGTGGGCCGGTGGCGCGTACTTTCCGGCGGGCTTCTTCGGCAGCGAGGAGCAGACTCAGCCGGGCCAGCCGTGGGTCGCCACGACGTGGACGCTGAAGGATCTGCGCGAATTCGGCGTTCCCGCCGACGCCCTCGGTGACACCGCCGCGAGGCTCGAGCGGAACAGCCGATGGGAGTACGAGGACCTGCCCTACTGGAACGGCGAGGTCGATGTCTGCATCAACTCGTTCACGCTGGCGACCGGCGCCTGGCTGGGCGTCGACATGACCGATCTCGCCACGTGGTTCCGCGAGCACCGGCTCGACGACGGCGGCTGGAACTGCGAGGCCGAGGAGGGCGACTCGGTGCGGTCGTCGTTCCACTCGACGCTCAATGCGCTGCGCGGTCTGCTCGCCTACCAGCGGCTGACCGGCGATGAGTCGCTCACCGAAGTGCGCCGCACGGGCGAGGAGTACCTGCTCTCCCGCCGGCTGATGTATCGCGCATCGACAGGTGAGCTCGTCGACCCGTTCGTGACGCACTTCATCTACCCGAACCGGCACGTCTACAGCGCTCTCGCCGCTCTGGACTACTTCCGCGATGCCGCCGCGTACGAGGGCACCGCCCCGGACCCGCGCCTGGCCGAGGCGATCGACCTCGTGCGTGAGCAGCGTCAGCCCGACGGCACGTGGATCCAGTCCCGTCGCCTCGCGGGTCGGGTCTGGTTCCACATGGACGTTCCCGAGGGCGAGCCCTCCCCGTGGCTGACCCTCATCGGCACCCGCGTTCTGGAGTGGTGGGACGCGTCGCGAGAGGCGCCCGCGGCGTAGCTCCCCAAGAAGGACTCGGCACACGCTCGAAACATGGCGCCTCTACAGTCGGACGCGATCCGAAAGGCCTCGCCATGACCCTCCGCCTGATCCACGACACCGACACCGCGCAAGACGACGCGTTCGCGCTCATGATCGGGCTGCGGCATCCGAACACGCGCGTCGAGGCGGTGACCGTCAACTACGGCAACGTCGACTTCGATCAGATGGTCGAGAACGCCCTGTACACGATCGAGGTGGCCGGCTTCGGCGGCCAGGTGCCGGTGTACGAGGGGTGCCGGCTGCCGCTCATCGCTCCCTTCGACGACTCGTCGTACGTGCACGGGGTGGATGGATTCGGCGGCGCGAACTTTCCCAAGGCGGCGCAGCGGCCTGAGACCGAGAACGCCGTGTCTGCGCTCATCCGTCTGATCAACGACAACCCCGGCGAGCTGACGATCATCGCTCAGGCGCCGCTGACGAACCTCGCCTGTGCTGTGGCCGCCGACCGCTCGATCGCCGGCAAGGTGAAGCACCTCTACGTCATGGGCGGCACGAACAATGCGCTCGGCAACATCACCGCGGCGGCCGAGGCGAACTTCTGGCATGACCCCGAAGCGGCGAAGATCGTGCTTGCGGCCGGGTTCCCCACGACGATCGTGCCGTGGGACCTCGTGATGTCGCACGGGCGGTTCAGCCCCGATCAGCTGCGGATCATCGAGGAGCTCGACACCCCGCAGTCGCGTTTCTTCACCCGCGCGAACCGGGCGAGCGTCGAATACGTCGAGAAGACGCATGGGGTGCCCGGCAGCACTCATCCCGACTCGATCGCCGCCGCGATCGCGGTCGAACCGTCGATCATCACGAAAGCGTCCGACTACTTCGTCGACGTCGAGACGAACCCGGGCCTCACCCAGGGATACATGCTCGTCGACGCCGTGCGTCGCTCGGGCCGCGAGCCGAACGCACGCGTCATCGAGGCGATCGATCAGGACTTGTTCTTCCAGACGATGGTCAACGCCCTCTCCTGACCACAACCGCCGTCCTCTCGGACGCGATCTGCCTTCCACGACACGGACAAACTGACCTAGTATCTGCGTATGGGTGAAGATTCACAGGCGTGCACCTTCGATGCATCCAGTCAATACGTCGACCTCGCGGCCGAGGTGTTCTCGCTGCTGTCGGATGCGACACGGATCCGCATCATCCTCGCCCTGCGCCGAGGCGAACTGTCGGTCGGCGAGATCGCGGAACGTGTGGGCAAATCGCCGACCGTCGTGTCGCAGCATCTCGCGAAGTTGCGGTGGGCGCGCATCGTCGCGACGCGTAAGGAGGGCACCCGGGTGTATTACAACCTCATCGACGAGCACGCGCGACAGCTCGTGACGCATGCCGTGTTCCAGGCTGAGCACGTCGTGGGCGACACCCTGCCCCGTCATCACGTCGGCGCATCGGGCCTGCCGGTGGCAGACGGCGATGCGGAGACAGCGCCGTGAGCGTCGACGCGCGCACAGCGACACACGTCACCTCGGGCGCACGGGAGCGGAGCCTGTGGGGCCGCATCGACCGCGGCGATCTGATCCGCACCCTCTTCGTCGCCGCGTGTGCCGTGGCGGTCGCGCTCGGCGCGACCTGGCCGTGGCCGCAGGTACCGGTCATCGCGGTCGTGGGTCTCGTGGTGGGATGCTGGCCGATCGCCACCGAGGCCTGGGAAGACGTGCGACACCGCCGCATGAGCATGGAGCTGTCCATGCTCATCGCGATCGTGGCCGCCGCCGCGATCGGCGAATGGGTGACCTCGCTCGTGATCGCTGCGTTCGTGCTGGCTGCCGAGATCCTCGAAGACCTCTCGATGGATCGCGGCCGCGACGCTCTGACCGACCTCATGAGCTTCCTGCCCGACACCGTGCAGGTGCGCACCGACGATGGGTCGCCGGTCACGCGACCGCTCGCCGACGTGCAGGAAGGCGACACCGTCATCGTGGCGCCCGGGGGTCGCATCCCGGTCGACGGGGTGGTCCTATCCGGTCGGTCGAGCGCGGACCAGTCGCGTATCACCGGCGAGTCGTGGCCGGTCGACCTCTCCCCCGGCAGCGAGGTCTTCGCCGGGTCGATCAATCAGATCGGGGCGGTCGAGGTGCGCGCCGAACGCGTGGGCGCCGACTCGTCCTACGGCCGCATCGTCGACGCGGTGCGTCAGGCGCAGTCGTCGGAGCCACCGGTGCAGCGCCTCGCCGATCGTCTGGCCGCATGGCTGGTCTACCTCGCTCTCGGCGGTGCGGTGATCACCTATGTGGTCACGCGCGATCTCGAAGCGACGATCGCCGTGGTGGTCGTCGCCGGCGCGTGCGGCATCGCCGCGGGGACGCCGCTCGCCGTTCTCGCCGCCATCGCTCGCATCGCCCGTGCCGGCGCCTTCGTGAAAGATGGCGCACACCTCGAGGCTCTCTCGGCGGTCGACACGGTCGTCTTCGACAAGACCGGCACGCTCACAGCCGGCACGCCGTCGGTCGTGGAGGTGCGCACCGACGGGATGCTCGATCAGGACCGTCTGCTGACCTTCGCGGCGTCGGCGGAGGCCTACTCCGAGCATCCACTGGGGAAGACGATGGTCGCCTCCGCCCGGACGCGCTCCCTCGAGCTGTTCCCGGCGTCGGAGTTCACCTATGAACCCGGATGCGGTGTGACGGCTGTGATCGAGGGTCACACCGTGGCGGTGGGAAACCGCACCCTGGTGGCAGACGCACCCGAGGTGGTCGACGCGCCGGGAATCGCTTCACCCGTTCACGTCGGCGTCGACGGAGCGTATGCCGGCACGATCCTGCTGGCGGATGTCATCCGCCCCACGGCTCGGGCGGCGATCGCCGAATTTCATCGGCGCGGTGTTCGCACGCTCATCCTCACCGGCGACCAGCCGGCGACCGCGCAGGCGGTGGCAGCCGAGCTCGGCATCGACGATGTGCGGGCCGGCCTCCTTCCGGAGCAGAAGCTCGCGGCGATCGACGCCGAGCGCGAAGCGGGGCGACGAGTGGCCATGGTGGGCGACGGGGTGAACGATGCCCCCTCGCTCGCGCGTGCTGACGTCGGCATCGCCATGGGGTCGGGAACGGACATCGCGCGCGAGAGCGCGGACATCGTGCTGATCAGTTCTGACCTGAGCGATCTCGTGCACACCCTGCACGTCGCCAGGCGGGCACGCCGGATCGTCATGGCGAACTTCGTCGGCACGATCGCGATCGACCTGGTCGGGATCGTGCTGGCGTCCTTCGGACTCCTGAGTCCGGTGGCGGCCGCATTCATCCACGTCGGCAGCGAGACCGCGTTCATCCTGAACTCTGCGCGCCTCATCCCTCGCCGACGCGTGGGCGCGAAGGTGCAATCCGGCTGATGCAGCCCGGGGCCGGCGTGCTCAGGCCGAAACGGCGGCGGGCGCCCACTCCGAGACGCGGTCGAGTTCGGCGATCTCGTCTGAGGTCAGGTCCAGACGGGTGCTGGCGAGCAGGTCGGTCAGCTGCTCGACGCGTGAGGCGCTCGCAATCGGAGCGACCACGGTCGGCTTGGCGCGGAGCCACGCCAGCGCGGTCGTCGTGATCGACGCGTCGTGGGCGTTGCCGATCTTCTCGAGGGTGTCGATGATCTCGATGCCCTGCGGCGTCGCGTACTTCGCGGCCCCACCGGCGCGCGGCGAACCTCCGCCGTCGGCACCGGCCGAGCGGTACTTGCCGGTGAGGAATCCGCTCGCGAGCGCGAAGTAGGGGACGAGGCCCATCCCGAACTCTTCCGCGACCGGGGCGATGTGCTCTTCGACATCGTTCCGGTGCACGAGGTTGTAGTGCGGCTGAATCGCAACGGGGCGCGTGACGCCCAGCTCGTCGGAGATGCGAACCCACTCGCGGATGCGCTCGGCGCTGTAGTTCGACACCGCAGTGTGGCGGATGAGGCCATCGCGCTGCAGCTCCGCGAACGCGGCGACCGTCTCTTCGAGAGGCGTCTCGGCGTCGTCGAAGTGGGCGTAGTAGAGGTCGATGGCGTCGATGCCCAGGCGTCCGAGAGATGCTTCGGCGGCGGCGCGCACGTTCGACGCCGACAGCCCCTTGAAGTCGGGGTGGGTGCTGACCTTCGTGGCGATGACGAGGTTCTCGGGCTTGCGCTGCGCGAGCCACTCCCCGATCAGCGTCTCGCTCTCGCCACCGGAGTTTCCCGGCACCCACGCGCTGTATCCGTCGGCTGTGTCGATGAAGTCACCGCCGCCGGCGATGAACGAGTCGAGGATGCGGAACGACGCGTCGCGGTCGGCCGTCCAGCCGAACACGTTGCCGCCGAGGGAGAGAGGAAGAACGTCGAGGTCGCTGTTTCCGATCTGGGTCATGTTTGGATCAACGGCGAGCGCGACTCGGTATTCCGGGAGCGGTGGTTGCAAGGACGCCGTCGCGCTTTCGACGTGCGGTTGGGGTTCACCCTGCGCGCATCGCATCGGGCGAGGTACCCGGGCATTGCTCGCGCCACACCAGGCGCACCACCCATGCCCACGGAAATGCGCCCCGAAGGTTCACTCACGCTGAGGCATTCAGACCGAGAGTCGGAAGTAGGCGCTGTTCGGATCCTCAACGTAGTCGGCGAACGGCCCACGGATGCGGAATCCGTACTTCGCGTAGAGAGCGCGAGCGGGTGCGAAGTGGTCCTGCGTGCCGGTTTCGAGGTTGACCTCACGGTACCCGCGGGCCCGACACTCCTGCAGGATCGCCGTCAGCACTGCGCTCGCCACCCCACGACCGCGGGCTGCGATGCTCGTGCGCATCGATTTGAGCTCACCCATCGCGGCGTCGTGCTGCTTCAATGCCCCGATGCCGAGCAGCACGCCGGTTTCGGCGTCACGCACACTCCAGAACGTGATGCTCGGATGCGCGAGCGCATCAGGGTCAAGCGCATGCACGCTCTCCGCTGGCGCTGTCTCGAACATGTCCCGCAGATGCTCTTCAAGCAGCGCGAGCACGTCGGCCGCCCTCGGATCATCAACCGAAATCAGCACCCTCCGAGACTAACGACGAGCCCGTCACCTCATGAGCGCCGCCATCCCTCGCGGCCCCGCGAGGAGTACGCAGCCTGCACGACCGGCGACTTGAGAACTTGGTCGCCCGCTGATGGACCGGCATCCGCGCCCCTGTGATTCAGTAGTGGTCTCGCGCCTGCAGTATGACGATGTGGTCATCGGTCACGTAATAGACGAGTCGGTTCTTCTCGTCGATGCGACGAGACCAGGCGCCGGAAAGAACGTGACGGAGCGGTTCGGGTTTCCCGATGCCGTCGAACGGATCACGAACGACATCCGCGATCAGCAGGTTGATCCGCTTCAGCGTCTTGCGGTCCTGTGTCTGCCAGTAGACGTAGTCCTCCCACCCGTTCGGGTCGAAGGCAAGCGATCGCGTCACGCGTCAAGGAGGTCGTGCTGCTGAAACTCGCCGCGGCGTGCGCGCTCGACAGCCTCGAGCAGTCGCTCCGCGTTCGCAGGGTTGCGCAGGAGGTAGGCCGTCTCGGTCAGTGCGTCGAAGTCGTCCTTGGACATGATCACAGCGTTGCCGCGGCGGGAGACGACTTCAACGGTCGTGTGGTCCTCGTTGACCTGCTGAATGAGCCCGAACAGGCTCTTTCGCGCTTCGGTCGCGGTGATCGCGGACATGGTGGCACACCCCTCGTTGAGTAGTACGTAAAACGGTACCACTCTACGACCGGTCGAGGACCGACAAGCGTGCGCGACCTGTGGACTCTCGCTCGGCGGCAGAAAGCATTTGTGCCCGGTCGGCTCGGTACCCTTCAGCCATGCGATCTCGCTCGTCACACCCTAATGAGTATTTCGCCGTCGACCCCCGAGTGCCGCTACCTGCTACTTGGCCGACCGTCGGGATCGTTGGACGCATCGGACGCGGCGAATTTGCTGGCCATTGGGTTTACGTGGACCCATATTGGGAGGATGCGGTGGGCGAGGGGCTGCCTGTCGGATACGCGCTCGAGCTTCCCGCCGGTCGACTGCGCGACGTCGCCGGCAGACCGCTACTCGACGACGGCACATACGACTCCTTTCGTTCGGCCGGACAGGGAGGATTCATCGACATGCTGACGACCGCCCTGGAAGTCGTCTGGTTCACCGATCCAGAGACCATCGCGGATGTCATGGCAACCATGCGCGGATGATGAGTGACGTCGCACGCTGAGCCACCGCCATGCGGTCACGTACTCCCCACCCGAAGGCCGGACTGATCTGGTCCGCAGTCGGTAGCCTGAGGAGAGAGAAGCGATCCAGGCAGAGTGGAGACCCCGGGTGACAGGTACGTCGATCATGAGCCGAGCCGGCTTCACGTCCGATCCTTTTGCGACTTGGGACTCCGACCGTGAGGAGTATCTCGCAGACTACTTCGTGCCTCCGCCCTACTTTCCGAGCGTGCTTGGCGACCCGACGGCTCCGGAACCGACGATCGTCTTTTCGCCGCGCGGCACCGGTAAGTCCGCGCTTCGACGAATGCTCGAGGTGAAGTCAGTTAGCGATTCGGTACCGTACCTGGCGATCGCGTACATGGACTTTGAGTGGGCGGGCAGCGGGACCCCATCGGTTGAAGAGCATCACGTTGAGATCGCTCGACTCGTTGCGCTGGCCATCCTGTCCGAGATCGAGGCGGAGCCGACGGAAGCGTCGTTCCATATCAACGATTACGACCGGGGTGTCCTTAAGACTGCAACGACCGCGCTCCTGTCCACGCTGACTGCAACCCAGTTTCGCGCCGCGATGGGATCGATCAAGAATCGTCACGACAAGGCCAACGATT
>NZ_BTGO01000027.1:0-29293 GCF_042846595.1 Microbacterium sp. MTN4-26
GATGCTCGACCTCCTACCCTGACCTCCCGCCGGCTGCGACATCACACCGGTGTCACCCGGGAGCGGTTGGAACACCACCGTCCCTCAATGCGCGTTGCCCGCAGCGGGATCCTGTGACCACTCACGGTGCATGCCGCTCTTTTGCCACCGACTAGGTGAACGAAAGGTTCCAACCGTGATCCCGAGCAATGAATGTCGCATCATCGACTCCGGCTACAGCCGCGGCCACACCGGTCGGGAGCGGAGGGCTCGGATTCTGTGCCGGACAGTGCATGAAACGCCGGCGATATTCGCCCGCCTAAGATGCTCGCATGAGGAGCAGTCCCTATGGTCAGGCGCTGAGATCGCCGCGGGGGCTTGGCGCAGTGTGCGGTGCTGCCAGCGTTCTCGCGGTCGCCCTCACTCTCGGTGGCTGCGCATCGGAGGTGGCGAATCTCGGTGTAGCGAGTGCCTCCCCTTCGCCGACATGCGCGGTTGCTGAGCAGCCGGGCATCGAACCGGCGCCTGGCTGCGTCGCCTACGACGCGGAGAAGAACATGGCGAGCAACGAGCTCTACCGTCAACGTATGGAGCAGCCGCAAGATGGACGAGAAGCAGGATCGCACCTCATCGCGCCCGTGACCGCGGCACTCGAGGCCGTGCGCGTCTCGAGCGCTGGGATCAGCGAAACCGCCGTGCGCGCCGCACTGGTCGAGGCGGGCGTGACCGAAGCGAACATCCAAGGCTACGAGCGCAATGGTGATGTGCCGTTCGGCGTGGCCGTCGTCGGTGGCGGATGCCTCTTCGGCGCCGTGACACCCGAAGGGGTGCAGGTCGAGGTCGGCGGATTCATCATGGACGGCGGGTGCCTGCCGGCTCCGGGCCACTAGCTACCCTGACCTCAACGGGTCCACCCCTCCCACGTGCCCACGTCGCCGCTTCGAGGATTGAAGCGCCGCACCGCCCTCGTGCATTCATGCCCCGATGAACCCGGGCATCCTCGAAGACGCACCCACCGCCCCCGCCGCGCGATGCCCGCTGACTGTCTCACGGCATCGCTTCTACGCCGATACCGCTGTAGGCAACGCCGAGGCGGAACATTGCCCACATAAGACCCATGACGGCCGAGGCGATCAGCGCGAGGCCGACATCGGGCTGGAACACCAGGATCGTCCCGAGCGGCGCGCCCAGCAGGTTCGGCATGATCCAGAGGAGCACGGCAGCGGCGGCGATCGTGGTGGCGAGCGGGAACCAGAGGCTGAAGAGGCCGAATCCGCGCCGCTTCGCGCGCAGCGCGGTGCGATGCCGCCACGCCCAGACCATGCTCACCGCATACGCGATCGGCAGGAGAACAAGTCCGAGGAACAGTGCCTGTTGCGCCCACCGCGACCCGATCTCGGGCTCGGGCGTGCCGAGGGCTGTGGCAATCACGCGATCACGCAGCTGCGTCGTCTCCCCGAACCCCAGACCGCTGCCGCCGTTGACGAACACGAGCGCGGCTCGACCCTCGTCGGGCGACAGTGCTGCGAGGGTCTCGACGCCGGGCGTCGACCCCGAATGCCAGACGGTCCCGGCACTCGTATCGATGAACCAGCCGAGTCCGTAGAACGGCGAAGCCTCGCTTGCGGGGCGCATCATCGTCGCTTTCGCCTCGGCGCTGAGGACGTCATCCTCTCCGTTGATCATCACCTGAAGGTAGAGAGCGAGGTCGGTGGCGGTCGCGACGACGCCGCCCTGCGCTGCGGTTTCGCGTGAGGTCGTGCGGTCGTCGATCGGGCGCTTGGTCCAGAACCACGAGGTGTGGCCGACGGCCATATCTTCGTGCACGGCGCCGTCGGAGACGAAGCTGTCGTCCATGCCGACCGGTTCGAGGATGTGCTCTTCGACGTAGGTGGCGAAGTCGTCACCGCTTTCCGCTTCGATGAGGCGTCCGAGGATCTGATAGTTCGTGTTGGAGTATTCCCATATCTCGCCGGGCCTGTTCGCGGGGGCGTCTGAGGGTGCGGCCGGTGAGCTGTTGCCCTGGAGTGTCGAGTACCCACTTGTATGACTCAGCAGCTGCCGCACGGTGACATCCGCGCCCGGGCCGCCGGCGAAGTCGTCGAGGTGCGCCGAGATCGGGTCGTCAAGGCCGACGGCTCCCGCTTCGACCAGCTGCATCACCGCGAGGGCGGTGAAGCTCTTCGAAATGGATCCGGTGAGAAACGGGGTGTCGGGGGTGACCGGCAGATCAGTGCCCGCTTCGCGCACTCCGCGCGCGCCCGTCGTCACGGTATCGCCGTCGACGATCGCGTAGGCGAGCCCGGGTACCCCGGACGCCGGCATCTCTTCATCGATGATCTGCTCGACGGATGCCGCAGCGTGGCTGCCCGGCGAGAGCGCTGCACCGAGCAGCAGGACGGTGGTGAGGAACGTACGCATGAGGCACCTTTCGGTGTGAAGGCCCGCCGCGGGTCACTGGAGGACGGGCACGCGAGGCTCTTCGCGTGTGGTTGCGCTGGATCGGCGGCCGGAGAGAAGCAGCCAGATCGTGAAGGTGAGTTCGGCGACGATAGAGGGAATCGCGACGATGCCGAGCATGACGCTCGAGATGGCCGCGTAATCGGTGACGAGAATGTGCGCCAGGGTGTCGACCGCGTAGGCGGCCCCGGCGACGATGAGGATGCCGCCGATAAGGCGCGGCGCGAGACCCGATCGGATGATCAACACGCCGAGCAGCACAAGGTGACCGCCGAAGGCGATCAGGCCGACGAACCACGCGAAATCGAACGCTTCGAACATCAACAGCGCAGCGTCGGCGCCCAACGAGGTCGTGCCATTGGCGACCTGCAGGCCGAGGAACATGAAGACGGCGCCGACACCGAGGAAGACCGTGTAGATCAGGCGGAACCACGCCACGAGGAGGGAGCGGGTGCGACCGGCCGGGGCGAACAGGACGTAGAGCGCCCACGCGACGGCAATGTCGATGAGGAAGACGACCACGAAAGCGGCGAGCCCGACGCGGAACAGCCCCTCCTGCGCCTGGATGTTCGCCACGGTCGTCTCGGCGCTCGACGCATCGATGAGGCCCTGTTTGACGACGAAGTTCGCGAAGATCGCCAGCACGAACAGGCCGAGGTATCCGGCGCCCGCGACGCGGGCGGCGGTGCGGCGGGTGGTGTCGATCGGGGTGATGGTGGACATCGTGGATTCTCCTTGGATGAAGGCGTCAGCGAGGGTTGTGGATTCAGGCGGCGACGCGGATCACGGCTTTGCCGCGGACGCGTCCATCCGTGAGGTCGGCGATCGCCTGACGGACCTCGGCGAGCGGGCGCATCGTGGTCGCGGTCGAGCGGAGAGCCCCGGTCTCGACAAGGCGTGCGAGCTCCGGAAGGTCGGCGCGTGTCTCGGAGGAGATGAAGAACCCCAGACGCCGCCGCGTGAAGGCGGAGCGGAGCCGGGCGCCGAACTGGCGCTCGATGCCTCCGGTCAACCGACCCCCGTTCTCGCCACCGACGATGACGAGGGCGCCGGCGGGTGTGAGGATGCGGACGAGGCGACCCAGCGGCAGCCGACCGTTCACGTCGACGATGAGGTCGTACCGGTCGGGCAGATCTGTCACGACGGTTGTGCCGTAGTCGATCGACCGGCCGGCCCCGAGTGAGCGGACGAAATCAGCCTTGACGCCGCTGGCGACCCCTGTCACGTCGGCACCGGCCGCTGCGGCCAGCTGCACGGCGTAACCGCCGACTCCACCCGACGCTCCGGTCACGAGCACACGCTGTCCAGGCTGCACGCCGCCGTGGGTGTGCACGGCCTCGAACGCGGTGAGTCCCGACACCGGCAGCGCTGCCGCATCCTCGAAGCTCACCCCATCGGGCAGGTGGGTGATAGAAGTCGTGGTCGCAACGGCGTACTCCGCGAAACTCCCGGCCGCGATGCCGAAGACACGGTCGCCGACAGAGAAGCCCTCAGCCCCAGGGCCGAGCGCGACGACCGTGCCGGCGACGTCGAGACCGGGGATCGGCTGCCGCGGAGTGCTCATCCCGAACATGGGTCGGACCAGGTAGGGCAGCCCGGCCATGAGGTGCCACACTCCGCGGTCGAGGCCGGCCGCCGCGACCCGGAGGAGAACCTGACCGGCGTCAGGCGCGGGAACCTCGATCTCCTCTCGGTGGAGCACCTCGGGACCGCCGTAGCCGCGCTGGACGATTGCGGTCATGGTAGCGGGGACCGTCTCGGCATCCGCTGATGGGGTCGTGCTCAGCTGTTCAGTCATCGATCTCTTCTTCGGCTAGATGGTTGCGGGGCGCCGTACTTAGTACGGCAATTAGGAGTACCGTATGCGTACTTAGTACGATTCGTCAAGGCACTCGAAGAAAAGGAGGCAGGATGTCGCCGTCAGATCCGCCGTCGCGGGGATCGCTCAGTCGCGACCACATCATCGACGGGGCGATGGCTCTCGCCGACGAGATCGGTCTCGAGCCCCTCACGATCCGCCGCCTGGCCGACCATCTCGGCGTGCGACCGATGACGATCTACCACTACGTGAAGAACAAGGACGACATCGTCGACGGGATGGTGGGCCGCGTCTTCGACGAGGTCGAGCGCCCCGCGGCAGACACGCTGTGGAAGGACGCCATCGCGAGTCGCGCACGCTCACTGCGCGACGCCCTCCGCCGGCACCCGTGGGCTATCCCCATCATGGAGTCGCGACGCACCCCCGGTGCTGACATCCTCGATCACCACGAAGCGCTCGTGACGACCTGGCTCAGCACCGGCTTCTCGCTTGCCGTCGTCGCACATGGACTCGCGGTCGTCGACGCCTTCGTCTACGGCTTCGCGCTGCAGGAGGCGGCACTCCCGCTCGGTGACGCCGGCGGCGACCTGACCGAGGCCGGCGATCAGATCATCGCGCCGCTCTCGCCCGAGGCATACCCTTCGCTGGTGCGCTTCACGAGCGAGCACGTCATGCAGCCCGGATACGATTTCCGCGACTCGTTCGAAGCGGGACTCGAGATCGTGCTCGACGGCATCGAGCGTCGCGGCCGCAACGAGTGACCGCCGGGACGGCCGGCTCGGTTCACTCCACGTCGACGCGCCGCTCCTCCCTGCCCGCAACGGGATGGCTGTTTTCGGACGGTCGCTGTCGCACCGGGCTGTGTCGGGGGTCCCCACGCGCCCGCAGGATGTATGCATGCGCATCGCGGACTTCACTGTGCCCGACACACTGGCGGCACGCGGTGCCCTCGAGCTCGCCACGCAGTACCAATCCCCCGCGATCACCGCTCACGCACTGCGCTCGTGGCTCTGGGCCGAGGCCTTCGCGCGGGTCGACGGCATCACCGACATCGACCACGAGCTGCTGTATGTGTCTGCCGTGCTGCACGACATCGGCATCGCGACGGAGTTCGATAACCACACAATCTCCTACGAGCACGCCGGCGGGCACGTCGGTGTCGCGCTCACCGCGGGAGCAGGCTGGCCGGCGCACCGGCGCAATCGGGTGCTCGAGGTGATCGTGCGCCACAACTGGCCGGGTGTCGATCCGGCGTTGGACGCCGAGGGCCACCTGCTCGAGATCGCCACGGGTCTGGACATCTCCGGCGCGAGGCCGGATGCTCTGTTGGAAGTCTTCCGACGCGAAGTGCTTGCCGCCCACCCGCGAGGAACGCTCGCCGCGGAGTTCGGCTCATGCCTGAGCGACCAGGCATCACGAAAACCCGATACAGCCGCGAAACGACTCGTCGACGGCGGCCTCATCGTCAAGCTCGCGGCCAACCCCCTCGAACGTCTGGGCTGACTCGACCAGCGACGGAACAAGACGGTTGATGGCGTCATCACGGGCGGTGGCGAGCGGGTCGGGGGGATGAGGCGACCGACGGTCGGTGGCCTGTCACCTCGGGCACATAGAGTGTCCGAGTGGCGCAAGCGGCGACCGCGCAGGCGCGGACAAGATCGATGACGAGCGTGGCGCTCGCCTCAGCCGCGGTGCTCGCGGCGAGCCTGGTGCTCGGCGGCGCGACGGCGTTCGCGCAGGCGTTCCTGCCCGAGTGGTTCGTGTCGTTCGCGAACTCGGCGAGCGGCTGGACCGTCATCACCGCCGCGCTGGTCTACGGGGCTCGAGTGCCCTGGTGGCTGTCCGCCGCGCTCGGGGCGGTGAGCTTCGTGCTGCTCACCGTCGGGTACGCGATCGTGTCGACGATGCGCGGCTACGCGTATGACCCGCTGATGTTCTCGGTGATCGGCCTCGTCGTCGGACCGTTCGTCGGCGTCGCCGCGTGCTGGCTGCGCGCGCGCGGGCTGCGCGCCGCGCTCGGTACGGCCGCGCTCGCGGGAGTCGGAATGGGCGAGGCTGCCTATGGACTCACGGTGGTCGGCGAGACCACGAGCCCGGTGTACTGGATCGTCATCGGGATCATCGGAGTGGTGTTGCTCGGGGTGATGCTGTGGGGTCGTATCCGTGGAGCCCTACCCGTCGTGGTCGCGGTCGGCGGCACGGCGGTCGTGGCGGTCGCCTTCGTGGCGGCGTACAGCATGGTGGGGCTGATCTGACAGCGGCGTTCGCGGTTCCAACGGCGTTCGCCGCTCAGCGCGGCATGCCGCGTCCCCGCGAGGATCACGACGTGCTTCTGCGCTACAGCAGAGCGGCGGCGGTTTGGAGGCTCTGCGCATCGGATGACGCCCATCGAGCCACGATCCGTCTGGCGCGATCGGCCTCAGCGCCCCGAAGCCGAGCGAGCAGCGGACGCACCACATCGACCGTGAGCGGCTCGATGAGGTCGGCGACGCGCGCATCGCGAAGGAACCCCTCGATGCGGGTGAGGTCGTTGCCGGTGAGCGACTCGACGTATCGCTGCAGCAGCACGATCGTTGCCAGCCGGCGCTCGAGGACGGGCACCGACCACAGTTCAGACGCGACGGCAGTCACCTCATCATGCTGCAGGTCGCCGTATCGGCGGAGCGCGTCACGAACGGTGCCGCGCACCGCCCCCACCGATGCGCCGTAGACGCGCAGCCCGCCGACCGACGCGTCGCCGTCCGCCCACGTGCGCCACTCCGTCGCCTCGGCCCGCAGCGTGCGGTCGATGAAGTCGGCGGGCGAATCCATCCCTCCATTCTCGCCTTCGCCCCGCCGCATCTGTCGAGCGCAAGGGGTTCTGAACGACTGCGGCGCAAGGCACCATGACGACATGACCCTCATCACCACTCTCCACGGCGACATCACCGCGCAGCAGGTCGACGCAGTCGTGAACGCCGCCAACCGCGCCATGCGCGGAGGCGGCGGCGTCGACGGAGCGATCCACCGCGCCGGCGGTCGGGCGATCCTCGACGACTGCATCGCCCGCTTCCCACGCGGTCTCGACACCGGGGATGCGGGATGGACGACCGCCGGCGACCTTCCTGCGCGATGGGTCATTCATACCGTCGGACCCAACCACGCCGCCGGGGAGCGCGACCGGCGCCTTCTGGAGTCCTGCTATCGACGATCCCTCGAGGTCGCCGAAGAACTCGGCGCCACGAGCATCGCCTTCCCGCTGATCAGCGCCGGCATCTATGCGTGGCCACTGGATGATGCCATCGACGCCGCCGTCGAGACCATCTCTCGCGCCGACACCGGCCTGGAGGAGATTCGGCTGGTGTCGTTCGCCGCAGCCACACACGAGCGGGTACGGGCACGAGTGGAGCGATAGCTGCGACTCACGGCTCAGACCGATCTCATTTCGAGCGCGCTGCGTGAACTGCACCAACCGATACTTTCGAAGCAATGTCCGAGGTCGGTGAGACGATGACGTCATGACCGAAACAGCCACCGCACCCGACCAGGTCGCCGCCGCGCGACTGGCGCCGGTGGTCACCGAGGTCGTCGACATCCGGCGTCAGATCGCCCAGCTCCAGGCGCGCGAGGCCCGTGCGCTCGCACACGCGGGCGAGATCGCAGACGCGTGGGCGGCCGCAGAAGAGAACATGTCCACCGCCGACCTCCCCCGGCGCTCCGTCGCCGCTGAACTCGCGACCGCCCTTCGGGTGTCCGACCGCACCGTGCAGCGTCAGATCGGCGAGGCCGCGCGGATGGTCGAGATGTTCCCCGAGACGGTGCGCTCACTCGGGGCCGGCCGCATCTCGCTCGCACACGCGCGCGTCATCGTCGAGGCGGGCGACCGCATCGAGCACCCCGAGCTCGCCGCCGAGTACGAGAACAGCGTGCTCGGATACGCCGAGGCCGAGTCCGCGTCACGCCTGCGGCCGATCGCCAGGCGACGAGCGCAGTGGTTCCTCAACGAGACGATCCGCGAGCGCCACGCGAAAGCCGCCGCGACCCGCTCGGTTCAGGTCCACGATCTCGACGACGGCATGGCCGAACTGCAGGTGACGGGGCCGGCCGTGATCATCCACGGCGTCCACGACCGCCTCACCCGCATGGCTCGCGATGTCGCCGAGGCCGATGCCGAGGCCATCCGCAATGCCCGTGACGCCGTGCAGGCCGCAGTGAAGGCCGAGCGCGCGGAATCGAGAAATGGGGCCGAGCCGACGGGATCGGGAGCGAAAACCGAGCGGAACGAACAGAGCGCGGTCGACCGGGCGGAGGCCCACCTCGACGAGCTCCTCGCCGCCCGCCGTGTGCTCGACGCCATCCGGGTCGATCTTCTCGCCGACATGCTCCTCACGGCAGCCCCCGACGCACACATCGGCACGACCGCGACCGGACTGGGCGCGATCCAGGCGCACGTGCGGGTCACCATCCCCGTGCTCACGCTCCTCGACTCCCCGGCTGACGACCCGTTCGAAGCCGTCACTCTCGCCGGACACGGTCCGATCGACCCGAATACGGCCAGGGAGCTCGCAAGAAACGCTCCCGGATGGGACCGAATTCTCACACATCCCATCTCCGGCGAAGTGCTCGGCGTCGACCGATACCAGGCGTCCAGTCAAATGCGCCGCACCCTCGACGTTCGAGATCAGCACTGTCGATTCCCCGGGTGTCGACTGCCTGCCGCGGTCTGCGACCTCGACCACACGCTGGACTGGCAATTCGGGGGCACGACCACCGTGTCGAATCTCAGTCATCTCTGCCGACGACATCACACCCTGAAACATCAGACGCCGTGGACGGTCGTGCAGAAGCCGGGCGGCGTTCTGGAATGGACAAGCCCCACCGGACGGGTCTACCCCGACCACCCCGTGTCCAGCGTGCAGTTCGTCACCGATGCCGAGTTCGATCCGGCGCCGTTCTGACCCGCCGAAGCGGTCCCCTTCGGGAAAGTTCGGGAAAGATAACGCTTTCCTTGACCTTGCCTTCGGGTGGCGTGACAATGGATGAACCGCGTCAGCAAACGCTTTCCCGCAGGTGCGGCGTGGGGAGGAGCACCGACGCTCCTCCGGAAGTCACCGTTTCGAAGGAGATTCAGTGCCCGATCCACGTCGCCCCAGACGACTGAGAACAACCATCGCCGCCGTCGCCGGAGGTGCGATCGTCGCCTCCGGCGCCCTCGCGGCTTCCCCCGCATCCGCCGCCGACGAGATCGACCTGCGCTTCGACTTCGGTGGGTCCTCCTCGCCCACTCCGGAGGGCTGGATTGCGATCCACCCGGGCTCGGCATACGACGCTGACACGGGTTACGGCTTCACCGCGGCTCCGGGAGCGTTCCGCGACCGCGGCGGCGACGACCTGGTCGCCCGCGACTTCACCATCGGAGACGGTTCGGCCTTCGCCGTAGACGTTCCCAACGGCACCTATGAAGTCACGACGTGGGCCGGCGACCTCATCGCCGGCAACCGCACCAGCTTCGATATCGAGGGCACGGCATTCTCGGGTCCGCGCACCTCGAGCGGCGACGTGCACGAGGAGTTCTTCCCCGCGATCGAGGTCTCCGACGGACAGCTGAACATCTCCGCCTCCGGCGATGCGCGCATCAACGGCATCACCGTGCAGACTCCGCTCGCCGCCCCCTCGACCCTCGCCTCGTCGGTCGACGCCGACGAGTTGAATGTCGCCCTCGGTTGGCAGCCCGTCGAGGGCGCCACCGGCTACACCCTCTATCGCTCGGCACCCGGCGGCGACCTGAGCGAGATCGGCACGGTCAGCGCCCCGGCCGATCCCGCGGAATCGCCGACATTCGTCGACTCCGACGTCGAGCTCGGCGAGACCTACGACTACGCCGTCGCCACGGTCAAGGGCGAGCGCACGTCACGCCCCGGCGAGCGCCTCGCCGTGTCGGTGATCGACGAGTCCGTCGCACCGCCCGCCGCACCTACCGGACTGACGACCGAATCCATCGACCGCAGCCAGGTCACGCTCACGTGGGATGCCGCCGACGACGTCGCGCTCTACAAGGTGTTCCGCTCGACGCGCGACGACATCCCCTTCGAAGAGATCGGTCAGGTCTCGGAGCCCGCCTACACCGACGACGACGTGCTGACCACCCGGCCCTACCTCTACAAGGTCGTCGCACTGAACGCCGGTGGCGCCTCGGAGGAGTCGGAGGTGCTCTCGACCGAGATCGCCACGACACTCGTGCGCGACGTCGAGTACCTCGACCGCTCCCCCGTCGCCGTGTCCACCGACGACGGCGTCTACCTCGGCTGGCGCCTGCTCGGCCTCGACGATCGCGCGATGGGCTTCGACGTCTACCGCGACGGCGCGAAGATCACGGATGCGCCCCTCACCGACACGACGAACTTCGTCGATGTCGAGGGCACAGCCGACTCGACCTACCTCGTCACAACCCAGGTCGACGACCGCGAGGTCTCGGTCACCGACGAGTTCGGCGTCTGGGCATCGGACTACCTCGACGTCCCGCTCGACAAGCCGGCCGACCAGACCATGCCCGACGGCAGCACCGCCACGTACGCGCCGGGCGACGGCACCGTGGGCGACGTCGACGGAGATGGCGAGTACGAGCTGGTCTTCCTGTGGAACCCGTCGAACGCGCAGGACAACTCGCGACCGGGATACACCGGCAACGTCTATATCGAGGCGGTCGAGTTCGACGGCACGAGCCTGTGGCGCATCGACCTCGGGCGCAACATCCGCGCTGGCGCGCACTACACGCAGCTCGAGGTCTTCGACTACGACAGCGACGGACGAGCGGAAGTCGCCGTGAAGACGGCCGACGGCACGGTCGACGGCGAGGGCACGGTCATCGGCGACGCCGACGCCGACTATCGCAACAGCAGCGGCTACATACTCTCCGGCCCGGAGTTCCTCACGGTCTTCGACGGGCAGACCGGCGCCGCGATCGACACCGTCGACTACCTTCCGGGCCGCGGGAACGTCGGCTCATGGGGCGACACCTACGGCAACCGCGTCGACCGCTTCCTCGGCGGCGTCGCCTACCTCGACGGCGAGAACCCATCGCTGGTGATGAGCCGCGGCTACTACACACGCACGGTGATCGTCGCGTGGGATCTCGTGGACGGCAAGCTCGTCGAGCGCTGGACCTTCGACTCCGACGAAGCCGGCTCGGAATACGAGGGGCAGGGCAACCACCAGTTCACCGTCGCCGACGTCGACCGTGACGGCCTCGACGAGATCGTCTTCGGCGCACTGACCATCGACCACGACGGCATGCCGCTGTACAACTCGCGCCTGTTCCACGGCGACGCGCTTCACGTGAGCGACTTCGTGATCGACCGGCCCGGCCAGGAGATCTACAGCGTCTTCGAGTCGCCCAGTGGCAACGGCAACATCATCGCCGCGATGCGCGACGCCGAGACCGGCGAGATCCTCTGGTCGAACGAGGGCACCGTCGACACCGGTCGCGGCGCCGCCGCCGACATCGACCCCACCTCCCCGGGAGCGGAAGCGTGGAACGTCGGCGGGAACGCCGCGTGGGACTCCCCCGTCGGCACGCTGAACGCCTCGACCGGTGAGGTGCTGTCCACCGACATCCCCGCGGCGAACTTCGTCACGTGGTGGAACGGCGACGTCGTGCGCGAGATCACCGATCACGACTACGACGAAGACACCATGACGGGCGTGCCGACGATCTCCACGTGGGATCCGGCGGCACAGGAAGAGGTCGAGATCAAGCGCCTCGAGGGCACGTCGACCAACAACACCACCAAGGGCAACCCCGTGATCCAGGCCGACCTGTTCGGCGACTGGCGCGAGGAGCTCGCGGTGCGGCTGGAGGACGGCACCGGCATCCGCATCTACACGACGACGGACGTCACCGACACGCGCATCCCCACCCTGATGCACGACTCGCAGTATCGCCTGGCGGTCGCCAATCAGAACTCCGCCTACAACCAGCCCCCGCACCCGTCGTACTTCATCGGCGCCGGGATGGGCGAGCCACCCGTACCGTCGATCTCGTACGTCGGCGCGCCCGACACCGACGAGTCGGCGCCGGTGATCAGCGGGTTGCCCTCGGGCGTGGTCTCGGTGGACGAGCCCTTCGAACTCGCGATCACCGCCGATGACCCCGAGAGCGGCGTGCGGTCCGTGACGGTGACCATCGACGGGGTCGATGTGCCGGCATCCGGCGACGTCGTGCTCGCCGACCTCGGGATCTCCGGCGACGGGCAGGAAGCCGAGGTCGTCGCCACGGCGACCAACAACGACGGCTTCGTCTCGACCGAGACCAGCACGGTGCTGCTCGTCTCCGGCGACGAATACGACGCGGCGCCCGGACGCGGCACGCTGTCCAACACCAGCGGGTGGGCCTACGGGCTGCACGACGGCACCTACGACGTCGTGATGAACCTCTGGTGGGGTGTTCCCGGCACGGTGTTCCGCCTGTTCGAGACCCGCGTGCTCGAGCCGACGCAGGGCATGTCGCAGACCACGGGGGTGAGCTTCGAGGGCAAGCCGAACGGCACCTACGAGTACACCGCCGAGCTCGTCAACAGCCACGGCATCACCGAGACGAGCTCGACAACGGTCGTGGTAAACGCTGCGGCACCCGGCACACCGGTCGTGTCCCACGACAACTGGGACCGCGACGGGGAGTTCACCGTCACGGCGAACCTGCGGTGGGGCACCAACGCCGACGCGTACGACATCCTCCTCGACGGCGAGGTGGTCGACTCCGGCGAGCTCGCCGCGTCGACCCCCGACGCCCAGCGGGCACAGGTCGAGCTGGAGGGAGTGGAGCCCGGCGACCACGAGCTGATCGCCGTGTTCCGCAACGCCAACGGCGAGACCGCATCGAAGCCGGTCACGGTCACGGTGCGATAGCACGCCACACCGTGAATCCTCCCCGGCGCGCGCGTCGGGGAGGATTCACGGTCGCACCCACCGCTCGAGAGCGTCGATGCTCTCCCGCAGCGCGAGGCCGCGATCGGTCAGCGCATAAGCCCGGGTCTTGTGCCGGAGCGGCAGGCGGGTCAGCACGCCCGCCTGTTCGAGTTCGCGCAGTCGGGTGGCGAGGATGTTGGTGGGCACTCCGAGGTCACGCTGCAGATCACCGTAGCGCTGTGGTCCGTCGAGGAGCCGGCCCACGATGAGCAGGGCCCACCGGGCGCCGACGACATCGAGGGCGGCGGCGAGGTCGCTCACTCCTGCGGACCGGCCTCCGGCTTCATCCAGAACGGCGAATAGTGATATCCGTCGGGGTCGTCGAACTGGCGCTGATACATGAACGGGTAGTCGTCGGTGTCCCCGACCCGCCCGCCCGCGGCGCCGGCGCGCTCGGTGAGTTCGTCGACCGCCTCACGGCTGCCGAGGTCGAACGAGACGGTCACTTTCGACGGTGTCTCGGCCCCGCCGATCAGGTCGTCGGTGCCGCCCACACTCGCGTACATCTCTCGACTGCCGAGCACGACGTACTGCCCTGGCGCGACCGCGAAGCACGACACGTTGTGGTCGGACATGTCAGGATCCATGGTCCACCCGAGGGCGGTGTAGAAGGCGGTCGAGCGTTCGACGCTCTCGACGGGGCACGTGATGAAGAGGCTCATACGCAAACACTTGCAAAAAGCAAGTATGCCGTCAAGATCACGGCGTCTGCGAGCCCACGGGCGACCTACGCTGGAAGACCGCGCGGCGCAATCGCGCCGAGACGGCCGACGAGAGCGAGACACCATGCGCGCAGCAATCCACCGCACCTTCGGAGCCCCGGAGGAGGTGCTCGCCATCGATGAGATCGACCGGCCCGAACCGGGCCCGGAAGAGGTGCGGGTGCGCATCGTGCTCGCCGCCATCCACAATCACGACCTCATGACCGTGCGCGGGCAGTACGGCGTCCTGCCTGATCTTCCGGCTCGCGCGGGAACCGAGGCGATGGGTCTGATCGATGCCGTCGGTGCCGACGTCGGAGACCGACAGGTGGGTCAGCGTGTCACCGCGAGCGGCCACGGCGTCTGGGCCGAGGAGGTCGTCCTGCCCGCCCGTGCGACGGTTCCCGTCGACGACGAGATCCCCGATGAGGTCGCCGCGCAGATGTTCGCGATGCCCATGTCGGCGCTCACGCTCCTCGACGACCTCTCGCTCGAGGCAGGCGAGTGGATGGTGCAGAACGCCGCCAACGGCGCCGTCGGACGACTGGTGGCGAGCCTGGCACCGAGTCGCGGCATCCGCGTGATCAACCTCGTGCGCCGGGCCGAGGCCGTCGACGAACTTGCCGCGGCCGGCATCCACGACGTCGTCGCCACTGATGACCACGACTGGCGCGAGCGCGTCGCCGCGCTGCTCGACGGCGCCAGCCCGCGCGCCGGCGTCGATTCCGTGGGAGGGAGCGCGGCGGGCGACGTGCTGTCGCTGCTCGGCGAGGGCGGCGAGCTCGTGGTCTTCGGAGCGATGGCTTCGCCCCGGCTCGATCTCGCCGTCGGTGACGTGCTGTTCCGCCGGACCAGGGTGCGGGGATTCTGGGGCGCCCGTCCCCGCGTCACCCCCGCGCGCCGCGGTGAACTCGCCGCGGAACTGCGCGCACGTCTGGCCGACGGCACGATCAACCTGCCGGTGTCATCCGTCCACGCTCTCGACGACATCACCGACGCGGTGCGCGCGAGCGGTGAGGCCGGCCGTGTGGGCAAGGTGCTCCTTCGCCCGTGAGCGCGGGTGAGGGATGCTGCTGCAACCCCACGTCCGCGGCAGCATCCCTCCGCTCAGACCTCCAGCCCCACAGCCGCCGAGCATCGGGAGAGCTCGTCGTCGCTCAGCTGCAGGTCGGCCGCCCGGGCACTGTCGGTGATGGACGCGGGTCGACGGGCGCCCGGGATCGGGATGACCACGTCCGCCAGCGACAGCTCCCACGCGAGCACGACCTGCTGGGGGCTGACGCCATGATCATCGGCGATCGCCGCGAAGGCGCCGAACCGCTCTCCGACGTCACGCGCCCCGCCGCCGGTGCCGCCGAGCGGGCTCCACGGCAGGAACGCTATGCCGTGTTCGGCGCAGTGCTGCAACTCGTCGTAGCTGCCGGGATGCTTCGGGGAGAACTCGTTCTGCACACTGACGAGCACTCCCTCGCCGAGCACCTGCCGGGCGATGTCGATCTCTTCCACGCTCGCGTTCGAGATGCCGATCTGCTGCACTTTGCCCTCCTCACGGAGGGTCTTGAGGTTGTCCATGATGTCGCCATAGACCATCCACCGATCCGGCCGGTGGTACTGGTACAGGTCGATCGCATCGATGCCGAGGTTCCGCAGCGACTTCTCCACCGCAGACCGCAGGTACGGCAGCGACCCGTCGCGACCGACACCGCCGTCCGCCTGGCGGACGATACCGCCCTTGGTGGCGACGACGATGCCGTCGGTGTCGCCGCCCCACGAGGCGAGGGCGTCGCGCACGATCTGTTCGTTGTGGCCCATCTCGGCATCGGCGGGCGCGTAGATGTCGGCGGTGTCGATCAGCGTCACCCCGGCGTCGAGGGCAGCATGGATCATCGCGATCGCATCATCGCGCGCGGGGTAGGTGTTGTCGCGATTCATCGACACCGGCATCGCACCGAGGCCGATCGCCGAGACGGTGTACGGGCCGAGCGTTCGATTCTTCATGGTTCTCCTTCGTCTCGCTCTCTCGAAAGAGGGATGCATCGCTCAGCCTCGCAGGTCGCTCAGCGGTGCGGAGGGGGTTGACGCGTTAACGTGGACCGGGGCGGAACCCGACCCGCCCTCCCGCCACACGAGGGCACCACGCGCACGGTCACGCCTCTCCTCCGGCCGGATGCCTCCCGAGAAAGACGCCATGCCGAACCGACGCTCCCCCTTCACCCGCCGCGCCGCGGCCGTCGCTCTGGCGACGGGGCTTCTCCTCACCGCGTGCACTGCGACCGTCGAAGACGACGCCGCGCCGACACCCACTCCCACGGCATCCCCTGATGCATCCGAGGGAAGCGCAGCGCCGCTCCCTGAAGCCTCCGCGACACCGACTCCCACGGCGACGACCACGCCGACGCCGTCACCCGAGGAGGATGTCACGACGCCGTGGACGCGTCCGTCCGCGCCCTACGGGGGAAGTCGCACGGTGCCGGCTCAGAGCGTCGACACCCACGAGGCAAGCGGATCCTCGCGCGACAACGGCTCCGGTTCGCCGTCGACCGGCGATGTCGACCCTGCACCCGAGCCCGTTCCCGCACCCGAACCCGATACGGATCCCGAGCTGTCGAAGACCCACGACGACACCGTCGAGATCCGCAGCGACCTGGGTGAGATCTCGTTCGCGTACGACGGCGCATCGTCCGGCGAGGACTTCGCCTACCAGGGACAGAGCTGGGACAGCGGCGACAATCGTCTGACCCTCGATGTGCAGGGAACGCACGACGGTGAGGACTCCGTCGCATCCTGGTACAACGGCCAGACCGGGGGCGCCGCCGTGCACACCGACATCGACACGAACGACGAGCCGCAGGAGCTCCACTACGCTTTCTGCGGCACGCTGACGTTCCTCGACTACGGCTCCGCATCCGTCGAGACCTGCTTCGGGCAGGGTGACAGCGGTCTGGAGAACAACTGGTGGATGGGCGGAGCGGACTTCGGGCGAGTCGGTGGCATCTGCCACGTCGATGCCCATGCCGCCGACGCCCAGGCCACGAGTCTCGTGGCCTGCCTGGACTCCGACGGCCTGTCCTCGAACGAGTTCGAGGTGAGCATGGGCGATGCGCACGCAAACTACTTCTCGCTCTACAGCCTCTCCGACCTGCCGCCGCTTGCTCTGGCCCCGCTCGGAACGGCGATCACGAACTTCGTCGACAGCGATCCGCCGAACCTCACCACGGCTGAAGCGATCGCGCTGAAGGCGTTCGCCGCCAAGCTCGCCGACGCGAGCCTCGAGCTGCCGACCTCGTGGTCGGTGTCGTGCGACGGATGCGCATGGTCGATCACCGACAACCAACTGTGGGCGGGAGTGCACGACACGACCTCCTACGCCGGAGTTGCGTGGAACACGTTCCTGCACAATTACGAGGTCAACAACTACAGCGTCAACGTCACAGCGAGCCGCGAAGCCAGCTCGGGCGTCGCTGAGTGGTTCGACGGGCAGGTCGGATCGGACGGCACCATGATCGGTGCGGGCGTCAACCAGGGAACGACATCCCCCGGCGAGCTGAATTTCGCGTTCTGCGGCGAGCTGGCCGCGCACGGCGGCACGCTGTCGGGCAGCATACCGCTGTGCCTGGGCCAAGGGTCGAACCACGACGACGGCGAATCCAACAACTGGTGGGTCGGCGGAACGGGCTGGCAGGCGCCGCACGTGGACTCCGACGCCGCCGTCGAGATGCTCGCCGCCGCGATTCCCGGGGCGGATCCGGAGATGTTCCTCGGCACCGAAGTGCGGATGATGATCCATCCCGAGCACGCGACGGCCGTCTTCGTGCTCAGTGGCACAGCGGCTCTCGGCGCCGCGGTCGACGGATTCGGCTTCGTGGTCGGGCTCGGTTGACCACGATTCACCGGAGCACGTGACGCGAAGGCCACGCCATCCTCTCCCGTGTGCCGCGCGGATGCGGCCGTGCTCAGAGACCGACCAGCTCGGCGCTGCGGTCCCAGAGGGCGCGCGCGAGCGCCGGATCCTCCGCGTCACGATGCGGCCGGGCGAGGCGATTGTTCACGTAGTACCCGCCGCGCTCCCAGTCGAAGCCGGGCTTTCCCATCGCCATCCACGTCAGCTTCGACCCTCCGACGTCCGTGCCGTCGAGGATGCGGTTGAACAGGTCGTTCTGATAGAGCATCCGCCACGGACCCCGCGCGGCAGCCGCGAAGCCGGTCGCCACCGCGCCCGGGTGGAACGACACCGCCGACACTCCCGCCTCCCCGAACCGACGATGCAGCTCCTTCGTGAACAGCACGTTCGCGAGCTTGCTGTTGCCGTACGCGCGCCCCGCCGAGTAGCGCCGGCGCGCCTGCAGATCGTCGATCGCGAACCGAGAGAAGCGCTGGGCCTGGCTCGATGTCTGGATCACCGACGCCTGTGAGGTGCGAAGCCGCTCCACGAGCAGATTCGTGAGCAGGAACGGCGCGAGATGGTTCACCTGGAAGGTGAGCTCGTATCCGTCCCGGGTCTCCGTGCGCTCGCCGAACACGCCTCCGGCGTTGTTGGCCAGCACGTCGATGCGCGGATACTGCTGCAGGAGCGTCTCCGCCAGATCACGCACCTGCGCCAGATCGGCGAAGTCCGCGACGTGCGACGGCACATCCAGCCGCTTCGCGACGGCCGCGGTCTTGTCGGGATCGCGGCCGACCACGATCACCTGCTCCCCCGCCTCGTGAAGCTGGCGCGCCGATGCCGCGCCGATTCCGTCGCTCGCCCCGGTGATGATGATCGTGCGTGTCATGATTCTCCGCTCGTTCTCGACTCGCGGCCATGCTTCGCGAGCGCGGCGACGGTGGCAAGGCCTCCCTCCCGGCCCCAGCGATGCGCTATGGCGCGGTGCCGCCGACGGACACCGCGCCATGGCGACGGTCAGGAACCTGTCTGCTCGCGACGAGCGCGGCGGAGGGAGGCGACGACGAGGGCGCCTCCGAGAGCCAGCAGTCCGAGCGCACCCGCCAGCGCACCCGTCATGCTCGGGGCTCCGGTCTGCGCGATCTCGCCGGAGGGCGATCCCGAGACCCCACCTTCCGCTTCCTCGTCGGTGCCGTCGCCGCTCGAACCGTCGGTGTCGCCGCCGGTTGCGTCTGCGTCGGAACCGCCCGACCCGCCGTCGGATCCGCCCGAGTCGCCGTCACCCGTATCCGTTGCAACGAGCGTGAAGGCGTCGAGGTAGCCCCAGTCACCGTCATCCCCGAGACCGCGGACGCCCACCGTGACCGTCGCGGCCTCGTCGAGCACGATCTGAAGCGTGGGTCGGTCCCACGTCGGCCAGCCGCTCAGGGTGAACGCCTGCGTCTGCTCCACACCGCCGACGCTCGCGACGAGGTCGATCTGAGCCGGATCGCCCACGTCGCTGCCACCCATCGCCGCGGCGGACAGCTCGTAGGTGCCCGCAGGCAGGTCGACATCCTGGAGCGCGGTGAACGCGTACGGCTGCCCGTCGACGTAGTAGTTCAAGGCGTATTCACCCTCATCGCCGTCGGAACCCGCCGACGCGGTGACCCAGAAGGAGCCCTCGTCTTCCGGCCAGGGGTCCGCTTCGATCGTCCACGGCGTGACGTCGTCGATACCCTTCTCGAACCCGCCGTTGGCGATCTCGTTGCGCGCCGTCACGACGATCTCGGCCCGAGCCGTCCAGCCGTTCTCGGTGACACCGGTCACGGTGTACGTGCCGGGACCGGCGATCGCGTCCAGTCCGTCGTTCCAGGTCACCGCCTCGGTGGTCGTCGAATCGTCGTAGGCGACCACGGTGACCTCGTCGGGAAGGTCGATCGGCTCGCCGTCCACGACGGTCAGTTCGACGGTGCGCACGGTCGGATCGGGGATGCTTCCGTCTCCGGCTTCGAGGTCGTCGATGGCCGTGCGCAGGGCCGCGGCCGCAGCATCCACGGATGCCTGGCTCGGCGACGACGCGTCGAGGATCACCTCGGCGCGGGTCATGGCCCGGTCGAAGGCCAGCAGCGAGGCCGCCGTCCACCCGTCGCGGTCGATGGCCGCGCCCTCCGTGTACACCGCCTCCAGAGCTGACGTGTCGGCTTCGACCACGGGGGTCACCTCGACAAGCTCGAACTCGTCGATCGTGCCCCAAGCGCCGTCCTTGAGGGAGAACGTCGCGGAGACCGTGACGCTCTGCCCCTCGGCGACCGTGACGATCGGCGTGCGCGGGTTCTGCCACCCCTCGTAGCCGCTCAGCGTGAACGGCGCCGACGCGCTCTCGATGCCCGAAGCCAGCGAGATCGAGGTCGCCTCGCCGGCGACCGCGGCGCGTCCCTGCGCCTGCGCCGAGAGGCGGTAATCGCCGGCGGAGACACCGGTGATCTCCTGAGAGATCGTGAACGAGAAGTCGCCGCCGGCGCGATACCAGTGCGTCGAACGCGTACCCGCGAACGGGTCGTCGGTCGCGCTGATCGTGTAGCCCGTGCCCGTTCCCGTCCACGGAGCGACGCCGTCTTCGAACCCGGGGTTCGCGAGGAGATTCTGCCCGTCGGCGTCGCCGTCGAGAACGGTCACCGTCAGCGTCGACTCGAGGCCCGCATCCGTCGTTCCCGGCACCTCGTAGGTGCCCGCGCCGACGAACCAGGACTCGTGCCCCTGCCAGGTCACATCCTGCTGCTCGGTCGTGCCGTCGGTGTACGACACCGCGACCGTCTCGGGGAGCGACCACGACTGGCCATCGACGACAGTGATCTCCGGCGAGGCGACGGTATCGACATCGCGCGGGCCGACGGTGCCGTAGCGCACGTAGTCCCATACCCGCAGCGACTCCAGCGGTCGACCCTCGAAGTCGAACATCGCCTGGTTGTCCCAGCCGGACCCGCCGTAGTTCGCCGCCGCGTCGGCGCTGTAGTCGGCGGCGTGAGACGAGGCCCAGCCCGATCCGAATTCCTCCCACAGCAGCCGGTTCTGCTCGATCTCCTCCGGCGGACCGACGGGGAGCCACGCCGGCTCCCAATAGAAGACGCCGAGACCGGCATCCCCGACCTTCGCGACCGCTTCGATGACATCGCGCACCGCGAGAGCCTGGCCCTGCACCGACGTGGAGTACTGGTCGTACGCGGTGCGGATGTTGTTGGGGTACCCGTCGCCGTCTTCGAGCGTGTACGCCCACGAGGTCTCGGCGACGATCACGTCCTTGCCATAGGTCTCGGCGACACCGGCCAGCTGGCTCGTGAGGTTCTCCAGCGTTCCGTGCCAGTACGCGTAGTAAGACGACGCGAACACGTCGTAGTCGATGGGCTGCACGCCCTCGGTGGCCGGATCGGTGTCGTACGTGGCGAGACTGTCCGCGAGGGAGCCGTAGTTGCCGCGCTCGGGGTTGGTGAAGTGGATCGCGATCTTCACGTCGTCGCCGAGCGCATCCCGCACACCCCGCGAAGCGGCGTCGAAGAGCTGCCCGGATTCCGGCCACGCCGTCTCGGCGAGCAGCAGACCGGAATTCTCGTTCCCGATCTGAACCATCCCGACATCGACGCCGGCGTCGTCCATGCGGCTGAGGGTGTCGACGGTGTAGTCGTACATCGCGTCGGCGCGCTCGGCGGTCGTCATGCCCTCCCACGCCTTGGGCAGCGGCTGCTGCCCGGGATGTGCCCAGAAGTCGGAGTAATGGAAGTCGACGAACACGCGCATCCCGGCAGCGGTCGAACGCAGCCCGATCTCGGTCGCGCGCTCGGCGTCGACGGTGCCGCCGCCGTAGCCGTGCCGTCGGCGTCGTAGGGGTCGTTCCAGACGCGGATGCGGGAGTAGTTCACGCCCGCATCCGCGAAGACGTCGAACACGTCGGCCTCTTCGCCGTCGAAGTCCCGGAAGGTCACCCCCGACTCCTCGAGCGACAGGATCGACGAGGCGTCCACCCCGTTCATGAAGTCCGCGCTCAGGCCCTCGACCACCGGGACCGTGATCCCGGCTTCGACCGGCTCGTCCGCCGCCGCGGTGGCCGCGGTGGCGAAGGCGCTCACCGTTCCCGCTATCGCCGCTGCCGCGACCAGGCGTGCTCGCTGACGTGTGACCATGAAGGTTCCTCTCGATCGTCGTTGATCCGGCAAGCCGCGCAGCGCGCGGGTCAGGTCGATGGCGGCATCTCGGCTCCCGGCGTGACCGGCGCCGTCGACACGTGACTGTGAGCGGTCACAGGATTGGGGGCACGAATGCCTGTGACCGGTCACAGTCAAACACACGCGATGCGCGATGCCAAGGGTGAATTCGGGATGCGCGACCAGAAGCGTGCTCGTGCTCGGCATCGTCTGTCTGCAGGTGTGCGCCGTCTGCATCCTGATCCTTCTCACACGGGTACGTCGCGGATCGGTCTTCCGCCCCTCGTCGTTCCGCTACGTGGACGCGATCGCGTGGTCCGTCTTCGCGGCGGCGCTCGTCAGCGCTGCCGTCGCCGCGCTGCTCGCCCCCGGCGGCATCGCGCCCGGCGTCGTCGCTCTCATCTGCGGCGTCGCGCTCGTGCTCGGCGGTGTCGCCTCATCGTCGTGATCATGAAAGCCCTGCTCCGGCAGGCGACGCAGCAGGAGGTCGATCTCGGAGTGCTCCGCGCCCAGCTCGACGAGGTCGTCTGATGCCGATCGTCATCGACATCGACGTCATGCTCGCGCGCCGCAAGATGGCCGTCGGCGTGCTCGCCGAACGCGTCGGCATCACGCCGGCGAACCTGGCTGTGCTGAAGAACGGACGAGCCAAGGCGGTGCGCTTCTCCACCCTCGACGCCCTGTGCGATGTCTTGGAGTGTCAACCGGGTGACCTGCTGCAGTGGGTCCCGCCCGAGCAGGCGGCATCACCGGCAGAGACGTCGTCGGCCGATGCAGCCGCTCCCGTCAGCCTTTGAGGTATACCGTCGCGGTCTCGGTGAAGAAGTCCCGTGCGGCGGCACTGTTGAAACACATGAAGGCCCCGGGATCCGCACGCCGTGACGCGGGATTCCGGGGCCTCCTCGAGGTGACAACGGTTGTGGAGATGGGGGGAATCGAATGAGGCTTGGGGCATGTGAACGACCCGCATTCGGCGCCGAAAACCGCTGAATCCTGCGGCTGTCGAGGGCATGCGCCGACAGGAACATGCAAGAAGAATCGCCCACATTCATGGCAAATGCGGGCGATATGTGGGCGATCCGACGGAGGAGATTTCTCAACATCGAATCGATGGAGATCGGGGAGTTGACCAAGGCCGCAAACGCCGCCGCGTGGCTGATCCCCGGCTTCAGTCAAGGCTACGCCGCTCGCGCTCGCGAATCCATCCGAGTCGCAGCGACGCGGGAATCACATGCCGATCGAGGGGCCGGAACGCGAGGGGCTCGAGCCCGGCACCCGGTGTGGCCCCGTCATCCGTCGCTGCTCGTCCTGCTGCATGCGGTTGTAGGTCTCACGGGTGATCAGATCTGCAGCCAGCCCCTGCTGGCGCGCCCGAGCCATCATCCGGGTCGCAGTGCTGACGCTCACGTTGAGGTAGTCCGAGACGAACTTGAGCGGAGCGAGATTGATGGTGGATGCAATCCGGTACAGGACGATCGCCTGGTCGCGAGCCTCGGTCGGCGTGCGATCGCTGTGTGCCCTCACGTCTGCGAGATAGGACGACAGCGGCTGGAACTCGCCGCCCTCTCGTGCGACCGTGACAATCCGGAACGCGGATGCCGCGACGAGCCACTGGACCCGCGCTTCGCGCAGCACCTGCGCCGTGACCTCATCGCCCTCGCCGACGCGGTCGACACGAACTGTCGCGGCTACCGCGCGACGCAGGGCGTGGTCGTATTCGCCGTGGAGTCGGATGGCGCCAGGCACGCCGGGCTCACCCGTCACGATGACGTCCCAGGCAGTCGGGATGCTGATGCCATCGCCTACCTCGACTCGCTCGGGCGCGATCGACTCGACGACAAGTTCGGTCATGCGGCGAGTCTGCCATGCGCATTTCTGGAGGGCAATGCGTGACGTGAAGAATTCATGTCGCGCATTGCTCACTTCGGGTGTACGGTGTGCGCAAGTGCTGTCACGCACTGCGCAAACACCATGGGAGATGGAACGATGAACCAGACATCGACGTCGCTCGCGTTGACGATGAAGGCTGCTGCAGAACTCGTCGGCGTGGACTACCGCACGATCAAGCTCGGCATCGACAGCGGGACGATCCCGACTGTCCAGCTGGGTCCCCGGCGAATGATCCCGAGGGCTGCATTGCTGAGGATCTTCGGCGTCGAGCCCTGACTACTCGGGTCAGCCTTCGCCGGCGAGCATGCTCACGAGAAGAGCGATCATCAGTTCCTTCTCTTTCGGGTCGCTCATCGCGACCATGAGCGTGATCGCTGCCAGCGCGTTGTTGGAGATCCGCGCCACGCCGCGCGCGTCATCGAGCACCTGGTTACGGGCGAGGAAGTGCACGAACAGCGCCGCCGCGCTGCGCTTGTTCCCGTCGGTGAGCGGGTGGTCCTTCACGACGAGGTAGAGCAGATTCGCCGCCTTCTCCTGCACCGTCGGGTACAGATCCACTCCCCCGAATCCCTGATAGATCGTCGCCACCACACCGCGCAGCGCGTCGCCCCGTTCGCCGCCGAACAGCGCGTCGACCGGAAACTCCGCCCCGACTTCGTCAATCACCGCCCGCGCCTCGTCATAAGTCAGCGTCCAGGTCGGCACATCGCCGTCAACAACCGGGATCTCGCCCTCGTCGTAGTCGCGGAGCGCGCGCAGGCTCGGCAGATATCTGGCGACGACTTCGGCTACCCCGGCAACGAGCTGATCAGTCGACCGCGACAGAACCTTCACAAGCGAGTCGAGCTCCAGGAGCCGGCGCTCGTTGGTCGCGACTCCCTTCAGCATGTATCTCTTGAGCACATCGGTCGACCAGCGGCGGAACTCCACAGCGCGGGCGGAGTTTGCGCGATACCCGACTGCGAGGACGACGTCGAGGCTGTAGAACGTCACCGGCCTGGCGACCCCAGCAATATGCACTTTTTGCATATTGCTCTCGGAGTCCACCTCATCCGACCGCAGGATGTTGCGGATGTGGCGCGAGACGCCCGACTGATCGATCCCGAACAGCTGCTCGATGTCAGCCTGCGACGCCCACACGGCCTCACCCTCCGTGCGCAGCTCGAGGGACACCACACCATCCATGGACTCGAAGATCTCGATCGCCGACGTCATTCGCCTAGTTCACCATGAGCGGCCGACAACGGAGCGCGATCGCACCGGGTCTGTTGCTCCGACGTCTTTCGCGCGGGCGATGGCATCGGTACGCGAGTCAGGACTGCCTCCGTCAGATCGACATCCCACGCCCCGCGCTCGGCGCAACGTGAGGCCCGCGGGTGAAGGCCTCGTGTCGATCTCGAACCTGCGCAGCCCGCTGCATCTCTGCCTGGGCTGCGCGCACGGCGTCCTGCATCGTCAGCTCCGTGGTGCCGCGCAGCATGCAAGTCGCGACGTTCGCGCGCGCGGCGCGGCCGGTGGGTGCGACAGTGACCACCTCGTTGTGCTCGCGTCCACGGGTGAGGCCGACGTAGAGGCCGGCGGCGTCCACGTCAGGGCCGACGATCGAGGCATCCACCGTCTCGCCCTGGATGCCGTGCACGGTCGACGCGTACGCGAGTTGCACGTGCTCGAGCGCGTAGACGCGTGTGACCTTCCGCACGTCGCCGCTGTCGTTGACGGATCGCAGCAGCAGCGAGTCTTCGGCGATCTTGCTGACGACCCAGGTGGCGCGATTCTCCACCCCCACACGACGATCGTTGCGGCGCGTCTGAACGGTGTCGCCGACGAGGATGCGCTGCTCCCCCATGCCCCACGCGAGAACGGTCGGGTCCAGTTCCCCGCGATCGACCCGCCGCTGCTGGATCTCGTCGTTGAGTGCGCCGGCGTCGCTATTGGCGCCGGTGACGAGCGCGACACGCTTGCCGCGCGCCTGCCATGCGAAGTAGGCGTCGATCATGTGCCGATGGGCATCCTCCGCATGGTCGACTCGTGTCAGGTGCCCGCGTTCGTCCAGTCGGCTCGCGATACGCGCCGCGTGCTCGGCATCGTCGGGATGCCGCAGCTCGAGCGTGAGGGCCGCGTACTCGGCATCCGCAAATCGGTGCACCGCGTCCAGCTCGACCGCGGCGCAAGCGTGCCGGACGGCGGCAGCCATGGCACCCACGTGTCCGACGGGGAGGGCTTGATAAGGGTCGCCGACCATGGCGACGCCGACACCGCGCTCGTGGGCGAGTTCTGCGAGCGCGTTCGCGACCTGCAGGTCGACCATGCCGGCCTCGTCGACGACAATGCGGTCCCGCGCGCGCAGGACGAAGCTCGTCGGGCCGTCGTAGATCGCTCCGGTAGCAGCATCCACGTCGCCGATCGACAGTCGATGCCAGGTCGTGGCACCCGCGGCATCCGTGCCCCACCGGAATCCGTGATCCGCGAGGAGCGCGTGGATGCTGGTTGCGGCCGCGCCGACCTCGCGCGCTGCAACCGAAGCCGCCTTGCGCGTGGGCGCGACGATGAGCATGCGTCGGCGTTGCGCGCTCAGCGCGCGAAAGACGACCCGCAGCATGGTCGTCTTGCCTGCACCGGCCGGCCCGGTGACGGCGACCAGGCCGTCGCTTCCGGCGATCGCGGCTGCGGCGACGAATTGCGCCGAGTCCAGTTGGCCGCACTCCCCACCGGCCTGCTTTCGCAGTTCGGTGGGGAGGAGGGAGCGTCCGGGCGTTGCGATTCGGTCGAGCCGGTGCGAGAGGAAGATCTTCGACCTCATCGTTTCGGTCGCCATGAAGACCTTGACGTGCGCGGGGGCGTCGGCCCCGCCTCCGAGGTCGACCGACTCGCGCAGCGCTCGTGCGGTGACGTCGTCGATCACCTGATCGAGGTCGGCACGCGCGGCGACGATTCCACTGCGTGAGAGCGCGCGGATGGCGCCGGCGCGCACGTCGAAAGCACTGAATCGCCCACTGGAGCCCACAGAGCGCCCGTCCGCGTCGACGATCGCCATCGCCGCGAGCAGGTCACGATCGAGCACCGCAGGATCGACGTGATCGAGTTCGACCGTGGCGCGCTCCTGGCGCAGGGTCTGATCGATCTCGGCGATCTCGTCGCGCACGACTGCTTCCCACGAGCCTTCATCGAGGCCCTGGGGCTTGTTCGGCCTCGACACCGCCCACGCGCGCCGATCGATCTGCGTCAGCGCGTCCATGCTGGGCGCGGACCCGCCGTGAGCAGACGTCCATTCAGCGATCAGGCGTGCACGGTTGGCTTCGATCTGCGCGGACCGACGAGACAGCGGGCGCACGGTAGCGGCCAGCTCAGCGATCTCGCCGTCGATCCCGATCGTGTAGCCGTGGCGGGCCAGCGCTGCGATCCACTCAGGATCGGTGCGCGCAGCAAGCTCACCTTCGGCATTCACAACGGTGTGCAGCTTCATCGCGACTCGGGAGTCGACGTTCGACCACCTGCCGTCGGCGCCGAGCACCTTCACGTTGAGCCACAGATGACGATGGATGTGCGGGTCAAGCGCGCGCGAACGGCGGTGCTGCAACTCGACAACCTCGAGCCGGGTGATGTCTTCGCGGATGAGCCCGTTGTGTCCACGTCGGGCATTGAGTTGCCGCTGCCAGGTGAGGAGCACTTGGTCTCTCAGCCGGTCCTGCAGCGCTTCGAACTCTCGTGCGAGCCCAGGATGCAGAAGCGCGGCGATGCTGTAGGACTTCGGGTGATTGATCGTCCCGTCGAGCACCAAGTCAGCGTCGGGACTCAACCGCTGACGGCCTCGTTCCTCCCCCGTGATCGGATCGTGGCCGGTCAGCCATACGCGGAGTCCACCGGCGGTCAACTCGTCGCTCGAGATGGCACCGTTCTCCACGATGAATCTCGATACGGTCGCACCTGAGACATCGCTGTAGTTCTCGAGCGCTTCGACACCGTAAAGGTGCGGGAGGTGAGCATCGCAGGTGCCCTCCATCGCGTACGCGATCGCGTGGCGGACCCCGCGCGAATTAGCACCCCGTTTCCAACGCTCCAGGCCACCTCTCATGGCGCCAGGGTACGACCGGTTTTCTCGATTATCCAGGGATTTTTCCGAAGTGTAGCCAAGTGGCGGCGGATGCAGATTTGTGCATGCGGACCGGCCGCGGTCATCCCGTGATGCCTGCGTGCATCGTCATTCGCCAGGTGATCAGTTCGATGCTCGTCTTCGCCGTTCGGTCACCTCGTCGCGGCACTGCGTCGCGATGTGTCGGAGCCCCCTGTCTCGCAGCGGCGAGTCCGTTCGGAAGCCTAGAGCGATCATCTCGCGGTCGCGTTTCGGTAGCTCGGCAGCGGGGAGGCCCACTCGTTGCTCCAGCGAGGTGCCCGCAGTCGCCCGGAGCAGGGCGGGCACTCCATCGGCCGGGCAATAGCAACGCGGCACTGGGACGACGCGGCGACGGTGTCGCGGCGGATCTGGCGACCGAAGTCGCCCATCGCCGGCATGCCCTTGCCGACCCCCTCCACGCGCCCGGTCAAGGACCCTCCACTAGTTCAACGCACGGATGGGTAACACTGCCTAGCAGCAGTCCTGGTCACACAGTTCAGGCGGGCAGCTGAAGGGCTCGCAACAGTAACTAATCACGACACCTCCTCTGCTTCGAATTCTTGATCGCCGTCGTCGTTCTGGAGCAATTCGAACGGTGATTCGATGTCGCCGCGCCAGGCCTCGATTCCCTCGCGCATCGCGAGCGCAGCGATGATTAGTGCGGCGATCGAGTCGGCCCACGTCCAGCCGAAGAGCGAGTTCAGCAGCAGGCCGATCAGCACGGTGCCGGACAGGTAGATGCACAGCAGCAGTTGCTTGGCGTCTGCCTGGACGCTCTTGGACCCGAGTTCGCGGCCGGTCCGGAATTGGAACCACGCGAGTGCGGGCATGACGACAAGGCTCGCGACCGCGATACCGATGCCAAGCGGGCTGTGCTCAACCGGTTCGACGCCGGCGAGGGCGATGATCGCGTCGACGGTGACGTACACGGCAAGCGCGAAGAACGCGATGCCGATCGCCCGGACGGTCGGCTTCTCCCACCGTTCGGGATTCTTCCGGGTGAACTGCCATGCCACCGCCACGGCCGAGAGGACCTCGATGAATGAGTCCAGACCGAACCCGATCAGCGCAGCCGACGACGCGGCCGCACCCGCAGCGACCGCGATAATGCCCTCGAGGATGTTGTAGGTGATCGTGAACGCGACGATCAGTCGCACCCGCCGGTGCAGCGTCACGCGGCGATCAGCCGTGATCGCCGCGCTCATTGGACATCCTGCACACAGCAGCCAGGAACGGTACAGGCCGGGTCGATACACGGTGCGCTCTCGTCCACCGCGAGCGTCACTTCGAGCAACGAGGTCAGCGCGTGGGAAAGATGCGGATCGGCGA
>NZ_BTGO01000028.1:0-28138 GCF_042846595.1 Microbacterium sp. MTN4-26
TAGGGACAGAAAGTGGGACATGGCGGAGGGCAGGTGGGCAAGTGGATGCCGAGAGGCGGGCGATGGATGCCTCTCCCGCGGCATGTCCCACTTATTGACGCCATGGCGGCTGTTGAGGACAGAAAGTGGGACATACCGCGGTGGGCGGATGCTGCGGGGCGGCATCATGTCCCACTTTCGGTTGGTATGGCCACTCTTGAGGACAGAAAGTGGGACATACCGCGGTGGGCGGATGCTGCGGGGCGGCATCATGTCCCACTTTCGGTTGGTATGGCCACTCTTGAGGACAGAAAGTGGGACATGCCGCGGTGGGAGTAGCTGGCCAGCGGGTGCGGCTCAGCGGGTGGCCTCTTCGAGGAGCTCCAGGATGTGGCGGTAGCCGACGCCGGTGGCGCGGGTCATGCCGAGCTCGCACGTGCGGTTGCAGGAGGCGTGGGCGTCGCCGGCCAGGGCGGCGACCTCGGCCGCCTCGGCGGCGGTGGCCGATGCGGTCAGTTCGGGATGCAGCATGCCGCGGTCGCCCGCGAACGCACAGCACCCCCACGCGTCCGGGGTGACGACCTCGTCGGCCACGCGCTCGGCGATCCGGCCGAGTGCGTCGTTCAGTCCCATCTGGGTGGAAGAGCAGGTCGGATGCAGCACCAGGCGTGACGCGACGTGCGACGCCGCAGGCAGGCGCGGCAGCACCTCGCGGTCGACGAAGGCGACCGCATCCTCCACCGTGGCGTCGAGGCGGGCGCCCGCGAGCAGGTGCGCGAAGCCCTCGGTGCAGCTGGACGCGTCGCTGACGATCGGCAGTCCGGCCGCAACGGCGGTGCGCACGGCGTCGACGACCCGCCTCTGCATCACGTCGCGCCCGCGCGGGAATCCCTTCGACGTCCATGGCGTGCTGCAGCACAGCGCCTCGATGTCGTCGGGCACGGTTGCGGCGATCCCCGCGCGGGTGAGCAATGCGGTGAACGCGGCGCTCGCACCCGCACCGCCGCCCGCACCGCCGAACATGCTGCCGACGCACGCCGGCAGGTACACCGCGACCGGCTCGGCGCCGGCCGCTCCGACGTGGCGCCCGAGTATCCGCCGCGCGCGGCCGCCCGCGGGAAGCTCGGCCGAGTAGCGCGGCACCGTGTCGGAGCCGGCGACGGCGCGCGTGGCATCCGTCACCGCCGTCACCGCACCGGCGGGTGCGGCGTCGGCCAGCGTCAGCGCACCGGAGCCCACGCGCGTGACCGCTCCCCAGCTGCGCGCGGCGGCGGTCCATCCGGTCTCGAGAATGCGGCTGCGGTTCTCGGTGCGAAGGCGCTTGACGAGGGAGCCGGTGTCGATGAGCACGGGGCACGCCGTCGCGCACATGCCGTCGGCGGCACAGGTCTGCAGGCCCTCGTAGGCGTAGTCGCGTTCCAGCTCGCGCCGCAGGTCGTGATCGCCGGATGCCCTCGCCCGCTCCATCGCGCGGCGCGTGACGATGCGCTGGCGCGGCGTGAGCGTGAGGTCCTTCGACGGGCACACCGGCTCGCAGTAGCCGCACTCGACGCACCGGTCGGCCTCGGCCTCGATCGACGGCGTGAGCTTGATGTGGCGCACGTGGGCGTCGGGGTCGTCGTCGATGATCACGCCGGGGTTGAGGATGCCGGCGGGATCGCACAGGCGCTTGAGCTCGCGCATGACGTCGTAGAGCTCGTCGCCGTACTGCCGTCGCACGTACGGGGCCATCGCGCGTCCGGTGCCGTGTTCGGCCTTGAGGTTGCCGCCAGCGGCCAGTACCAGGTCGACCATGTCGTCGGTGAACCCGGTGAGGCGGTCGAGCTGCTCGTCGGTCTCGAACCGGTCGGTGAGCATGAAGTGGATGTTGCCGTCCTTCGCGTGTCCGAAGATCACGCTGTCGCGATAGGCGTAGCGGGAGAACAGCTCCTGCAGTGAAGCGCACGTCTCGGCGAGGGTGGGGACGGGGACGACGACGTCTTCGAGGAGTGCCGTCGTGCCGCTTGCGCGAGCGCCGGCGACCGACGCGTAGAGGCCCTTGCGGAGCTTCCAGGCGCGGGCACGGATGGCCGCGTCGGTCGATAGGGGCGCCGGTGCGCGCAGCGGCTCGGCGCCGAGCGCGCGGTCGCCGACTGCGACGAGGCGGGCGAGGGCGTCGGCCTCGAACGCCTGGTACTCCACGAGCAGGGCGGCGTGGCGGTGCACGTCGAACCCGACGATCTGCGGTGGCGCGTCGGCGAGAGCCTGACCGACGCGCAGCGAGGTCGCATCCATCAACTCGACGGTGGCGGCGCCGGTGTCCACGAGAGCCGGGAGGGCGCGGGTCGCGGCGTCGAGGTCGTCGAAGACGGCGAGGGCGGTGGCGGTGTGAGGCCGGATCGGCACCGTGCGGAAGGTGGCCTCCGCGACGAACGCGAGGGTGCCCTCGCTGCCGATCACGAGGTGCGCGAGCAGGTCGGCGGGGCGATCGTGGTCGAGGAAGGCGTTGACGCCGTAGCCGATGGTGTTCTTCATCGCGAACTGGCGGCGGATGAGCTCTACCGTCGCGGGGTTCTCGGCGACTCGTCGCCTCAGCCGCAGCAGCCCGTCGACGAGGCCGGGTTCGGCGCGCTGCAGCGCCTCGTCGGCGTCGGGTGCGCCCGAATCGACCCGTGTGCCCGAGGGGAGCACGAACACCATCGACTCGAGGGTGCGGTAGGTGTTCTCGGTCGTGCCGCAGGCCATGCCGCTGGAGTTGTTGTTGACGACCCCGCCGATCGTGCAGGCGGCCTCGCTGGCGGGGTCGGGACCGAGCCGGTATCCGTGGCGCGCGAGGCGGGCGTTGACCTGACGCACGGTGGCGCCCGGCTGCACGCGCACGCGCCGGCCGTCGTCGAGCACGTCGATGCGGCGGAATCCGCGGCGCACGTCGACGAGCAGTCCGTCACCGGCGCTCTGTCCCGACAGGCTCGTGCCGCCCGATCGGAAGGTGACGGGGCGGCGCAGCGTCGACGCGGTTCGCAGCAGCCGAGCGACCTCGGTCGCGTCCGCCGCGGTCACCACCGCTTCCGGGGTGAGCAGATAGTGGGATGCGTCGCTCGCCTGGGCGACGCGGTCGATGGCTCGCGTGCTGAGGCGTGCGGGATCGTCGAGTTCCGCGGCGAGGCGGGAGAGGCCGGTGTCGGCGGAGGTTGCGGCCGTCATCGACTGCCGGCCTCGGACTCGCCCAGCCGGCGCACCTCGTCGAAGAGGTCGACGCCGCCGACCTGGCCTCCCTTCAGCAGGAGTTCCACGCCGTCGACGGCGGGGTCGTCGGCGTGGGCGCGCAGCAGCACGATGTTGCCGACCGGGTTCGCCGCGATCGACAGCGACCGCACGCCCAGCAGCGTCGTGATGCGACTGGAGGTGTCGCCACCGCACACGATCACCCGAGACGCGGCGCCCGCGTCGAGCACAGCCGCCACGATGTGGGCGCCGGCACGGGCGAGCGCGTGCAGCGGGTCGGCGTCGTCGAGGCGGAGGTGGTCGGACCGGAAGGCGACGCTGCGTCCGGCGCCGAGCGCGGTGATCGTGCGCGCGATCGCGGCGTCGCGGTCGGCGGCATCCAACGGCAGGGTCTCGACGAGCCAGCCGGCGTCGGCGGCGGCATCCATCTGGCGACGGGTCTGGGTCGACCGGCTGCCCGAGACGGCGAGCACGGGCCCGCGTGCCGGGGTGGCGGCCGGCGGCGGCGACTCCCGACCCGGGCGTGCCGTGGCGACGGCGAGACTCAGCCCGCCTGACCCGACGGCGAACACCGGCGTCTCGAGCGCCGCGATGGCGCGGCCGACGAGGGCGAGGTGGGCGGCGTCGGCGGCGTCGAGCACCGTCGCCGCGGCGGGGGAGGCCGCGAGGGCGGCCATCACCGCCGCCGACGAGGTGTAGCGGGTGAACGGGATCCCGTCGATCGGGAGGGTCGTCTGTCGCGACAGGTGGCGGGCGAGATCGGATTCGGTCATGGGCGTCGACGGGTGCGTCGACATCGTCGGCTGCCGGTCGAGGCGGTGCACGACGCCGTCTTCGGCTGCGAAGTGGTGCCCGAAGACGGTGTAGCGTCCGAAGTCCGGCTGGGCGAACAGCAGCGGGACGGGGCCGTCGCCGACGACGTCGCGGGCGATCTCGATCACGCGTCCGATGCTTCCGACGTCGGGGGAGGAGTCGGCGGTCGAGCAGGCCTTGTACTGCACGAGGGGCGGATGCAGCGCCGCAAGGGCCGTCAGCGCCGGGCGCACTTCGGCGTCGAGCGCCTCGCGCGGCAGAGACCGGGCGATTCCGGCGATGCCCACCACGTCGACGGTCGCGGCCGCCTCACGCAGCGCGTCGTCGTCGGGAAGGCCGACGAACAGCCGTCCGCTCCAGCCGGCGCGCGCGAACTGGAGGAGGGCGTCGACGCTGCCGGTGAAGTCGTCGCCGTAGAACCCGGCGCGCGGCGCGGCGCCGGCGGCCTCAGACACGAGCGGCCCCGAACGCCTCCGTCGCGCGGCGCAGGGCGGCGGAGCGCTCGAGGGCCGTCTCGACGCTCTCGCCCGCTGCCGCCGACGCCCACGCCTCGCGCATGCTCGCCACGCCGGCGCGCGCACCGTCGGGGTGCCCGTGGATGCCGCCGCCGGCGAGCACGAGCAGATCGGTGGTCCCCGTCTCGGCATAGGTGGCGTGCGCGAGGCCGCCCCACTGCCCCGAGGAGAGCACGGGCACGGTGGATTCGAGGCCGAGGAGGGGCTCCCGGACGGCGGCGATCGCATCGAGCACCTGCGCGTCGGTCTCGTAGAACTTGTTGGAGATGCCGTTGGTGTGCAGGTGGTCCGCGCCCGAGAGGCGTGCGATCTTCTGCCACGCGCGGAAGCCGATGCCCAGCTGTTCGGATCGGCTGATCGACCCGAACATGGCGCGGTGCCCGTGGATGGGCAGCTGCGAGCGGCGGCGGATGTATTCGAGGCCGGGCAGACCGACGAGGTTCACGCACACCATGATGCAGGTGCCGCCGGCGGCGAGCACGAGATCGTGGTTGGCTTCGAGCCGGTCGATGTCGTCGGTGATGTTGAACGCGTACATCGGCTTGACGCCGGTGCGATCGGCGTGGCGTTCGAGCACCGGCATCACCGCCGCGACCCGCTCCCGCAGCGGGGCCTGGGGGCCGTTGCCCTGCAGCTCGTCATCCTTGATGAAGTCGACGCCGGCCGCGGCGAGATCGCCCACGAGGTCGGCGAGGTCGGCCGGGGAGAGCCCGATGCTGGGCTTGACGATCGTGCCGATCATGGCGCCGTCGGGGCGGGACATCAGTCGTCGGGTGCCGGCGACGCCGAACTGCGGCCGGCGTAGCGCTCGGCGAACGCCGGAGGCAGGTCGAGGTCGACGAGCTTGATCGCCGACAGCTGCTTGATCTCGAACAGGTTCCCCGCGACGGCGGCCAGCAGGTTCGGCAGCGAGGGCCCGAAGTTCTCCAGGGGGAAGCGGATGCGCAGCCGAGCGCGTCGCCGCGTGGCCGGGTCTCCCACCGACCCGGGCAGCGGTGATGCGCCGGTCAGCGGGATCTCCTCGAGCGATTCGACCTGGGCCGCGAACCGCGCGCGCAGATCGTCGGACTCGCGCTCCACCCGCACGAAGGTGCCGGTCGACTGCTCGCCCGCGAGCACCTCGGCGGCATGCTCCAGCGGCAGGGAGGTCTCGATGATGTAGGTCGCGATGACGTGCGGCGCGGTCATGGTGCTCACCACACCACCGGCAGCCATACCGACATCTCGCCCGGCCCGCGGTTGCTCCACGCGTAGTACGGGATGAGGCGCGCGCCCGCCGTTCGCACGGTGGCGTCGTCGAGGTCGGCGTAGAGGGTGTCGTCGGGGCGGGGGAGCACGGCGATCTCGGTATCGAGTGCGATGACGCGGTGCCCGGCGATCTCGGCCTGGACCGGTGAGAGCTCCGTGCCACGGCGAAGGGCGGCCTGCTCGAGCATCACGCCCTCGGGAAGGTCGTGGCTCTCCAGCGCGTAGACGACCGGGCCGCGCTGCACGGCCACCTGGTTCGTCACCTCCTCGGCGAGGCGGTGCGCGCGCAGGAGCCGCACCGGCATGGGCAGGTCGAGCACGATCTCGTCGCCGGCCGACCACGCGCGCTCGATGCGGGTGTAGGAGGACGGGGCGCTCACCGGGACCGGTTCGCCGTTGACCGTGAGCGTCGCATCCGACGACCATCCCGGAATGCGGAGGTGCAGCGGCACGGTGCCGGTCGCTTCGCGCACGGTGAAGACGATGCGCCCATCCCACGGGTAGTCGGAGTGCTCGTCGAGCGCCAGCATCCGGCCCTCCTCGAAAGGAACGTCGATGCGGGATCCCCCGTACTGGTGCACGAACAGACCGTCCGGTGACACCGAGGCGATGCGCTCGTGCAGCCGCGAGAGTGTGCGGGCGATGTTCGGCGGGCAGCAGAAGCAGCTGAGGTAGCGTGCCCGCCCGCGCGCGTCGGAGGCGGGAGGCTCGGGCACCGGGTGGAGGGCGGTGTCGCCCGCGCGCCGCAGCGGGAAGGGGAGACCGCGCACCTGGCGCAGCGGGTTGGTGTAGAAGTAGGTCGTGCCGTCGAGGCCGATGGTGGACAGCAGCGAGTTGAAGGCGATGCGCTCGATGACGTCGGCGTATCGCGCGTCGGGCTCGAGGGCGAGCATCCGCTCGGACCAGAAGATCATGCCGATCTGCGCACACGATTCGTTGTGGGCGGTCGTGTTCGGCAGCTGGAAGGGGCGCCCGTACGCCTGGTGCACCCGGCTGATCTCGCTCTGCCAGGGGTAGCCGTCGGGCGAGGCGCCGTCGTAGAGGGCGCCTCATCCGCCGGTGATGTAGAGCTTGGTGTCGACGACGTCGTTCCAGAGGCGCTCGAGCACCGACGTCAGACGCTCATCGCCGGTCTCGGCGACGAGGTCGGCGAGACCCGCGTAGAGATAGTTGGCACGAACCGCGTGACCGGCGACGGCGGTCTGCTCGTGCACCGGGATGCGGTCCTGATTGTCGTCGCCGCCCTCCTCGAACTCGTCGCGCACGCGCAGGAAGTCCTCGGCCAGGCGCAGGTGCTGCTCGTCGCCGGTGACGCGGTGGAGTTCGATCGCGGCCATGTAGTGCGACGGGCAGATCGCGCTGCGGGCGAGCTCCACGGGCTTGTCGGTGGCGAGGCTCTGCAGGAATCGTGCCGCGTTCTTGGCCGCGTTCAGTAGAGTCTCGCTGCCGGTGACCTCGTAGTGGCGCACGGCGGCGGTGATGAGGTGGCCGAGGTTGTAGGTCTCGAAGTTGAAGCGATCGGCGAGGGCGACGACCTGCTGCCGGTGGCGTTCCGAGATCGCCGTGGGGGTGTGGAGGTATCCGTCCTCACGCTGCACGGAGGCGATGAGGGCCGCGATGTCTTCCAGCTGCCGTTCGACCTCGGCATCGGGATGAAGCTCGAGCTGCGCGACGGCGGATTCGAACCACTTGTAGGTGTCTCCGTCCATGAACGGCGGACCCTGGTGCTCGCCGTCTTCGAGTCCGGCGGCGATCCGGAAGTTCGTCAGGCCGGGGCTGATCGCCGGGTCACGGAGCATGTCCCACATCGAGGGGACGGTCACCTCGTGCGTGCGCTGCGCGATGCCGGCCCAGAAGCCGCTCGACCAGCGCGCGTTCTCCGCCGTGAGCGGATGCAGCGGGGCGTGGGTGCGCAGGGGAGTGGTCGCCGACATTGGCAGGTCCTTTCGCATCAACGTGGTCACAGGCTAACCTGGGTGTGCAACTTCTCGCAACGCTGCATGGATATTCATCCAGCCGTGGACTCCATCGAAGGGGATGATCGACACATGTCCGAATCCACACGGGTCGCCTTTCTGCACACCGGCGCGGTGGTGATCGCGCCCGTCGCCGAACTCGCACGCGAGTTCCTTCCGGGTGTGGACACCGTGAACTATCTCGACGACCGTATCGTCGCCGACCTGCGCGACGAGAGCCGGGCCGCGGGAGTTGCGGCGCGGGTCGCCGAGCTGGTGCGTGCGGCGAAGACGGCCGGGGCGGATGCGGTGATGCTCACCTGCTCGTCGATCTCGCAGCTGGCCGTTACGACGGCGGACGAGGTCGGCATCCCCGTGCTGCGCATCGACGAGGCGATGGCCGACGAGGCGGTCGCGACGGGGGATCGCATCGCCGTGCTGGCCACGTTGCCCACGACGCTCGAGCCCACGCTGGCACTGATCGGTGAGCGCGCCGCCCTCGCGGGAGCGAGGCCGACGGTCGTCAGCGAGGTGATCGACGGCGCCTTCGCCGCGGTGTCCGGCGGCGATCGCGCGTCGCACGACCGTCTGGTCGCCGACGCGATCACCCGCGTCGCCGCCGATGCCGACGTCGTCGTGCTCGCTCAGGCCTCGATGGCGTCGGCTGCGGATGCGGCGCACGTCGACGTTCCGGTGCTCACGAGTCTGCGCCCGGGCATCCAGCGCCTGCGCGACATCGTCACGCGCAGCTAGGTACTCCGGGTGAAGGGATGGGGTGCGCGGGCGGGCTATCCGGTGTCGGCTCGCGCGCGGGCGGGACTGCCGCGACGGGGTGAGCGACTCGGAGCCGCGTGGCCTGGGGCTTTCGATGCCGGTCGGAAACGTCGCTGCGGATCCCACCAGGCGGGACCGCGCACGTGCGGCACACCGTCTCGCATGACGATCTCCCACCCCGATCGCTCCAGCGTGCGGTGGTGGAAGAAACACAGCGGCACGCCGTTGTCGACGTGGGTCGGGCCGCCCCGGGCGTGCTCGTCGACGTGGTGCACCTCGCACCAGCGCGCGGGCACCGGGCATCCGGGAATGATGCACGATCCGTCGCGCGCGATGATCGCCCGCCGCTGGGCCGCGCTGAAGATGCGGCCGCTGAAGCCGAGGTCGATGATCTTGCCCCTCGGGTCGTGCACGACGCGCTGCACCGTTCCGCCGCACGCCACCTGGTGGGCGACCGCGACCGGCACTGCGCCGATGCCGTCGATATGGGCGGCGCGACCCGCGGCTAGATCCTCAGCGCTCACCGAAACGACCAGCGTGGGTGCCGCGCCACCGATCGTGGGAGCGTCGGCGGCTCGCGCCGCGATGCCGAGCGCAACGGCGAATGCATCGTGCTGGCGCTGCGACACCGTGCGGTCGTCGTGTACGGCCGGCTCTTCGGCGGATCGTTCCGCCGCGTCGTCGGTGAAGCGCGGTCCCGGCGCGCGCTCCGGACCGTGCGGATTCAACACGGCGTCGATGAGTATCTGCAACTGCCCGGCCACCTCGGGCAGGAGCTCGCCGCGCACCGGAATAAGACCGTCGCGCCCGCGTACACCGACCCACAGCCCACGGTCGCGGAGCGCGCGCTCCTCGAAGGGCGCGGCACCGTCTTGATCGAGGCGGTCGACGAGGGCATCGGCGAGCGTGCGCAGTTCCCACGCGTCCATCGGAGGATGCTCCGCGGGCGCATCGGTCACGGGCTCGCCGTGCTCGTCGAGGTCGTCGGAACGGATGCCGCGCGCGGCCGCGGCGAGAACGCGATCTGCCAGGTGCATTCCCGCCGGGTCGATACGAGCCGACGCCGCGCGCAGGCGCGCCGTGGCGGCCACGACTCCGGCGGCCGACACGGCGCCGTCGCGCATCGCCGCCCGCATGGCGGGGAACGCACCGGGCAGGGGCTCGCCCGAGGTCAGGGACACCTCGTGCGGGAACGCCGCAGCCGCCGCGGTCCACACGCCCGCCTGCTTCTTGTCGCACCGGGTCGTGCGGCGCAGCAGGTCGCCCACGTTCGCGCAGCCGAGCCGGGTGGTCAGCTTCTCGTCGTGACCGCCGGTCGAGGCCGACTGAGCCTGAACGGTGGAGGCCACGATCAGCGCATCGACCTGGCGGGACACGTCGCCGAGCACCTGCAGCACGCCGAGAAGTTCGCCGTCGGTGGCGGCACCGGCGACCAACTCGTCGGAGGCGCCGGGCACGAGCGCGCTGAGCCGATCCTTCAGATCGGTCAGGGTGTCGAGCGCTTCGAGCATGCCTCCATTATCGAACATACCTCCGACATCGCCCGGCGACCGCTCACGCCATCCGCCGCCGCACGACGAGCCCCGCGCCGATCGCCACGGCGATCACCGCCAGCACCGGAAGGAGGGGGATCACCCCCGAGCCGCCGGTCACCGGAAGCGCGCCCGGAGCGGCCGTGTTGACGAGCGAGAAGGCGAGTGTCGCGCCGGCATCCACCGTCGTCGTCACCCAGCCGTCCGCGTCCGGGGTCAGCTCCTCGCCGTCGATGCTCCACGTCGCTGCACCCCAAGCCACGCCCTCGACGGACGGCGGTGCGAGCTCGCGCAGCCGCACGGTCGCGCCGGCGGGCACATCCACCACCTCGACCGTCTCGCCCGCCGCCACCTGCGACGTCTGCGCCTCGCCGTCGTCGACGATGTACTCGATCGTGAAGGCGGTGTCGGTAGGCACCTCGGATGCGGCTCCGCCGGTGAGCGTCTTCGTCACCGTGAACCCTCCGGTCGGCTCGGTCGACGCGGTGTTCGTCATGACCAGGGCGAGCGGTTCCGGATCGCCGTCCACGCGTAAGGCCACGAGTCCGCCCGGGGTCGTCGGCACCGGCTCGCCCGCGGCGGTCCAGGACACGGCGCCCCACTCGACACCGTCGATCTCAGGGAGATCCCCTTCGCGCAGCTCCACCGTCGAACCGACCGGCAGATACGGCGACACCGCCGGCGCACCGATGCCGGCGTTCAACGGATCCTGCGACTGCAGGCCGAGCCACCACTCGACCGGGAACGTGGTGTCGGCCGGCACGAGGTCCGCGGCGTCACCGCTGACCGCCTTCTCCACCGAGAAGCGGGCGAGCTCGGACACGGAGTTCACCAGCTCCCGCTCCGCCACGACGCCTGGTCGCACAAGCAGGAAGGCGGAGGGGTTCCAGGTCGCCTCGGCCCACGCGTAGTTCGGCGGTAGCGCCGAGGCGTCGGGCTCGACCTCGGCCAGGCGCACCGCCGTGCCCACCGGGAACTGCACCGGCTCGCCGTCGACGGTCGGTCCCGCCGGGGTTCCGTCGGCGGGAACCTCGATCGAGCCCGTCGCGATGCCCGCGAAGGGCTGATACGCCGTGTACTCGACGGTGAAGGATCCGGCGAGCACATCTCCGGGGTCGATGCCCGCGAAGCGCTTGACCACCTGGAAGGTGCTCGTGCGCAGGGTCGCGGAGTTGGTGAGCGTCGCGGTCGCGACGGGCTCGTCGTCGCCGACGATGACGAGCGGCTCCGGGGAGACGACGGGGTCTCCCCAGTCGATCCATCCCACACCGGGAGGTGTCTGCTCGACGAAGGTGACCTCGGTCCCGACCGGGAATGTGACCGGCTGCCCCTCGTCATCGAGCGGCGAGACCGCTGTGCCGTCGGCCGGAAGGCGCACGGTGCCGGTGACGACATCGCCGAGCGGCGTCTGTGCAGTCCACGCGACGGCGAAGCCGATGGTGGCGGGAAGGTTCGCGCCGTCGATGCCGGCGAAGGCCTTGCTGAGGGCGAAAGTGCCTTCCTGCAGGGTGTTCGAGATCTCGATGACGATGTCGCCGCTCTCGGCGATCGGGATCTCGACGATCGCGCCGTCGAGCGGACCGGCGCCCTCGAAGTTCTCGGGGGTGAACGTCTGCGGTTCGCCGTCGTCGGTCGTGACGGTGAAGGTCGGCAGCTCCCACGCGTCCGCGTCGGTCGGACTCCCGTCGAGCGTCGGCACGAGCTCGGCGAGGGCGATCGCATCGGCGTCGGTCTCGAGGTCGTCGAGCGTCTCGGGATCGCCCACGGGCAGGTCGCGCGTCGTGCGTTCCCCGGCCGGATCGGTGTTGTAGCTGACCTCGTAGCCGAACCGATCGTCGGCGGCGTCTCCGCTGGCTGACTTCACCAGGGTGACCGTGCGGTCGGCGGATTCGGGGGTGAGGAGATTCACGAGCGAGACGGCGACCGTCGACGTGTCGTCGATCTCGAACGTCGCCGAGGGGTCCCAGCTCGCGCCGGTCCAGTCGTACCCGGGAGGCGGCGTGACGCCGGACAGGTCTTCGTCCAGCGATATCTCGGTGCCGACGGGGAAGTCCTGTCCGACGGGCGCGGGCGTTCCGTCCAGCGGAACCTCGAGCGTGCCCTCGGCGATCTGCTCGCCGCCGAACGACGCCGTCCATGTCACCGGCACCGTGCCGGCCGGCGGCGCCGGGGTCGACCCGTCGGTGGTCTGCACCGACTTCGTCACCTCGAACGTGCCGACGAGAGCGGTCGCGGTGTTGGTGACGACGATGTCCGCGGTGCCGGTGCCGACGGTGATGCTGTCGGGCGCGATCGTCGGCGAGCCCCATTCATAGCCGGGGACCGACGGCGGGGCGATCTCGTCGAAGACGATCTCGGTGCCGATCGGGAACTGCTCGCCGGGGTCGACCCAGCCCCCGTCTGCCGGCACGTCGAGGGATCCGGTGAGCTCGGTTCCGTCGGGCTCGGTGGCGGTCCATGACACGGTGAACGTCGTCCCTGCGGGCAGGTCGTCCTCGGCGATGCCCTCGAGCGCCTTCTGCACCCGGAACGAGCCGCTGTCCGCCGCGCACGCGATCTCGCCGGCGAAGAGGAACGAGTGCACCTCGCCGCCCTCGAGCACGACGTTCTGACCGATCACCTGCCCGTCCAGCGGTGCCGCGTCGACGGTGACGTTCGCGTTCGGCGCGTAGATGGATCCGTCGATCCGGCCCTCGGCGGCGGTAACCGAGACGTCGCCGGTGAGCGCCGAGAGGTCCCAGAAGGTGTACGGCGAGTAGGTGCCCTGCGGGTCGATGCGCAGGCCGACGACGTCGGTGGTGCCGGCGGGAACGCGAATGATCAGCGGATTCGCGGCACCCGGAGTCGGACCGGCGGAGAACTGCAGCAGCGCCGCACCGGCGATCTCGCTGTAGTCGACGACGTTCGGTCGATCGGCGCTGAGCGGCTCGAGCACTTTGCGCGAACCGGCGTCTTCGGCCACGCCGACCGGATAGCCGAGGTCCAGGGTGGGATCGGCGATCTCATCGAGACACGCGGCGGCCTGGTCGTAGTCGGCCTGACGGTTCGCCTCCACGTAGTCGGCGACGGCGGTGGCAGACGTGTCGGCCGTGTAGATGCTGCCGTCGCCCGCTGCCGAGGCGGGGGGAGCGGCATCCTCGGGGTAGACCTGAGCGGTCGCGTCGATGAGCGGCGTCTGGTCGGGGTTGGCCGGGTTCGTGTTCAGCCGCAGCCAGTCGGCGCGCGTGAAGGCCTGGAACGGTCCGTCGCGCTGCACCATCTTGAGGTCGCCCTGCAGAGACGGGTCCGACGTGCCGGCACTCGTGATCGCGAGGATGCCGCCGCTGCCGGGACTGTACTCGCCGACGAGCAGCCGCGTCGGGTCGCCGTCGACGGTCGGCAGCGTGTAGTCGGCCGTTCCGGCGGCGACGTGGATGATCGTGTACTGCCCGTCGCCCGGCTTGGTGGCGACGCCCCCGGCCGCGAGACTGCCCTCGGTCTCGTCGTTGCCCATCGTGAGGTCTTCGCGGGCGTAGACGGTGAAGCCGCCGTTCAACGCGAACGGGTTGAAGGTGTCGGGGTATGCCGCCTGAGCCGGCGCCGGCGGCGCTGCGGCGGTCGCGACGGTGGCGCCGGTGGCGACGAGGGCGGTCGCGACCGCGCCGGCCACGATCGAGCGGATGCGGGACCGAGCGGTGTGAGGCATGGCGTCCTTCGAGGTGTCGCGCATCCCTCGGTGCACGGGAGCGTCGTCGCGACGACGGTACCGCAGCGGTCTCGATACCGGAACCCTGGGCGGCACGAGACCGGGCCCGGCGTCCGAGACCCGCACGCTTACGGAGGAGAAACGCCTTCCAGAGGACCAGGAGCCCGGAATCGACCTCTGGAGGCCTGATCTCCTCTCCTGTGCCGGTTGCAGGCGCCGGCGACCTGCCGAGGAGACGCTCGCCGGCGTTGAGCATGACCCGGGGCACCCCGACGCGGATCAGGCGGCGACGCGGATCAGGCGGGGGCCGCGACCGTGGCGGGAGCGACGAGCGCCACCGTGCGCGGGTGCGTTCCGTGGCCGACCGTCTCCGGCGCGGCGCCGGGCAGGTCGATCACCGCCGTCGCCCCGACCGGAACCGTCATCTCGGCGTGCAGCAGATCGCCGTCGATGCGCCACGCGATAGCCGTCTCGCCGTAGGGCGTGAGGTGGCGCGCGCTCGCCGAGGTGAGCCCGCCGCCGGGGCGCGGGGCGAAGCGGATGCGCCGATACCCCGCGGCGTCCGGCGCCAGGCCTGCGACCACCCGGTGGAGCCAGTCGGCCACCGCTCCCAGCGCGTAGTGGTTGAAGGAGGTCATCGCGCCGGGGTTGACCGTGCCGTCGGGAAGCATCGAGTCCCATCGCTCCCACACCGTCGTGGCTCCCTTGCCGACCTGGTACAGCCAGGAGGGGCACTCCTTCTCCAGCAGCACCGCGTACGCCGTGTCCAGCTCACCCGCTCCGGAGAGGGCGTCCGAGACGAGCGGTGTGCCGACGAAGCCGGTGGAGATGCGGTTCTGCGCCGCGCGCACGAGTTCGCCGAGGCGTCGTCCCGCCGCCTCGCGGCGGGGCGCATCCGGGATGAGGTCGAACGCGAGCGCGAGCGCGTAGGCGGTCTGGGCGTCGCTGGTCATGCGACCGTCGGGCAGTACGTAGGCGTCGGCGAAGGCCGCATCCACCTCGTCGGCGAGGCGGGCGTAGTGCGCGGTTGCCGTCTCGTCGCCGAGGAGCGCCGCCATCCACGACGCGATGCGCGCCGATCGGGCGAAGTAGGCCGTCGCGACCAGGTAGCGATCGGTCTGCGCATCCGCGGGATCCTCCGGCGGCGCGGCGGGATCGAGCCAGTCGCCGAGCTGGAAGCCCTCGTTCCACAGCCGGTCTTCGCCGGCGAGCTTCTCGACGAGGTCGACCCAGCGTCGCGCGCTGTCGAACTGCCGCTGCACGACGCCGGCGTCGTCGAAGCGCTGATAGAGGGTCCACGGCAGGATCGTCGCCACATCGCCCCACGCGGCACCCGGCCGGATGGGGGTCCACATGCGGTGCGACGGGATGACCGGCACGTACCAGGGCACCGTGCCGTCGGGCAGCTGATCGGCTTCGACGTCGCGCAGCCATCCACTGAGCATGCCCGAGACGTCGTAGAGGAACGACGCGGTGGGGCCGAAGACCTGGATGTCGCCGGTCCAGCCGGCGCGCTCGTCGCGCTGCGGACAGTCGGTGGGGATGTCGACGAAGTTTCCGCGCATCCCCCACACCACGTTGTCGTGCAGCTTCTGGACGTCGGGGTCAGAGGCGGAGAACCACCCGGTGCGCTCGAGGTCGGTGTGCAGAACGCGGGCGACGAGGGCGCCGGCGGCGACATCGGCGTCGAAGTCGCCCGGCCACCCGTCGACCTCGACGTACCGGAAGCCGTGGAAGGTGAACCGGGGCTCCCATTCCTCCACGCTGCGCCCGGCGAGGGTGTAGTGGTCGCTCGAGCGCGCCGAGCGCAGCGGACGTGTGTAGATCTCGCCGTCCTGCAGCACCTCGGCGGTGCGCAGGCGCACGGTCGCGCCGGCCGGCCCGGAAACGCGCAGGCGCACGCGGCCCGCGACGTTCTGTCCGAAGTCGAGGATGCGGGCGCCGCTCGGCGAGGTGAGCACCTCGACCGGCCGCCGCTCCTCGGTGCAGCGCACGGGAGGGGCGGTGGGTGCCACGAGGGTCGCCGGGTCACGCCAGCGCACCGCGGCCTGCTCCCAGGCGGAGTCGTCGAAGCCGGGGGAGCTCCATCCGTCGTGCTCGAGCCGCGCGTCGTAGTCTTCGCCGTCGTAAATGCCGGAGCGCAGGATCGGCGAGGCGGCGGTGCGCCACGTGCTGTCCGTCGCGATCGTCTCGCGACGGCCGTCGGCGTAGGTGATCTCGAGCTGTCCGAGGAAGGAGAGGTCCTCGCCGAAGACGTTGCGGAAGCCCTCGTACCAGCCGACGCGTCCGCGATACCAGCCGTCGCCCAGCCACGCGCCGATGGCGTTCTCTCCCGGTGCGAGAAGGTCGGTGACGTCGTAGGTGTAATACCGCAGGCGCGAGTCGTAGGAGGTCCACCCCGGGGAGAGGGTGTCGTCGCCGACGCGGCGGCCGTTGAGTTCGGCCTCGTAGAGTCCGTGCGCTGAGGCGTAGAGGCGTGCTCGCACGACCTCGCCGTCGACGGTGAACGAGCGGCGCACCAGCGACGGACGCCGCTCGTCGGACTCGCGCGGCTCGAGCCGACGTGCGCCGACGGGTCGGGCGGTCCAGTCCGTCGGCTCGAGAAGGCCCGCCTCGACCGTGCGGGCCGGTGAGGGATCGCTCCAGAGGCCGTCGGCGCCGGCGATCTGCACGCGCACGACGGCGCGCTCGCGAGAGGCGAGAGGCGACTCGGGCCACGGCACGAGAACCTGATCGTCGCCCGCGACCTCGTGCGCGCGGCTGCCGGACTCGCGCTCGATGAGCAGGCGGTAGGAGTTCTGCGTCCATCCGGTCGGCGCGTCGCTGATGCGCCAGGAGATGCGCGGAGCTGCCTCGCCGATCCCGAGCGGATCGCGATGGTGCTCGATGCGGGGTGCCGCGACAGTGACGTTCATGGATCCTCTGTGATTCGTAACGTTTCAAGCTCGCAGGCCGCGTCATCGACGACGTCCACCATTCGCGAGTTGGTACGTTTCAATATAACGGACGAAAGTGCGCGCGTCGACGAAGCCCGCCGTCGCTGCGTCACGCGGTCGGGCTCAAGCGCCCTCGATGAGGTCGCGTGCGGTGTGCACGTCGGTGAGGAGAACGGTGACCCAGCCGCCGGCGAGCGCTCCCCGGATCGGTTCACGCTTGTGGGGTCCGCCGGCGACGCCGATGCGGCGAGGGATGCGGCGGAACTCCTCGGCGGGAATGGAGATCGTCCGCTCGTCGAGAGGCCCATGGATGACCGAGCCGTCCGCGCGGAACACGCGGTGGCAGATGTCACCGACCGCGCCGTCGGCGAGGAGCGCCTCGAGCTCGCCCGGGCCGTACGCGTTCCCGCTGTCGGCGAGGAGGGCGGACGGTCGGACATCTCCGATACCGACCACCGCCGTCGTCAGTTCCCGCCACTGCGCGGTGACGGCTGCCAGACCGGGGTCTTCCAAGAGGCGTTCGCGCAGGCTCGCATCGGCGACCACGCCGGGGGCCTGGACGTAGGACGGGACGGCGCCGATCAGGCGCGCCAGGTCTCCCGCCAGGCGGTGCGACTGCGCCTGGGCCTCGCTCGAGCCCCGTCCTCCGAGGAGTTGCACGATGTGACCGCCGATCGGGGTGCGCAGCGGTCGCATGCGATCCACCGTCGCGAGGAGGGTGCGGCTCCACGAGGAGATCCCGATGCGCTCGCCGGCGGCGAACGTCTCCTCGAGGTAGGAGGCTGCGGCGCTGCCGATTCCGCCCATGACAGCGGCGGCATCGTCGCGGTCGGCGTCCTCGATATCGACGACGACCGCTTCATCCAGCCCGAAAGTCGTCTCCAGGCGAGCCTCGAGGTCGGGGTGCAGTCCCGGGGCGATCGAGACGATGGTGCGGATGATCCCCAGGTCCTCGGCACGCTTGAGCGATCGCGAGACCTTCGCCTGGGAGATCCCGAGGGTCTCTGCGATCTGGGCCTGGCGGATGCCGCGCTCGTGATACATCACCGCCACCTTGGTCAACTGGCGGAGATGGACATCGAGCGACGAGCCGTAGTGCGCCGACATGATCCTCCCGGCTTGCAAGTTTATTCGCAGCCGCGCTCGCTGCGGTGTGGGCTGGCGCGCTAGAATTGTGACGTTTCAACAGCAGGCGATGCCGGGACGAGGGAGTCGGGATGATCATCGGGGTTACCGGAAGCGGCGGAAAGCTCGGGCGGGCCACCGTCGAACGCCTGCGCTCCGACGGTCACGAGGTCGTCGGCTTCGACCTGCAAGGGCCGGCGGGTGTCGGCTTCACGCGCGTGGATTTCACCGACTACGGCCAGACCCTGGACGCCTTCCTCGGCGTGACCGCCCGCCACGGCGGACTCGACGCCATCGTGCACCTGGCGGCGATCCCCGTGAACGGACTCGTGCCCGACGCGGCCGCCTTCGACAACAACATGTCCGTGAGCTTCCACGTGCTCTTCGCCGCCCACCGCGCGGGGATCCGCACCATCGTCTCCGCGTCGAGCATCACCGCCATGGGATTCCCCTTCGATCAGGCCCCGCCGGCGCTCCCCGTGGACGAGACCTTCACCCGCGCGCACAACACCTATGGGCTGGGCAAGGTCGCCGAGGAGGCGATTGCCGCACAGATCGTCGGGTGGGCGCCGGGGACCTCCATCACGGCGCTGCGGTTCACGAACGTCGTCGCCGCCGACGAGTACGACACCTTCGACCGCGCGGGCGAGCCCGATTACCGCCGCGACCTCCTCGGGTCCTGGATCGATGCGCGCGACGGTGCCGAAGCGGTCGCCCTCGCTCTCGCCGACGCCCGACCGGGGTTCGAGGTCTACAACGTCGCGGCCCCGGAATCGGGCTGCGCCATGCCCTCACGCGAGCTCGCCGCACGGTGGTTCCCCGGCACGCCGGTCGCCGATGACCTGGGGGAGCACGAATCCCTCATGTCGACGAGGAAGATCCGCGACCGGCTCGGCTTCGCCGCGCGTCACGACTGGCGCTGATCGGCTACTGTCGTGCCACGGCCTACGTCGCGAGGGGAGCGCATGTCACGACCGGGCATCCGCGACGTCGCGGTCGCTGCCGATGTGGCGATCGGCACCGTCTCGAACTACCTGAACCACCCCGAGCGGGTCTCGCCGGAGAAGTCCGCGCGCATCCGCGCGGCGATCGACTCTCTGGGATTCGTGCCGAGTATCGCCGGTCGCCAGCTTCGTCTCGGGGTGAGCACGCTGCTCGGCTACATGGTGCCCGACGTCAGCAATCCGCACTTCGCCGAGATCGCGGAGGGCGTCGAGATGCACGCAGACGCGCGCGGCGTCTCGGTGCTCATCGCGAACTCCCACCGCAGCCGGGAGCGTGAGGACGCCTACCTCCACGTCTTCGAACAGCACCAGGTGCGAGGGCTGATCGTCGCCTCCCATCAGCCGATCGAGGAGCGGCTCGCGCAGGTGCGCGAACGCGGCACGCCGTCCGTGCTCGTGGGCCAGCGGGCCCGGTTCGCCACCCAGCCGTCGGTGTCGATCGACGACGTGTCCGGCGGTCACCAGGCGCTGCAGCACCTCATCGACATCGGGTGTCGTCGCATCGCCTTCGTCGGGGGCCCCCTGACCGTGCCGCAGATCGCCGACCGCATCGCCGGCGCCAGCAGCGCCGCCCGCACCGCGGCCGTCTCGCTCGAGGTGATCGACATGCCCGATCGCACGATTCCCGGTGGTCGCGAGGTCGGCAGGATGATCGCCGCACGGCCGCCCGCCGAACGTCCGCACGGCGTCTTCGCCGCCAACGATCTGCTGGGCCTGGGCATCCTCCACGAGCTGTCGGCCGCGGGCGTCGACGTGCCGCGGGAGCTCGCCCTGGTCGGGTTCGACGACACCCAGTTCGGTGAGGCGTCGCTCATCCCGCTGAGCAGCATTCGCGGTCGGCACGAGGGGTTCGGCGAAGCCATCGTCGATCTGCTGTTCGACGCGATCGCCCGGGGCGGCAAGCCCGTCCCTGACCCGCACAAGGTCTTCGCCCCCGACCTCGTCGTGCGTACCAGCAGCGCGGGATTCGTGAGGCCATGAGCGTCAGCATCAAGGAAGTCGCCGCAGCTGCGGGGGTGTCGGTGGGCACCGTGTCGAATGTGCTGAATCGCCCGGAGAAGGTGGCCGAGAGCACCGTCAGGCGCGTGACGGCGGCGATCGACGAGCTCGGCTTCGTGCGCAACGACGCCGCGCGGCAGCTGCGCGCCGGCCGCAGCCGCAGCATCGGCCTCGTCGTGCTCGACGCCGCGAACCCGTTCTTCGCCGACGTCGCCCGCGGCGCCGAGGATCGTGCCGGAGAGGCGGGCATGGTCGTGCTGCTGGGCAACACCGACGAGGCGCCCGCACGCGAGGACGCCTACCTCGACCTCTTCCGCGAGCAGCGGGTGAACGGGGTTCTGATCACCCCGGCCGGCGACGACATCCCGAAGCTCGAGAGACTGCGCACCGCGGGCATCCCCGTCGTGCTCGTGGACCACGACGCACCCGGATCGGGTCTCGCGTCCGTCGCGGTCGACGACGTCGAAGGTGGCTATCTCGCCGTCGCGCACCTTCTCGCACAGGGTCGCCGACGTGTCGTCTTCGTCGGTGGATCGCCCTCGATCCGCCAGGTCGCAGACCGGCTCGAGGGTGCCCGCCGAGCGGTGCGCGAGGTGCCGGAGGCGACGCTCGAGACGGTGGAGGTCGCAGCCCTCACCGTGCTTCAGGGTCGTGCGGCCGGTGAGCGCATCGTGGCGATGGCCGCGGGCGACCGGCCGGACGCCGTCTTCGCCGCCAACGACCTGCTCGCGGTCGGACTCCTTCAGGCCTTCGCCCTGATGTCGGACATCCGCGTACCGGGCGACATCGCCCTCATCGGATACGACGACATCGACTTCGCGTCGGCCACCGTCGTGCCGCTGAGTTCGATCCGTCAACCGGCGTCGGCCATCGGGCGTACCGCCGTCGAACTCCTCCTGCGCGAGATCGAGGGCGCTGCCGACGGGGAGCGGATCATCCGCTACCGGCCCGAACTCGTCGTCCGTGCGAGCTCGGCCCCCTGATCCGTCGAGACGAGCGGTCGGGTCAGCCCTTCACCGCGCCGGCTGCGAGCCCCTTCATGATCCGCTGATTCAGGAAGAGGTAGAGCACGAGGATGCCGAAGGTCGTGATGCAGATCGCGGCGAACAGCGGACCGTAGTTGATCGCGCCGTACTCGCCGGAGAAGTTCAACAGACCGACCTGGATCGTGTTCAGGCTCTTCTTGCCGCCGAAGATCAGGGCGATGAGCAGGTCGTTCCAGATGAGGAAGAACTGCACGATCGCGACGGTGACCACGGCGTTGCGCATCATCGGGAAGCCGATCGAGAAGAATGCGCGGATCATCGACGCGCCGTCGATGGTGGCCGCCTCGAAGATCTCGCGCGGGATCGCACGGAAGAACGTCGCCATCATGAACACCGTCAGCGGCAGCCCGCTGGCGGTGTAGATGAGGATCATCGGCAGGTAGGAGTTGTTCACGCCGAGGGCGTAGAACATGTTGAACAGCGGCAGCACGATCATCTGCAGCGGGATCATGATGCCCGCCAGGAACAGCAGCAGGATGCCGCCGCGGCCCTTGAACACGAGCACCTCGAGCGCGAAGCCCGCCGCCGTGCCGAGCAGCACGATGAGGGCGAGTGAGGGCAGCGTGACGATCACCGAGTTGGTGATCGTGGTGGACAGGTTGCCCGTCTCCCATGCGGTGATGTAGTTCGACCATTCCCACACCTCGGGGAACGTGTAGGAGGGGTTGTTGAGGAAGTCGGCGTTCGACTTGAACGAGTTGATGACCATCCACAGCAGCGGATAGGCGGTCACCACCACGAGGAAGGCGATCGTCAACCAGGCGGGCAGTCGTCGGAGCACGTGGCGGACGCGTTCGGCGGGCGTGCGCCGGTGGGGCTGGAACGCGCGGGGTGTGGGCACCGCGGTCGTCTGGGCGTCGAGTGTCGTCATCGTCGGTGCTCCTTTCAGACCGTGTTGTCGCGGCGCGACGAGCGGAAGATGGCCAGGGTCAGGATGAGGCACATGATCGTCAGCAGGAGTGCGATCGTGGAGCCGTATCCGAAGTCGCTGAACTGGAACGCGGTGCGGTACATGTACAGCGTGAGCGGGGTCGTCGAATTGCCCGGGCCTCCGCCGGTGAGGGCGAAGACGGAGTCGAAGACCTTGATCGTGCCGTTGATGGAGAAGATGAACGACGCGAACAGAATGGGCAGCGACATGGGCAGCACGATGTTGCGCAGCAGGCTCCAGGTCTTGGCTCCGTCGATGCGCGCGGATTCGATGATGTCGTCGGGGATGTCGAGCAGGCCCGAGAAGATGAGCACGCCGTAGAAGCCGACCGAACGCCAGACGTCCATGATGACGATCACGACGAATGCCGTGTCGCCGGCGCCCAGCCAGTCGATGCCGGAGAGTCCGACGTTCACGAGCAGCTCATTGACGAGGCCGTCGGACGGAGCCGACTGGAAGAGCTTCTGGTAGAGGATCGCGATGGCGACGGTGGGCAGCACGACCGGGAAGAAGACGAGCGTGCGAACCACCACCGACGACTTCTTGAGGACGAAGTGATACAGCAGCGCGAGTCCGTATCCGACCACCACCTGCAGGGCGGTGACGAGGAACGCGTACTTGAGGGTGAACCACAGGGCGTCCAGCACGTACGGGTCGCGGAAGAGTCTTTCGAAGTTCGACAGCCCCGTGAAGCTGAAGCCTTCGAGGATGCCGCCGGTGAAGAAGGTGAGGCCGAACGACCAGAAGACCGGAACGACGATGATGAGGGTGTACACCACCAGTGCCGGGGTGAGCAGAAGCAGGATGGCTCTGCGGTCGCCGAGGACGGACTTCATCTCGTACGGCCTTTCGTGTTCGGGGGGGGGGGGGGGGCTGTGACGGATCCTGCCGGAACGACGGGCCGACGGGGGGAAGCCTCCCGGTGCGTCCGGAATGTCGGGCGCACCGGGAGGGCGGTGATCAGCCCTCGTCGAGAGCCGTCTGGACGAGGTTCATGAACTCGTCCGCCGAGAGCTGGCCGGTCACCAGCAGCGCCGCGTTGGTCGACGAGACGTTCGATGCCTTGGCGTTGAACAGTGCCTCGAACCACAGCACGCTGTCGGTCGCGGTGGAGATGGTGTCGGCGATCTCCTGCGAGATGGCGGGCAGCTCGACCTCTTCATCGGCGATGAAGCCGGTGATCTGGCCCTGCTTGAGGGCCTCGTCGCCGTAGCCGGAGGCGATGCATTCGAGCCACGCGCCGACGCTGTTGTCAGCCGAGTAGGTGGAGGCGTTGAAGGTGGCGGGCAGGCCGACGTTCGACGGGTACTCCTCGATCGAGCCGGCGCCGCCGGAGACGGTGGGGAACGGGAAAAATCCGACGTTGTCGGCGCCGATCGCGTTGCCCTCGCCGTTGATGTTGCCCAGCAGCCAGCTGCCCATGTACATCATCGCGGCGTTGCCGGTGAGGAACTCGTTGGTCGCGGCGTCGTAGTCGAGGGAGGCGACATTGTCGCCGAAGTAGCCGTCGGCTCCGAGGTCGGCGACGGCCTGGGCGGCGGCGACGTACTCGGGGTCGGTGAGCTTGGCGTCTCCGTCGGCGACCTTCTGCATCGCGTCGGGGCCGAGATCGCGGAAGATGTACCCGCTGATGAGGCGGGTCAGCGGCCAGCCCTGCTCGCCCGAGGCGGCGAGGGGGGTGTAGCCGGCGGCAGCCGCTTCGGCGGATACGGCGAGCAGGTCGTCCCAGGTCTCGGGGATCTCCCAGCCGTTCTCTTCGAAGACGGCCTTGTTGTACCAGATGCCCTCGATGTTGTACTGGAAGGGCAGGAAGTTGAAGGCCCCGCCGTAAAGCTTCTCGATGGTCGAGACCGCTCCCTCGGCGATCTTGTCCCGCACACCCAGCTCGGTGAGGGCCTCGTCGAAGTCGACGAGGTAGCCGGCGTCCCAGAGCTTCTGACCCTCCGCGGGGTTTCCGCCGGCCGAGAACATCGGCGGCAGGCTGTCCTGGGTGGCGAGCAGCTGCACCTGGGCGTCGAGCTCGGCCTGGGGGATGGAGTTGATCTCGAGCGGGGCGGCCTCGTTGGCGTCGGCGCACACGCCGCCGTCGGCGAGGGCCTGCAGCACCGGCTCGGTGGTGGTGTTCTCGGCGTTCTTCAGGAACTCGAGCGTTTCGGGGTTGCTCGCTTCCCCTCCGCCGTTGTCACCGGCCGCGCAGCCGGTGAGGATGAGGGCACTGACGCCGGCGACGGCAGCGAGGCTTCTCAGCGGGGTTCGGGTACCCCGGCGCGTTGCTGTGGACACGTTTCCTCCTTGAAAGGTGACATCGTCTTTGAGACGTTTCAATATGATGCTAGGTCACTGTTCGGCGGGCTGTCAACGTCGCGGGGCCGTGTTACTGAAACGTCACAATATGTTCGCATGCCGCGCTGCGCTCAGAACTCTGCGACGGCGCGACGGCCCTCGAGGAAAGCGATCATGTTGAGGACGAGGAAGTTCCAGTTCTGGAATCCGTGCGTGATGATCGGGTCGCCGTTATCGGGGTTGTAGTACTCGTGGAGTGATCCGTTGGCGTCAAGATCCTGGCCGAACAGGCGCACCGTCTTCTCCGCGAGCTCGCGGGCGTCGTCGAGGTAGCGGTACCGCACGAGGCCGCGGAAGGTGAGGTAGTTGCTGATGCCCCATACGGGGCCCAGCCAGTTGGAGGGGTTGTTCGAGGCGCGCAGGTCGTACATCTTCTCCAACCGCGAGAGCGTGCGGATGCCGTAGGGGGCGCGGAAGGTGCGGTCGTCGCGGTAGCGCTCGACCATGCGGGCGGCCTGTTCGGCGGTGGCGATGCCCGCCCACATCGGCAGGAAACTCGACCAGTTGTCGATTCGCAGCGGAAGGGAAGACCAGTGCCGCGGAGCTCCGCGATGGAGCCAGTCGTCGGCGTCGATCGGCCGAAGGGTGAGATCGACGCTGTAGAACGTGCCGTCGCGCTCATCCCAGGCGTGGCGGTGCAGGGCGTCCGCGAGGTCGCTCGCACGGCCACGCCAACGGTTCGCGGAGTCGAGGTCACCGGTCTGCTCGAGCAGGTAACCGAAGGCGAGGAACTCCCGGTACAGCAGGGCGTTGAGGTAGACCGCCGCGGTGCTCGCGTCGGGCCGGTAGTACACCGAGGGGTCGTTGTCGACGCCGACGGCGAAGTCGGTCTGCCAGTAGGCCAATCCCGTCTCGGTGTGCACGTGGCTCTCGACGTACCGTTCCAGGAAGCGGGTGATGGCGGACAGATGCGGCCGCGCCCACTCCGCCGAGCCCGTGCGCTGCGACAGCATCGCCGCGTGCTGAGCGAGCACCGGCTTGTGCATGTTCTGCCGGAATCCGCCCTCCCGGCCCGCGTCGCCGTGGGTCAGCGACCCTTTCGGGCTCAGCTGGATCGGCATCACGCCGTCTTCGTCGCTGTGCTCGAGGAAGTTCACGATGGCGCCGCGTTCGTACTCGAAGTAGTGCCCGACGCGATCGGTGTCGACCTCGACCTGCCCGAGGGCGATGCTGATCGTCCAGGAATCCCAGTCCCACAGCGCATCGGAGTACAGGGGCGAGTGCGGGCTCGAGGGAACGATGTACGGGTGCTGAAGCACGCCCCCCGGTTCTCGTGTCATCTCCGAGGCGTGGGCGTGGATGTAGTCGGTGAGCAGGGGGATCCATCGTTCGAGCATCGTCGTCTCTCCGTGTCGGGGCGTGCGGCTGCGCACGTCCGCTCATTCTTGCGCGAACGAGTGAAAGCTTTCAACCGGTTGACCGCACCGCGCAGGCGGAAAACCGGTCAACCGGTGGTACTCTCGGAGGGCGTTGACGCACGACGAGAGGCCGACGATGACCCGCATTCCCGCCGCTGATCGGATCACGCCGCCCGCCGCGCCGACCTGGCGACTGGGCGAGGCGCCGTGGCGGACGCTGCCGCCGGCCGCGGGTCCGCACGCGCGGGTGATCATCGACAACGACTTCTCCGGCGACCCGGACGATCTGTACCAGCTCGTGCATCATCTCCTCTCGCCCGGTGTCGACATCCGCGCCGTCGTCGCGTCACGCCTGCGCGACGGCGACCCGTTCGACCCCTCCGGTCGGGCGGCCGAGAACGCCGAGACGATCGTGCGCGACGTGTTCGGACGCATGGGGCTCCTCTCGACCGACGTGATCCACCGCGGATCGAACGAGGCGCTCGCCGACACCGCCACCCCTCGACCGTCGGCGGCTGTCGACGCCATCATCGCGGAGGCGATGCGCGAAGACGTCGCCTCGCCCCTGTATTACGTCGCCGGCGGCGGCCTCACCGACCTCGCATCGGCGCTGCTGACCGAGCCGGCGATCGCGCAGCGCATGACCCTCATCTGGATCGGCGGAGAGGAGCACGAGGGACTCGCCGTGCCGCCGCCGAACGCGATGGAGACCGAGTACAACCTCCTCATCGACGTCGTCGCCGGTCAGGTCGTGTTCGGTCACTCCGCGATTCCGATCTGGCAGGTTCCGCGCGACGTCTACCGGCAGTGCCTCGTCTCCGACGCGGAGCTGCGGCGACGGGTGGCCACGGCGGGCCCGCTCGGGCGATACCTCTATGACGAGATCGCCGCGATCGTCGAGATGGCGGGATCGTTCCTCGGTGGGGCATCCGAGACCTACGCCCTCGGCGACTCGCCCCTCGTGCTGCTCACTGCGCTGCAGTCCCTGTTCGAACCCGACCCGTCATCGAGCCGGTACGTCGAAAGGCCGACTCCGGCTCTCGATGACCACGGATCGTATGTGGCGGTCACCGGCGCGCGACCCATGCGCGTGTACACGCAGGTCGACACGCGCATGATGTTCGAGGACATGTTCGTCAAGCTCGCCGAGTTCGCCGAATGGCGGGATGCCGCGCAGGGCGTCGCATGAGCGGTCGCGTCCGCACGATCGTCACCGCCGACCCCGAGCTCGACGACCTCAATTCCCTGCTGCGCCTGCTGCTCTACACGAACGACATCGACCTGCAGGGTCTCGTCTACGCGAGCAGCCGCTTCCACTGGCGCGGCGACGGCGCCGGCACGACATTCTTCCTGCCCGACCGCGAATACGCCGAACCGCAGACCTCGTGGCGGTGGGCGCCCGGCGAGCGATTCATCCATGACGCCGTCGAGGCCTACGCCGAGGCGTACCCGAATCTCGCCGTCCACGACGACCGATACCCGTCCCCCGACGCGCTCCGCGGGATCATCCGCTTCGGCAACGTCGATTTCGAGGGGGACATGTCCGCGGACACCCCCGGCTCTCGCCTGATCGCCGACGCGCTGCTCGACGACGACCCGCGCCCGGTGCACATCCAGCTGTGGGCGGGACCGGCCACGCTCGCCCGCGCACTCCGCTCGATCGAGGAGCGGTACGCCGAGACCCCCGCGTGGCCGCAAGTGCGCGCATCCGTCTCCCGCCGCGCGATCGTGACGAAGTTCGCATCGCAGGATGCCACCTACGACGACTACATCCTCCCCGTCTGGCCCGACATCCGCGTGACCGAGGCCGCTGCGATGGCGTGGGGATACCTGATCCGCGAGACCATCCGCGACGAGGACCGCCCCCTGCTGGCGGCGGAATGGATGCGCGAGAACGTCACGAGCGCCGGCACGCTCGGCGCGCTCTACCGGGTGTGGGGCGACGGACGCCAGATGGTGCCCGGCGACCCGACCGACTACTTCCACCTCTCGGGGCGCTCGGCCGAGGAACTCCGCGCCGACGGCTACCGGGTGTGGATGCCGCCGCAGCCCGCCGGGGAGTGGATCTCCGAGGGCGACACGACCACGATGCTGAACCTGCTCGTGCCGGGACTGCGGGCGGGGGAGCACCCCTCCTACGGCGGGTGGGGCGGGCGGGCGGAGCGCACCGACATCGGACCCGACACGTGGGCAACGGTCGACGCGCGCATCTTCGGAGGTGGCGATGAGGCCGACGAGCACTCGGTCACGCGATGGTTCGCCGACGCGCAGGCGGACTTCGCCGCGCGCCTGCGCTGGTCGATCACGCCGGATGCCGGTTCCGCGAACCACCACCCGCGCATCGAGATCGACGGCGCCGCCGATCGGAAGGCAGCGCCGGGGGAGAGTGTCGAGCTGCTCGCCCGGGCGACCGATCCCGACGGAGACCGCGTCGACGTGCACTGGTGGGTCTTCGACGACGCCGGAACCTGCCGTCGCGCGGAGCTCGAGGCGGGGGACTCACCCGAGGGTGAGGCCCGCGCGCGCGTGCGCATCCCGGCCGATGCCGAGCCCGGCGCCACGGTGCACGTGATCGCCGAGGCCCGTGATCGGCATCCGACCCACCCTCTCGCGAGCTGGCAGCGCGTCATTCTCACCGTCCGCTGACCCGGCCTCCAGAGGAGATTCCGCGCGGGGAGGACGCCGGAGCGG
>NZ_BTGO01000029.1:0-27525 GCF_042846595.1 Microbacterium sp. MTN4-26
CGTGTATCCGTCCTCTGGTGGCGGGATCTCCTCCTCAGGGACCGAACCCGGCCCGCCGTGGGTGATGCGACCGCGTCCTGGTCGATTGGCGTTCGCTCACAGGTTTCTGCCAGGTTGGAAGGACCCGATGACGACCTTCCCCCCGGAGAACTGTGTTTCGAGCTGCCCGCAGCGTCGCGCTCGCCGCTGCCCTCATCGTCCTTGCCGGCGCCGCGCCTGTCGCGTCGTCTGCCGCCGACGCGGCGGAGGAGGAGACGCTTCCGCCGCCTTCTCTCGCCGACCAGCTGGCCGACGCCGCGCAGGCCGGAGCGAGCGGAGCCGAAGAACTGGCCGACGCCGTCGGTCTGCCCGCGACCGGGCCGGGCAGTCTGCAGGTGGACGACGAGGGGCGGGTCTCGACGACGCTGACGTTCGCCACGCGCCCGAGCGCTGAACAGATCGACGCGGTGCGGCAGCTCGCGCGGGTCGATCGCGTGTACCGTCTCAGCCCGTCGGTCGCCGTCGCTGTGTCACCCGCTCAGCTGTCGGCACTGGCCGCGCTCCCTGGCGTGGTGGCGGTCGCGCCCGACCTGCGTGCGGCCGTCGGCACGTCATCGTCGTCCGCCGCCGCGCGACCCGCGACCGCGGCCGCCGAGAGCTGCCGCAGCGTCCCGGTCGACGCCGACGAGCCGCTGAAGACGGCCCTCGCGCGCGACGCCTTCGACGTCGATGGCAGCGGCGTGACGATCGGCATCCTGTCCGATTCGTACGTCACCTCTGCCACGGCGACCACCACCCCCGCGGAGGACGTTTCGGCCGGCGTGCTCCCCGGACCCGGCAACCCGTGCGGATACGACACGCCCGTCGAGGTTCTCGCAGACCACCCGGGCGGCAGCGACGAGGGACGCGGGATGGCGCAGATCGTGCACGGCATCGCGCCCGGGGCGCGCATCCTGTTCGCGTCCGGGTTCGGCGGGATGATCGACATGGCCGAGAACATCCTCGCGCTCGCCGACGCGGGCGCGGACATCATCGTCGACGACATCAGCTATGTCACCGAACCCCACTTCCAGCAGGGAATCGTCTCGTCGGCCATCGAGATGGTCAAGGCGGACGGTGTGGCGTACTACACCTCGGCGGGCAATGCGAACGCCGTCGGCGCGGACGGCACACCGAGTGAGGGCCTTCCCATCGCCGGATGGCAGGCGCCCGAGTACCGCGGCGTGGCCTGCCCGGAGTGGGTGTGGGTGCCTGAGGAGGTCGTCGCCTACGACTGTCTCGACTTCGACCCGGGAGACGGCGTCGACCCCGTGCAGAGCGTCGGACTGCTCGCGACGCCGTCGGCGCCGACCTTCGCCCTCGGCTGGGGGGAGCCGCAGGGCGCGGTCGCATCCCACTTCTCGCTGCAGCTGTACTCGGATGACCCCGTGCCCGCCCTCGTCGCGGCGGGCGTCACACCGGACCCGCAGGTGCCGATGGAGATGCTGACGGTCAGCCCCGTGCCGACGGACGGGGAGTACGGCTTCGTCGTCGTGCGCGATCTCACCGGTGACGTCGCCCCGCCACCTGCCGTCTGGATCGGCACCTTCGGAAACGGCACGGCGCTCGCGTGGCGCGAATACGACCGCGATGCCGGCGGTGACCTCGTCGGAGCTGTCATCAACGGCCACAACGGGGACGGCTCCGGCGTGAGCGTCGCCGCCGCGGCGTGGGACTACCCGTGGGAGCCGGAGTCCTTCAGCTCGCCCGGGCCGGGCACCATCCTCTTCGAGCCCTACGACCCCTACGGGCCGCCGTCCGCGGCCTACTCCGAGCCGATCACCGTGGCCGCACCGCAGATCACCGGGGTCGACGGGGAGCGGACGAGCTTCTTCGAATCGCCCTTCGACGAGGACGGCGAGGTGGTCTACCGCTTCTACGGCACGTCGGCCGCCGCCCCGAGCGTCGCCGCGGTGCACGCCCTCGCCCTCGAGTACGCTCCCGGCGCCTCTCCGGCCGACATCCTGACGGCGACCGAGGCCACGGCGGCCGAGATGAACAATCCCTACTGGCGAGTGATGCCCGACGCGCACGTCTACGGCGCCGGACTCGCTGACGCCCACGCCCTGCTGGCAGCTCTGCCCGACCCGACACCGACGCCCGAGCCGACACCGACGCCCGAGCCGACCTCGCCGGAGCCGACGCCCGAGCCGACGTCGTCGCAGACCGCCGCGCCCTCGCCTGCGGCGGCGTCAGCCGAGCCGGCACGGCTCGCGGCCTCCGGATCGACCCCACCGCTGTCGGCGGCTTTCCTGGCTGCCCTCCTGATCGCCGGCGGTGTCGCGATCACGTGGACTCGACGCACGAGGCGTCGCCGATCGCCCTGACCCGGCGTGTTCCGCCCGCGGCGTTCGGTACCGGGCGGGGCGCCAGGCGGCGCAGATTACGATGGAGCCCATGTGTGGAATCGTCGGATACGTGGGCCCGCGGCAGAGCCAGGCCATCCTCTTGGCAGGCCTGTCGCGACTGGAGTACCGCGGATACGACTCCGCCGGCATCGCCGTGATCGACGGCGCCGGTGCGCTCGACATGCGCAAGCGCGCCGGCAAGCTGCAAGTGCTGCGAGACGACCTCGTCGGGCACCCGATGACCGACGGCACCACGGGCATCGGCCACACCCGGTGGGCGACCCACGGCGGTCCCACCGACCAGAACGCGCATCCGCATCTCGCCGACGACGACAAGCTCGCCGTCATCCACAACGGGATCATCGAGAACTTCGGCGAGCTCCGCGCCGAACTCGACGGGCATCCGTTCCGGAGCGAGACCGACACCGAGGTCGCCGCCGTGCTGCTCGGCCGCGCCTATGCCGCGAACGGCGGAGACCTCGTCGCCGCGTTCCGCACGGTCGTCGCCCGCCTCGAGGGGGCCTTCACCCTGCTCGCGATGCACCAGGACCATCCCGGCCTCGTCGTCGGCGCGCGCCGCAACTCGCCGCTGGTGATCGGCCTCGGCGAGGGGGAGAACTTCCTCGGCTCCGACGTCGCCGCTTTCGTCGAGCACACGCGCGACGCCCTCGCGATCGGCCAGGACCAGATCGTCGCGATCACCCCGGCCGGCGTGGAGGTGACCGACTTCTTCGGCGCCCCCGTGGAGGTCGAGCCGTTCGAGGTGACGTGGGATGCGAACGCCGCCGACAAGGGCGGTTGGTCGTCGTTCATGGCCAAGGAGGTCTCCGAGGAGCCCGAGGCGGTCGCGAACACGCTCCGCGGGCGGATCCGCGACGGTGTCGTCGCCATCCCCGAGCTGGAGGGACTCGACGACCTCTTCGAGGACATCTCCCGCGTGATCGTCGTCGCCTGCGGCACCGCCTCCTATGCGGGCATGGTCGCGAAGTACGCCATCGAGCAGTGGGCGCGCGTGCCGGTCGACGTCGAGCTCGCCCACGAGTTCCGCTACCGCGATCCGGTCATCGGCCCCGACACCCTCGTCGTGTCGATCAGCCAGTCGGGCGAGACGATGGACACGCTCATGGCGGTGAAGTTCGCCCGCGAGCGCGGCGCGAAGACCCTGTCGATCTGCAACACGCAGGGCGCCACCATCCCGCGGGAATCCGACGCGATCGTCTACACGCACGCGGGACCGGAGGTCGCGGTGGCCTCGACGAAGGCTTTCGTCGCCCAGATCACCGCCCTCTATCTGCTTGCCCTCCACATCGGACAGGTGCGCGGTGCGATCTCCGCCGATGAGGTCGCCGCGCAGATCGAGGAGTTCGAGGCCGTTCCCGGCAAGATCCGTCGCATCCTCGAGACGGAGCAGGAGCGCATCGAGCAGTTCGCGTACTGGATGGCCGACACCCGATCGGTGCTCTTCCTCGGCCGCCATGTCGGCTACCCGATCGCGCTCGAGGGGGCGCTGAAGCTCAAGGAGCTCGCCTACATCCACGCCGAGGGTTTCGCCGCCGGGGAGCTCAAGCATGGCCCGATCGCCCTCATCGAGCCCGGTCAGCCGGTGTTCGTGCTCGTGCCGTCGCCGCGCCACTCGGCGCTCCTGCATGCGAAGGTCGTCTCGAACATCGAGGAGATCCGCGCGCGCGGTGCCCGCGTGATCGCCGTCGCCGAAGAAGGCGACGCGGCCGTGCTGCCGACGGCCGACGAGGTGCTGCGCATCCCCCTCGCCGGGCCCCTGTTCGAGCCGTTGCTGTCGGTCGTGCCGTTGCACATCTTCGCCATGGGCCTGTCGACGGCGAAGGGACTCGACGTCGATCAGCCGCGGAACCTCGCCAAGTCGGTCACCGTGGAGTGAGTGCGCCGCCTGCGGTGAACAACGCAGGAGATCCGCGTCGAATCGGGCAGGACAGGGTCGAATCCGCCCGCGGGGCAACCGATCTCCTGTGTTGTTCACGGCCCGGGCCGGTGCCCGACCCTCGGCAGCGGCCGCGATAGGCTGGCGGGCGTCGTCGGACGCCGCATCGGACGATGGAGGGAGCGCCGCATGATCGTCGGAATCGGCGTGGACCTCGTCGACATCGCCCGTTTCGAGCGAACGATCGCGCGCACGCCACGGCTGCTCGGGCGGCTCTTCTCGCCCGCCGAGCAGGCGCTCAAGCCGCGCTCGCTCGCGGCGCGCTATGCCGCGAAGGAGGCGCTCATCAAGGCCCTCGGTGGGTCGGACGGCGTGCACTGGACCGACATCGAGGTCACGCGCGAGCAATCGGGGCGACCCTGGTTCGCGCTGTCGGGGAGCACCGCGGCCGTCGTCGCCGACCGCGGCATCGGGACCCTGCACCTGTCGATGTCCCACGACGCCGGTTTCGCCGTCGCCTACGTCGTCGCCGACGGTACCGACGCACCCACCGCCGACGCACCCACTACCGACGCACCCACCTCCGACGTGCCCCGTGCCGGCACGCCCGCCGCCGGCGCAGGAGGGGAGGCCGCATGAGAGGCATCCACCACGGCGACATGCGTGAGGCGACGATCGACCTCGACGCGATCACCGCGAATGTGCGGCACCTGCGCGCCCTCACCGGCGTTCCCGTGATCGCCGTGGTGAAGGCGGACGGATACGGCCACGGCGCCCCGCGCGTCGCGGCCGCCGCGCTCGAGGGCGGCGCGTCGCGGCTGGCTGTCGCCGACGTCGACGAAGCCCTCGCTCTGCGCCGCGCCGGGGTGGATGCGCCGCTGCTGGCGTGGCTGCACGCGCCCGGCGCGTCGTTCGCGGGGGCCGCGGCGGCGGGGATCGAGATCGGCGTCTCCCGCATGGACCAGCTCGTCGCGGCAGCGGATGCGGCCGCGGCCGGCCGTCCCACCGCAGTGCACCTGAAGCTCGAGACCGGCCTCGGCCGCAACGGCATCGCCCCCGCCGACTACCGCGTCGTCTTCGCCGAGGCAGCGCGCCTGGAGCGCATCGGACGCGTTCGGGTGGTCGGCGTCTTCAGCCACCTCTCCAATGCGTCGCCCGAAGCGGACCGCGCCGCGCTGGACGTGTTCGAACGGGGTGTCGCCGAGGCCGCGTCCCTCGGCCTCACCCCGCACATCCGCCACCTCGCCGCGACGAATGCGGCCATCGCCCTGCCCGAGACGCGGCTCGACGCCGTGCGCATCGGCATCGGACTCTACGGCTTGTCGCCCTTCGACGACCGCTCCTCGGCCGACCTGGGGCTGCGCCCGGCGATGACGCTGCGCGCCCGCGTCGCGGCGGTGCGCCGGGTGGATGCCGGGCACGGCGTCTCCTACGGCTACGACTACGTCGCCCCGCGCGAGACGACGCTCGCGCTCATCCCGCTCGGCTACGCCGACGGCGTGCCGCGTCAGGCCTCGGGACGGGGGCCGGTGACGATCGGCGGCGCACGGTTCCCCGTGGCCGGCCGCGTCGCGATGGATCAGTTCGTCGTCGACGTCGGAGAGCATCCCGTCGCCGTCGGCGACGAGGCGGTGCTGTTCGGCGACCCGACCCTGGGCGTCCCGTCCGCCGACGAATGGGGCGAGGCGGCCGGAACCATCAACTACGAGATCGTCACGCGCATCGGACGGCGCGTGCCGCGCGTGTACGGGAGCGCCCGGTGACCGGCCTCGACGCGATCGTCGGTGCCCGGGAGCTGACCACGCCGGCCGACATGCACGCGTTCGGTGTCGAGATCGGTCGGATGCTGTCTGCGGGCGACCTCGTGGTGCTCACCGGTCCGCTCGGGGCCGGCAAGACCACACTCACGCGCGGGATCGCCGAGGGGCTCGGCGTGCGGGGACCGGTACAGAGCCCGACCTTCGTGCTCGCCCGCACGCATCCGTCGCTCGTCGGCGGCGCGCCGCTCGTGCACGTGGACGCCTATCGGCTCGGATCCGCTGCGGAGCTCGACGACCTCGACATCGACCTGGACTCCTCGGTGGTGATCGTCGAGTGGGGTCGCGGCATGGTCGACGGCCTGCGCGAGAGCTGGTGGGAGATCGAGCTCGACCGCGAGTGGCACGGCCGGGGCGTCGACACCGCGTGCGGCGTGACCGCGCGCGAGGCCGACCTCGATGCCGACTCACCGCGGATCGCGACCGTCACCCGCCGCCCCTGATCGCCTCGATCGCGTCGAGCACCGCGTCGGGGCGCTCGACGTGCGGGAAGTGTCCCGTGCCGGAGGCGGTGCGCACGCGAAGCTGAGGGATGCGCGCGGCGAGAGCGACATCGTCGCGCGGCGACGCGAACACATCGCGCGGACCTCGGACGACCTGCACGGGACAGCGGACGACGCTCCACGTATCCTCGTCGTAACCCGCGAGCATCCGAGCCGCGCGGGCGAAGGCCGTCGGACGCACCTCGGTGCGGAACGCGGCGACCACGCTCGGGTCCACGCGCGCGGAGAAGAGCGGCCGCGTCAGCAGCGGCAGCAGCCCTGCGGCCGCGACGCCCTCGACGATGGGGGCGCCGCCCGGACCGAACGCGGAGAGCGCCCGCATGACGGCGAGCATCCCCGCGAAGCCGGGCAGCCGCATCCCGCCGCGCAGCGGATGCCGGATCGCGTCGATGACGCTCGCGCCCGTGGGGGCGACGAGAACGACGCCCACGGTCGGACCGGGCGCTCGCGCGGCGAGGTCGAGCGCGACGACGCCGCCGAGCGAGTGACCCGCGACGATCCAGTCGTCGTACCCGAGGGAACGCACGAGGGCGGCGATGGCGTGCGAGACGTCTTCGACGTGCAGCGCGGGATCCAGCTCGCCGCTGTCGCCCCACCCCGGCAGGTCGACGGCGACCACGTTCTCCAGGGTGCGGCCGGTGTCTCGCGCGTACGCGGCGAGCGGGGTCCAGGTCGTCCATGTGCCGGCGGCGCCGTGCAGCAGCACGGTCGCAGTTCCCCCGGTGCGGCGCCCGGCGCGCACGGTGAGATCGCCGACGGCGGTCGGGATCACGACGGTGCGCCATCCTGACCCCGCGGGATCGTCCGAGAGCGGCGGCGTGCCGCCCTCGCGCACGTACCGGGGGAGGTGCATGCGTGTTGTTCGTCGTCGGGGCGCGGATCGGATGGGCGAGCAGGCCACGGCCGGCTCCGATTACGCTGGAAGGCGTGATTCTGGGCATCGACACGTCGATCGGCACCGCGGTGGCGGTGATCGAGCCCGACGGCGTCGTACGCGCCCAACTCGACAGCGGCGACCCGCGCGGGCACGCCGAGGTGATCGGCGATCACGTCGCGCGCGTCCTGGCGGAGTCGGAGATCACGAGCGCCGACGTCACCCATGTCGCCGCGGGTATGGGCCCCGGGCCCTTCACCGGCCTGCGCGTGGGCATCGCCGCCGCCCGCGCCTTCGCGCTCGGCCGCGGCATCCCGCTCATCCCCGTCGTCAGTCACGATGCCGTCGCCCTCGACCGCATGCTGATGGCGGCCATGACCGGCGCCGACGAGGAGCGCTTCGCCGTCGTCACCGACGCCCGCCGTCGCGAGTTCGCGTTCACCGTCTACGAGGGCCTCGACGATGACGGCCTCCCCGTGCGCGTGGCCGATCCGGCTCTCGCGCCGCGCGACGAGCTCGATGCCGCGCTCGCCGCGCACGGCGCCCGCCGACTCGACGCCGGTTCGGTACCCGCCGCGATGCTGGCTCTCGCCGCTGGTCGTGCCGTCGCGGCCGGCCGCCGGATCGCCGCGGACGACGCCCTCTACCTGCGCTCTCCGGATGTCACCGCACCCACCGCGCCCAAGAGGGTGATCGCGTGAGACTGCGCACCGGAGACCTCGACGACCTCGAGGCGATCATGGCGCTCGAGCGGGCGTCGTTCGCCGGCGACGCCTGGAGCGAGACCGCCATGCGGGCAGAGCTGGCCTCCCCCCACAACCACTACGTCGTGGCGGAGCAGGCAGGTCGCCTGATCGGCTACGCGGGGCTGCGCGCCCCGTCGGGCGCGACGGACGCCGACGTGCAGACCATCGCCCTCGACAAGACGTTCCGCGGCCGCGGCCGTGGCCGAATGCTGTTCCGTGCCCTTCTTCACGAGGCGGCGGAGCGCGGCGTGCGCGAGGTCTTCCTCGATGTGCGGGCCGACAATCCGGCCGCCCAGCGCCTCTACGCCTCGGAGGGGTTCATCGAGATCGGCCGCCGCCCGAACTACTACCCGGACGGCAATGTCGACGCCATCGTGATGCGCCTGGACGTGCCCGGATGGGCCGCGTCGCGCGCATCCCTCTCCCCGATGTCGGAGAATCTCGCCGATGTCGGAGAATCCCGGAATAATCCTCCGACATCGGCGCGAATCTCCGACAAACCGGGCTCGGCAGGGGCAGGGGCCGGAGCCGGGGCCGGGGCAGGGGCCGGAGCCGGGGCTGCGGTCGGGGCGGGGACTGCGGCAGAGGCGGGGGCGTGCACGTGAACCGACGCGAGCCGCTGGTGCTCGGCATCGAGACCAGCTGCGACGAGACCGGCATCGGCATCGTGCGCGGCCGCACCCTGCTGTCGAACACGATCGCGTCGTCGATGGATGAGCACGCCCGCTACGGCGGGGTCGTGCCCGAGGTCGCCGCCCGCGCGCACCTCGAGGCGCTGCAGCCGGCCATCGAGGCGGCGCTCGCCGAGGCGCGGGTGTCCCTCGCCGACCTGGATGCGGTGGCCGTCACGAGCGGACCGGGGCTGGCGGGTGCGCTCATGGTCGGGGTCGGCGCGGCCAAGGCGCTCGCGGTATCGCTCGACCGTCCGCTTTACGCCGTCAATCACCTCGTCGGGCACATCGCTGCCGACATCCTGGATGCGGATGCTCCGCCGCTGGAGTACCCCACGGTGGCGCTGCTCGTCTCCGGCGGGCACACGTCGCTGCTGCTGGTACGCGACCTCACCACCGACGTCGAGCTGCTGGGCGAGACCGTCGACGACGCCGCGGGGGAGGCCTTCGACAAGGTCGCGCGTCTGCTCGGCCTGCCCTACCCCGGAGGGCCGGAGATCGACCGCGCCGCCGCGACGGGGGATCCCACTGCCATCCGCTTCCCCCGAGGCCTGTCCCGCGCGAGCGACATGGCGTCGCACCGATACGACTTCTCGTTCTCCGGCCTGAAGACGGCCGTCGCGCGGTGGACGGAGCAGGCCCGTGCCGCCGGGGAGGATGTGCCCGTCGCCGACGTGGCCGCGAGCTTCCGCGAGGCCGTCGTCGACGTGCTCGTGACGAAGGCGCTCGCCGCGTGCGAGGCGTACGGCGTGCCGCGCCTCCTGCTCGGTGGCGGGGTGATCGCGAACCGCCGCCTGCGCGAGGTCGCCCTCGCGCGCGCCGAAGCCGCCGGCGTCGCGGTGCGCATCCCTCCGCTGTCGCTGTGCACCGACAACGGTGCGATGATCGCGGCGCTCGCGAGCGAACTCATCATGTCGGGGCGCCGACCCTCGACTCTCGCGTTCGGCGCCGATTCGACGCTGCCGGTCACCGAGATCCAGGTGGCCGAGCGTCCTGCCGAACGGACGGACGCCGCATGACCCCTGATGCGACCGACGACCCGCAGGGGCAGGATCTCGCCCCCGTCTCCGGAGAGTCACGCATGCCCGGCGAGCACCGGGGCGGCTTCTCGCGGCTGCCCACGGGGCCGCTCGGCATCACCGAGATGTCGGCGCCGACCGATCCGTCCGAGGCGCCGAGCACCGACTCGTGGGCGATGCCCGCGCCGCCGCTGCGCAGCGCGTTCGCGGCCTGGGCGCTCGGCATCGCGATCGCGGGCCTGCTCGCATCGTTCTTCGTCGGATGGGCGTTCCCCCTCGGCCTGATCGCGATCGTCGTCTCGGTCATGGCGTTGCGCCGGCCCACCGAGGACCGCGCGATGGCGGTGTGGGCGATCTGCATCGCCTCGGGGTCGGTCGTCTACAGCGCGGGCTGGCTCGTCTTCGCCGCTTACAGCGCGAACCTGTTCAGCTGATCGCGCCCCCGTCGACCGGGCGTCACACGCGATCTGCGAGGATCGCCCGCCGCGTGTCGCCGACGCGCGTGAGCACGAGCGTCGCTGCCGCGTCGCCGCGCAGCTTGAGCTTGGTCCGCAGCGCCGCCGGGTCCACGTCGACTCCGCGCTTCTTGATCTCCAGTCGGCCGATCGCGCGGGAGCGGAGCTCCCGCGCGAGCGCCTTGGTGTCGCTCGGCAGCTCCTCACGCACGCGGAACGACGAGACGAAGGGGCTCGTGAGCGCCGCATCCGAGGTGAGATAGGCGATCCGCGGATCGAGAGTGCCCGCCTCGAGCGAGCGGGCGACATCGCCGATGAGACGAGCTCGGATGACCGCCCCGTCGGGCTCGTGCAGGTAGGCGCCGAGCTCCCGCGGCGCCGCATCCTCGGCATCGGCGCCGGCGGTGATCTCCCACGCGTGTTCGCCGCGGGTCACGAGCGCGGCTCGGCGCACGCCCGGCCGTGCGAGCTCTCGAGTCCACAGCACCAACTCCACCGTCGACCCGTCGGCGCTGACCCACTGCGCCTCGACGTCGTCGGGGATGCGGTCCCGGTCCAGTCCCGGTCCGAGCTTCACACCCACCGGTCGTCTGCGGGCGATGTCGAACACCCAGTCCAGCGACGGCGACCATTCGTCGGCGTTCGTGCGGGAGGTCTCTCCTCGGCCGGGCGTGCGGCGGGCAGGGTCGAGCCAGATGCCGTCGGCGCGCGTGAGGTCGGATGCTTCGGCGCGGCTGTGCGCGACGGTGACGGCGTCGCCGAACGAAGCGAGGTTGTAGGCGGCGATCGCCGCGGTGATCTCATCCGCGTCCACCGCGTCGACCGACAGGCCGAGCCCGGCGAACCCGAGCGCGTCACCGCCGATGCCGCACCCCAGGTCGGCGACGCGCGTCAGGCCCCCGGCTCGAAACCGCCCGGCGTGCAGCGACGCGATCGACATGCGCGTGGCCTGTTCCAGGCCCGCGCGCGTGAACAGCATGCGCTGGGCGAGGTCGCCGAACTTCGCTTCGGCCTTCGTGCGCAGCCGCGCCTGACCCACGAGCGCCGACACGAGGTCGGGGGAGTGGCCGGCCGCGCGCAGGGCGGACACCTGCCGCGCGACGTCGTCGGAGGTGCGCACCGCGGGCATCCCGGCGAGCATCCGCAGCCCGTCGGCGGTGAGCAGGGCAGTCAGTTCCGACGATTCCATTCGATCCAGCGTAGGTGCTCGTTCGCCGCGCCCCGAGCGGGCCGATCCCGGACGCGGAAGCCCCCGAACCCCGGACGTGAACCCCGAACCCCGAATCAGACCCCTAGGGGATCCCCGGAAGTCTCCGGGGGTATCCCGGATGTCGTGACGCGCGATCGGACGGACTATTGATCCGCAAGGCCGCCGAAGGCTTCATCGAAGGGACTGGGACAATGGCTACTGGGAACGACTTCAACGACGGAATCATCGTCGACGACACGCTCAACGACAACAACGTCGGCGTCAACGAGAACGAGATCCTGTCGAACAACACCGACAACTCCGACAACTCGACCAACGACTCGGGTAATTCGTCGACCGACGGGAACTTCTCGGACAATTTCTCCGGGAACACCGACAACTCGGACAACTCGACGAACACCGCGGTCCTGACCGACGCGTCCGACAACTCGGACAACTCCATCAACGACTCGGGTAATTCGTCGACCGACGGGAACTTCTCGGACAACTTCTCCGGGAACACCGACAACTCGGACAACTCCGACAACTCGGACAACTCCGACAACTCGGACAACTCCGTGGATGTGGACGTCGCCGTCGACGCCCGTGACCAGTCGGACAACTCCACCAACGATTCCTTCAACGACGAGGACTCGTACAACGACTACGAGGATTCCTACAACAAGGACTCCTACAACGACACCGACATCGACATCGACAACTCGACGAACCTCGACGACGACTCGGTGACGGTTGGCGTGCGCCAGTACAACACCGGCTTCGGTGACCTCCACGTCGGCGGCCTCGCCGGCGCGGGCGCCGCTGCTGCGGCCGCCGGCTCGCTGCACCTCGAGATCGACAATCGTGCGACGCAGGTCGACCAGTCGGTCAACCAGGCGATCAGCGCCGGCGGGAACGTCACCCAGGGCTTCGCCAACGGGGCCGTCGTCAACACCGGCGACTGGGGGGCCGCTGCGGGCGACGACGCTTCGGTGTCGAACACTGAGACGACGATCTCCACTGGCGACATCCTGATCGGGAACACGACGGTCGAGACCCACGTCGCCGACTCGTTCAACGACTCCTCCACCAACACGTGGACCGAGTACGAGCTCGAGATCGACGACTCGTTCAACGACTTCTCGGACCACACCGATGTCGAGGTAAAGATCGAGGACTCGTTCAACGAGTTCGACTCCGACGTCGACAACGACTGGGAGTGGGAGAACAACGGCAACATCTTCTCCGACGGCTCGGCCGTCATCGACGACATCGACATCTGATCATCGTCTGACACGAACTTCGCCCGGTCGCCTCTCGAGGCGGCCGGGCGAGGTGCGTCACGGCCCCGATCCGCCCTATCCCTGTCCGGCGGATCGGGATAGCGTGGGCCCGGGGACAGTTTTCAAGGGGGAATGCGTGAGCGACGACATCGCCAAGCGAGACGATCAGACCGCCAACGAGCCGACGATGGTGTCGCCGCAGACCGGAAGGCAGCTGGTCGCGCTCGTCGACAATGTCGAGTCGCTCGCGGCCGCCACCGGTCGTGCCGATCTGGCCGAGCGGCTGGACAACACCCGCAAGCGGCTGCAGGACCCGAACGTGCGGGTCATCGTGGTCGGGGAGTTCAAGAAGGGCAAGAGCAAGCTCATCAACGCCCTCGTCAACGCCCCGGTGTGCCCCGTGGACGACGATGTGGCCACGAGCGTCCCCACCGCGGTGGGTTTCGCCGAGACGCCCCGGGCATGGGTCGTGCAGCAGAAGGGCGACCAGCCGGGCGTCGTCGAGCAGATCGACATCCCTCTCGAAGCGCTCGCCGACTACGTCTCCGAGCGCGGCAACCCCAGCAACGAGCAGAAGCTGCTGTCGGCCGAGGTCGTTCTGCCCCGCGAATTGCTGCGCGGCGGGCTGCGGCTGGTCGACTCGCCGGGCGTCGGCGGGCTCGACTCCACCAACGCGCTGACCACGCTTGCGGCGCTGTCGTCGGCGCATGCCGTGCTGCTCGTGTCGGATGCGTCGCAGGAGTACACCGAGCCCGAGGTGCAGTTCCTGCGCCACGCCATGCGCGTGTCGCCGAACGTGGCGGCGGTGCTGTCGAAGACGGACCTCTACCCGCAGTGGCGCGACATCGAGCGCATCGACCGCTCGCACCTGGGCGACGTCGGCGAGGTGCCGATCTTCTCCGTCTCCAGCGATCTGCGGCTGCTCGCCGCCGAGCACCACGATCGCGAACTGAACGACGAATCGGGTTTCCCTCAGCTCGTCCACCATCTTCGCGGCGAAGTCCTGGCACATGCCGAAGTGGTTCATGCCCGGAGCGCGGTCCACGACGTCGTGTCGGTCGTGGACCAGATGGAGGTCTCGCTCACCTCCGAGCTGAACGCCATCCTGCATCCCGAGGACACCCCGCGCATGATCGCGCAGCTCGAAGACGCCAAGGCGCGGGCCGACGAGTTCCGGGGACGCTCGTCCAAGTGGCAGACGACCCTGAACGACGGCGTCGCCGACCTCATCTCCGACATGGAGCACGATCTGCGCGACCGCCTGCGGCGGGTGCAGCGCGAGGCGGAGGCATCCATCGACGAGGGCGATCCGGGCCCGATCTGGGAGCAGATCACCGAGTGGATCGATCAGCGCATCAACGCGGCGGTGTCGGAGACGTTCGTGTGGACCGACGAGCGCTCGCGCTGGCTGTGCGAAGAGGTCGCGGAGCAGTTCTTCGAGGGACAGACCGAGATTCCGCTGTTCGCTGTCGGCGACACCGAGGGCGTGCTCGATCCCGTCGACCGGATCGCCGGCGTCGACTCCGGTCAGATGGGTGCGGCCGAGAAGATCTTCATCGGCGTGCGCGGTTCCTACGGCGGCGTGCTCATGGTCGGTCTCGCGACCGGCCTCATCGGACTGTCGCTCATCAACCCGCTGTCGCTCCTGGCCGGTGTGCTCGTGGGCCGCCGCGCCTACCGAGAAGACATGACCAACCGGCTCGCGCGCCGTCGCTTCGAGGCAAAGACGGTCGTGCGCCGCCACATCGAAGAGGTCATCTTCCAGGTCGGCAAGCAGCTCAGGGACCGTCTGCGCCTCGTGCAGCGTGCGGCGCGCGACCACTTCGGCGGCATGGCCGACGAACTGCACCGCTCGCTCGGTGAAGCGGTGCTGGCCGCCAAGCAGGCCGCTTCGACGTACGCCAGCGGCCGGGACAATCGGGTCAGGGAGCTGCAGACGCAGATCCAGCAGCTCGAAACGCTCAAGCGGAAGATCCCCGCGATCGCGCCCGTCAGGCAGCTCGAGGCGGCGCGCTCGTGAGCACGCCGTTGCGCGACGACGCCGCGCGGCTGCTCGACACCGCGCGGGCCCGCTACGCCGACGACGCCGAGGCGACCGCGCGCCTGGACGAGTTGAGCCGTCGCCTGCACGAGCCGCTGCGTCTGGCGCTGGCGGGCATGGTCAAGGCCGGCAAGTCCACCCTCCTGAACGCGATGCTGGGGGAGCGGATCGCTCCCACCGACGCCGGCGAGTGCACGCGCGTGGTCACCTGGTACCGGTATGCCGCGACCCCCTCGGTCACCCTCCATCGCCGCGACGGCGAGCAGCAGCGCCTGCCGATCCGTCGCGAGCGAGGGCGCCTGATCTTCGACCTCGGCGAGACCTCGGCCGACGATGTCGACTGGATCGACGTCGGCTGGCCCTCGAGCGGGCTCCGGTCGCTCATCCTCATCGACACTCCTGGCATCGCCTCGCTGTCGCAAGACGTCTCGGCGCGCTCGACGACGTTCCTCGTGCCCGAGGCGAGGCCCTCGGCGGCCGACGCGATCATCTATCTGATGCGGCACCTGCATGCCTCGGACATGAAGTTCCTCGAGTCCTTCCGTGACACGGCGGCCGGTCAGTCTCAGACGGTGAACGCGGTCGCGGTCCTCTCGCGCGCCGACGAGATCGGCTCCGGCCGCATCGACTCGATCCTCTCCGCGAACAAGGTCGCCCGGCGCTACGAACTCGACGGGGAGCTCGCCTCGCTCGCCCTGGGCGTCATCCCCGTCGCGGGGCTGCTCGCCGAGAGCGCCCGCACCCTTCGCGAAGACGAGTATGCGGCCTTCAAGGAACTCGCCGCCCTCCCGCGCGAGGATCGGGAGAAGCTGCTCATCTCGGCGGACCGCTTCGTGCGGCCCTCGCCGGCGACGACCCTCACCGAAGCGGCCCGCCGCGCTCTCCTCGCCCGGTTCGGCATCTTCGGCGTGCGCCTGGCGACCGCGCTGCTGCGCCGATCCACGCCGACTTCGACCGACTTCGCCGAGATGCTCGTGCAGCAGAGTGGTCTGAACGAGTTGCAGCAGTTCGTCCGCGAGCAGTTCCGCACGCGCGCAGCAACGCTGAAGATCCGGGGCGTGCTCGACGGCCTGGAACGCGTGCTCGCGGATTTCCCCCGAGACGACGTCGACGAGGTGCGTGGGGGCATCGAACGCATCCGCGCCACCGCTCACAGCCTGCGTGAGCTCTCGGCGCTCGCGCGGGCGCGCGCCGACGGGCTGCCGCTGGCACCGAGCGACGCCGCCGAGGCGGAGCGGATCATCGGTGGCAAGGGGACCGGCCCGACGGTACGGCTGGGTGTCGGCGATGACGCCACCGACGAGGAGATGCGGGCCGAGGTCGACCGGCTGCTGGACCGGTGGCGCGCGCTCGGCCAGTCGCCGTTGACCGAACGCAGCGCCGTCGAGGTCTGTCGCGTGGTGACCCGCAGCCTGGAGGAGATCGCCTCAGTACTCCCCGCTGTCGCCGGAACGCCGCACGTCGTGCTTGCGGGCGGTCCAGGAGAGGGCGCCGCGTAGCGTGCTGAGCAGCAGCGCCAGCACGGCGAATCCGGCTTCGCCGATGAAGAGCTGACGCAGCATCGAACCGTACTCGCCGCCCCCCACGAGCTCGAGCGCGATGAGGAAGGCGACCACCTGCATGATGACGGTCGCGAACTGCCACCAGCGCGCTCCGGGCTTGCGGCTGGAGAACGACACGAGCAGCACGATCTGCATGAGCACGAGTGCGACGATGATCGCGAACACCGACCAGTAGACGATGTCGGCCGCGGCCTCGTATGTCTCCGTCGTGCGGTCTGCGCTGACCGCTTCGATGGCCTCGATGATCAGCGGGAGCTGGTCCTCGCGGATGACGAAGTAGAAGACCACGGTGACGGCGCCGAAAGCGAGGCTCAGGACCCACAGGAACTGACTCAGGCGAACTGAGAACGGCGGCGGTGCCTTCGTGAGGACCGGAGCGCTGTTGCCGCTGGAGAGCGTGGGGCGCTCCGGTGCGTTCCGTGGGGGCTTCGGCGGCGCGGAACGCGGGGCAGACGCCGGCTGCTGCTGCGCCGGCGCGGGTAGCGGAGGGCGCGGCGGGATCTCCTGGCGGGCGGGTGACGTCGATGTCTGCGACACGGTGGGCTCCGGTTTCCGAGATACCTCACCCGCCCGCCGTGACGGGGTCTCGGCGGGCGGGTGAGGGGTCTTGCGATCTGGGGACACGAGGCGGGCCTTACGGCTGCTCTTCGAGTTCCATCTCCATCGGCGCCTCGACGTAGTCGGCGGAGGAGTCGGCCTCCCAGGTGTCTTCGGTCTCCACCGGGGGAGCTTCGACGGCCACGGTGTTCTCCACGGCGACGTCGCCGCCGATGTCGCCGTTGTTGACCGCGACCTGCGTGTTGTCCACCTCGGTCTCGGTGTCGTTGAACGACTCCTCCACCTCGACATCGACATCGGTCTCCGTCGATCCGTCGTTGAAGGACTCGTCGACGTCGGCCTCGACCTCCGTGTCGGTGTTGGTCGAGGAGTCGTTGAACGATCCGTCGACGTCGACGTCGGTGGTCTCGTTGCCGATCGCGATGTCGCCGGTCTCGATGTCGGTGGTCGACGTGTCGACGCTGGCGGTCTCACCGGCGGCGGCTCCGCCGTCGCCGCTGTTGACGATCGCCTCGTTGTCGAAGATCTGGTTCACGTCGCCGTTGGCCCAGATGTTCTGATTCACCGACTGGTCGACGATCGTCGCGCGGTTGTCGATCGTGAACGACTGGGTGATCGTGTTGATCTCCTCGACCGGCGTGGGCTTGGGCCCAGGCGGGTGGGGATGCGGGTGGGGGTTCGGGTGCGGGTGCACGTCGGGCCGGTCGACCACGACCGGGGCGACGGCGCGCACGTCGTCGGCGCACACGTCCGACAGGCCGTTCGAGGCGAGCGTCCCTTCCGGGTCCTGTTCGAACTCCGCTGCGGCCTCCGGGTCGCGCAGAAGGCTAAGGATGAATTCGATCAATGCATCGGCGATGGTCGCCAGCGGAGTGGTCATGGTGTCTCTCCCGTCGTTTCGAGACTCGTTCTCGAGGCTATGCAGGTCTGCGAGGTTCGGAATCGGGGGTAACCCCGAAAGATTCTGAGGGCGCTTAGGGATCTGCGCGTGAGGTCGGGGGTCATCGTCCGGCCCCTTCCGTCGTGCTCATCGCCACGCGCAGTTTCGCCAGCAGATCCGACCGCGACGTGGCAGCCAGCCGCCGGCGGATCTGTCCGATGTGGTGCTCCGCAGTACGCGGTGAGATGAACAGCTCTGCTCCGATTTCGGCGTACGTCCGGCCCTGCAGCACCAGCTGGGCGATCTCGTGTTCGCGCTCGCTGAGACCGGTGTTCGCGGAGGTGGGAACCGGGCCTGTTGCCGGTTCGCCCGAGGGTGCCGTCTCGCGCGGGTGCAGCTCCCGCGCGCACGCCAGCAGCCGCGCCCCGACCTTCTTGTCCTTGCTGCGACGGGCTCCGTGTCCGGCGAGGCGTGCGCCGTCCCATGCGAGTCCGACCGTGGAAAGACCCCGGGCGGCCGCTTCCACCGCGTCGGGGTCGACGGTGCCGGCGAGGATGGCCGTCCACGCTCGCCCGGCCTGCGCCATGCGGGCGGCGAGCGGGTTGCGGCGGGCGGCGGTGACGAGTGCTTTGGCGTGCGGTGCGAGGTCGTCGGGGCGATTCTCGAGGATGCCGCGCTGAATGCCCGCCCAGTGCAGCGCCGTCGCCCACACCGACGGCTCACCGAGCCGGTCGACGAGGGCGAGTGCGTCGCGGAAGGCCGGCTGCATCCATTCGGCGTCGCCGAGGCGGGCCGAGACGATCACCAGTTCGCTCAGCGGCAGCAGCATGTACAGGTCGGGTTCGACACGGCGCACCCGGCTCTTGAGCGAGTCCCAGGCGGATCCGAGCGCGGCGACGTCGTCGTAGCGCCGAGCGAGTTCGACCGTGACGGCCGCGGCGATGACGTCGTCGCGGGCCGAGAGCACGGCGCCGTCGGCGGTCGCCGCGGCCAGCGAGCGTCGCGCCTCGGCGACCTGCTCGCGCTGCACGGCGATCCACGCGTTCCACAGCAGCAGGCGCGGACGCCAGCGGCGGCAGTGCGCGGTGTGGGTGAGGGCGTCGGTGATCACCGTGTGGGCGAGATCCAGGTCCCCGATCCCGATCGCGGCGGTCGCGGCGATGACGGCCGGAAGCTCGGGCGTCGGCGAGGTGTCCCGGGCGGCGCACGACAGGTCGGCCGCGCGGCGAAGGTCATCCACAGCCTCGCGGGGGCTGTCATCGGAGAGCGTGGCGCGCAGGCCGCGATCCAGCAGATCGAGCGCGACCCCCCGGGCAGACGGGGCCGCCGGTGCCGTCGCATCCGCTGTGCCCGTGGAGAGGTCGCGCTCGACGAGTCTGCCGGCGCCGGCGGCGGCGACGAGTGCGCGCGTGCGACCGGGCGCCGACGCCGGCGGCATCGCACGGTACGTGTCGTGTGCGATCGACATCATCCCGCGGTCGGCCCATGTCGTCGCGAGCGTGTCGGCGGCGAGGTCGTGGTCCGGGTGAGCGCGGTCGATCCCCACGCCGCCGAGGAGCAGTCCGGCCCCGTCGCCGTCCCCGGCGGCCCACAGGGCGTGCGCGTGCGCGGCGGCGATCTCGGATTCCGGCACGCCGCACGCGACGGCGCGCTCGAAGAGTGCGGCCGCGAGCGCCGGCTGGCAGGCGATCTCGGCGCGTGCGCGTTCGGCGATCGCGTTGCCGAGCGCGGAGTCGACGATCCCGTCGAGACTCGCGGCCAGGTCGGAGCCCGGCACGAGGTCGAGCGAGCCGTGCCGGATCAGATCGATGAGCACGTCGATCGACGTGCTGGCCCGGGCCGCGTCGGCCACGAGCGGGAGGGGGCGTCCGTTGGCCGTGAGCAGTCCCTCGGCATGGCCCTCTGCGATGATCTCCGCGGCGTCGGCGGTCTCGGCACCGGCGTGACGCGCGCCGAGGCTGAGGGTCTCGATGCGGCGGCGAACGGCCGGCGAGACCGTCTCGAGCCGGTGCTGGACCCGGCGGCGCACGACGCGTGCGAGCTCGCGGTGCTCGGGGTCGTCGCTGCAGTCCTGGAGGTCGTGCGCCTCGACGCACGCGGCCACCAGCCACGCGGTGCCGCCGCTGATGTCGAGGATGTGCTGCGCGCACGCCGCATCCGCCGACAGCAGATCGGTGCGCACCTCGGCGAGCGTCACCTCGCCCAGCAGCAGGGGCGGACTGTCGTGCTCGACCACGCGGGTGATCTCCACCAGCGCCGGCGGTGCCGGCCACGTGCGGTAGGCGATGACGAGGCCCGCGTCGGGTCGATGCGCGCGTTCGAGGAGTGTTCCGAGCGCCTTCTCGTCGAGCTCCTGCGCGTCGTCGACGAGGAGGGTCACGTCGTCGTCGACGGGATCGGTGCTATCGCGCGCCGACCACAGGTGGGTCGGCCGGCCGTCTCGGTCGAGCCGACCGCGCAGGTAGGCGAGCGCATCCGTCTTGCCCGAGCCGGCACCCCCGACGATCGCTGCGCGCAGTGGGGGTCTGCGCGTGACGAGGTCGTCGAGGGCGCCGAGCGCGTGGGCAGCCCGGGGAAGCATCTCTACCGTCGGATCGGTGGTCTCGGTGAGCCTGTTCACTATCGCCCCCGCACGCTACTCAGCCGTCACCGTCGTATCGGACGGGCTGGGGCTGGGCGACGTGGGGGGAGTCGTCTCGGTCTGCGTTTCTGAGGGCGCGGGGTCGGGTGCCGTCGAGGTCGACGCGGTGGGTTCCGGCTCGCTCGTCGGCTCGGGCTCCTGCGTCGGGGTCGTCTGATCCGGCGTCGGGTCGGTCGTCGGCGACGGGTCCGTCGTCGGCTCGGTCGGGGTCGGGTCCGGCTCCTGCGTCGGAGTGGTCGACGGTGTCGAGGGCGAGGGCGTCGACGGGGTGGTCGGCGTCGGTGTCGATGTGGTCGGAGGCGTCGACGGCGTGGTCGTCGACCCGCCGGATCCGGACGAGCCGGTCGATCCGGTGGAGCCGCTGGACCCGGACGAACCGCTCGAGCCCGACGACCCGCTCGACCCCGTCGATCCGCTGGATCCCGAGGACTTCGGCGGCGCCGACTTCGACGGCGACGTGCGCCCCTGCGTGGCACTCGAGGAGGAGGACGATGACTTCGGTGTGGTGCGGGTGTTGTGCACCATCGGGTTGCTGCGCGGTGTGGTCCAGCCGCCGGTGTCCGCCTTCGGCCGGGGCGCGGCCTTGACCGCATCGGCAGCACCCGGTTCCTCACCGGCCGCCTCGGGCTCACTCGTCTCGCTGACCGCCTGCGAGGACGCGGTCAGCTCCATGCCGAGCCACTCGCTCAGCGACTGCTGGCTCGAGCCGGCGGCGAGGGTGCTGTTGCCGAGTCCGGTCGCGTTCGCGAGCACGAGGCCGCTCGCGAGCACGAGCGCGCCCGCTGCGGACGCCGCGATCGGGATCGCCCGAGACCGGCGAGCGGGAAGCGGCGTGGGTGCCTCGGCGACATCGGCCGCCTCGGCGACGGGGGCGTCGTCGACCAGTGCCGCGGCGGACCCGGCCGGCAGCAGGGCGAGACCCGCGCCGATCTCGGCGGCCGGTGCGATGGCCCGCGCTGCGCCGAGGGCGATCGAGGACTTCGGATCGGCATCGATCGCGATCGGACGGTCGAAGCGCTCGGAGAGCATCTGCGCGACGAGCGGGATGCGAGATGATCCGCCGACGAGCAGGATGCTCTCGACGTCGTCGGGAGTGAGACCGGCGGCTTCGAGCGTGTCTTCGAGCGTGTCGGCCGTGCGCTCCACCGACGGCGCGATCATGTCCTCGAACTCCGCACGGGTCAGGCGAACGCTCGCCGCGCCCGTGGGCAGGAGCACCGGGATCGTCACGTCGGAGTCGAACGAGAGCGCCTCCTTGGCGTCGACGCACTCCCGGCGCAGCTGCGACAGCGCCAGCCGCATGTCGGCGTCGTCGGACTGCAGGTCGGCTGCGGTCACGCCCGCAGCGCGGAGCACGTGGCGGAGCACCTCGTCGTCGAAGTCGGCGCCACCGAGGTCGTCGATTCCCGACGCGCTGCCGAGGGGCGCGAACCCGCCGTCGTCGGACTTGCGGAGGATGACGGAGTCGAACGTGCCGCCGCCGAGGTCGTAGACGGCGAGCGAGCGGCCCGGCTCCAGAACCCGGCCGGCTTCGTACTGCCGTGCGGCCGCTTCGGGTTCGGTGATCAGCGACACCTCGCCGACCTCGGCGCGGCCCAGCGCGGTGCGGATCAGGCCCAGCCGGTGGGAGCCCCACCCGGTCGGGTGGGTGAGCATGGTGCCCTCGGGTGACGAGCCCTCGCGCTCGACGACGGCCTCGATGACCGAGGCGACGGTGTGCGCATAGAGCTGCTCGGGCGGAAGAGTCCGCCCCGCCACCGACAGCGGAACGTCGTCGCCGATGCTGCGCTTGAACTCGCGCACGAGCCGCTCGGGCTGGCTGATGCCGCGTCGTTCGGCGGCGTCTCCGAAGAGCAGGCCGTCAGCGGTGACGAACACCGATGACGGAGCACTGTCGGTGCTGCGTCCGAGCGGAAAGCTTCGGGTGTCGAGTGTGGTGTCGGGAGCGGACCGTGCGGTCGCTGCCGCCGTCCTGCTCGTACCGACGTCGATACCCAGAAAATACGCCGTTGCCATGATCCCCCCACGGATCGGGCGCGAGCTGGCGAGAGCTCGTGATTACCCCAGTTGTTCCCAGTGTCCCAGTGCAGCAGACGAGGAGCGATCACGGTGGCGAACGCCGTCGTCTGCATCCGATGCCAGGTCACCCAGCTGACCCGGTCTCGGTGTTGTCATCGTACACACACATGAGGGGAGACGGCCAGGGCCGTGCTGATACGTGTCGATCGTAAATCTGGCACTCGCGTTGCAAGAGTGCCAGCGCTTCCCTAGACTTGCGTTAGCACTCTCACTCCGAGTTTGCTAACGAGTCTTGACGTCTCATAGGAAAGCAGAGGTAGACCCGTGTCGGTTTCCATCAAGCCGCTCGAGGACCGCATCGTCATCACGCAGGTCGAGGCCGAGCAGACCACGTCCAGCGGTCTGGTCATCCCCGACACCGCCAAGGAGAAGCCCCAGGAGGGCGAGGTCGTGGCGGTCGGTCCCGGTCGCATCGACGACAACGGCAACCGTGTCCCGGTCGACGTCGCCGTCGGCGACCGCGTGATCTACAGCAAGTACGGCGGTACCGAGGTCAAGTTCGGTGCCGATGAGTACCTCGTGCTGTCGGCGCGCGACGTTCTGGCGGTCGTCGTCCGCTGAGACACCCCGCTTGACGAAGGGCTCGGATGCTTCGGCATCCGAGCCCTTTTCGCTGCCGCAACCGGGCGCGGCAGGTCGGGACTACGATGAACCGGTGAACCTCGACGCGCCCGAGCCCCCCGGGGGAGCCGGCGACGCCGACGAGGCAGCACGAGACGCCCCCGACCTGGGGGAGACCGCGCTCGTGACCGCGGGCGTCGGCGTTCCGTCGTCCGCCGACGCAGGCGCCTCGCCGCCGGACGCCTCGCGAGAGCGAGCGTGGGGCGGCGTGTACACGTTCGTCGCGTACCTCCTGTGGGGGTTCCTGCCGCTGTACTTCCTCGCGCTCGCACCCACCGGGCCGTGGGAGGTCGTCGCGTGGCGCATCCTGCTGTCGCTGGTGTTCTGCGCGATGCTGCTGACCGTCACGCGCACGTGGCCTCGGCTGGTGGCGATCCTCCGGCAGCGACGTCTCGTCGGCTGGACGGTGGTGGCGGGCCTGCTCATCTACGTCAACTGGCAGGTGTTCCTCATCGCGACCCTGACCGGGCACGTGATCGAGACGAGTCTCGGATACTTCATCAATCCGATCCTGACCGTGCTCCTGGGCGTCCTCATCCTCCGGGAGCGGCTGCGTGTCACGCAGTGGATCGCGCTCGGTATCGCGGCCGCCGCGGTCGGGGTGATCGTGGCGGGCTACGGTGCGTTCCCGTGGATCGCACTGTCGCTGGCGACATCCTTCGGACTGTACGGGCTCGTCAAGAAGCAGATCGGCCCCTCCGTCGACGCGGTGAGCGGGCTCACGCTCGAATCGCTCTGGCTCACCCCGGTCGCCATCATCCAGCTCATCGCGGTGGGGGTGACGGCCGGTCTCACACTCGGCACGGCCGGAGCCGTGCATACCGTGCTGCTGCTTCTGGCCGGCGTGATGACGGCCACCCCTCTGCTGCTGTTCGCCGCGGGCGCGCGCCGGGTGCCGCTGACCGTCATCCGCCTCCTGCAGTTCGTGGCCCCCATCCTGCAGTTCACGATCGGGGTGTGGATCCTGCAGGAGCCCATGCCGCCGGAGCGCTGGATCGGCTTCGCACTGGTCTGGGTGGCGCTGGTGATCCTGTCGGCGGACTCCGTGTCGGCCGCTCGTCGATCGCGCCGCACGGTGTCGGACGTGGCCGACCTCACGTAGCGGAGCGCGTCACCGCACGAGGCGGGCGATGGCCTGCGAAGCCTCCGCGATCTTCTCCTCGGCCTCGGGCCCTCCGGCTCGCGCGGCGTCGACCACGCAGTGACGCAGGTGGTCGTCGAGCAGCCCCAGCGCCACGGTCTCCAGCGCGCTGGTCAGGGCGCTGATCTGCGTCAGGATGTCGATGCAGTAGCGCTCATCCTCGACCATCGTGCGGATGCCGCGCGCCTGCCCCTCGATCCGCTTCAGGCGATTGAGGTAGCGGGCCTTGTCGCTGATGTAGCCGTGGTGGGCGTGCGCCTCGGCGGTGTCGGTCATCGGGGCGGTGTCGGTCATCGGGACTCCTTCGGTGTCGGTGCGGTGGTGCGGAAACGGCGCAGCAGCAGGCTGTTGCCGACGACGAAGACGCTGGAGAAGGCCATCGCGGCGCCGGCGATCATCGGGTTCAGCAGCCCCAGGGCGGCGAGGGGGATCGCGGCGGTGTTGTAGGCGAACGCCCAGAACAGGTTCGTCTTGATCGTGCGCAGTGTCGCGCGCGACAGCCGCAGTGCATCGACCGCGGCGAGCAGGTCTCCGCGCACCAGCGTGAGGTCGGATGCGGCGATCGCGGCATCGGTGCCGGTGCCCATGGCGATGCCGAGGTCGGCCTGCGCGAGGGCGGCGGCGTCGTTGACCCCGTCGCCGACCATCGCGACGACCCGTCCCTCGCTCTGCAGTGCACGGATCGTATCGACCTTGCCTTCCGGCAGCACCCCGGCCGAGACGCGCTCGATGCCGACCTCGGCGGCGACGCGTCGGGCGACGCACTCGCCGTCGCCGGTGAGCAGCACCGGCTCGAGGCCGAGCGCGCGCAGACGCTGCACCGCTTCCGCACTGGTGGGCTTCACGCCGTCGGCGAGCGAGATCGCGCCGCGGGCCGCGCCATCCCATGCCACGTGCACGGTCGTGAGGCCCTCGGTGTCTGTGTCGATCGGCGTGACCGCCCACGAGCGCAGGAACGACGCGCTGCCCACCAGCACCGCACGTCCGTCGACGACGGCCGAGACGCCGGACCCGGCGGTCGCCTGGAACGCCTCGATCGCCGGGAGCGGTCGGTGCCGTCGGCCGGCCGCGACGATCGCCAGGGCGAGCGGGTGCTCGGAGGCGTCTTCGACGGCGGCGGCGATGCGGAGCACCTCGTCGGAGTGCTCCCCGGTCGCGGCGGTGACGTCGACGACCGACATGCGTCCGGTGGTCACGGTGCCCGTCTTGTCGAGCGCGATCGTGTCGACCGTGCGGGTCGACTCGAGCACCTCGGGGCCGGTGATGAGGATGCCGAGCTGCGCGCCGCGGCCGGTCCCGACCATGAGGGCGGTGGGGGTGGCGAGTCCGAGCGCGCAGGGGCAGGCGATGATGAGCACCGCCACGGCGGCGGTGAACGCGGCCTGCGCGGAGCCGCCGAGCACGAGCCACGCGACGAGGGTGATGACCGCGATCCCGATCACGACCGGCACGAACACCGCCGACACCCGGTCGGCCAGGCGCTGCACATCCGCCTTGCGGGACTGCGCGTCCTCGACGAGGCGCGCCATCTGGGCCAGCTGCGTGTCCGACCCCACGCGCGTCGCCTTCACCACCAGGCGCCCGCCCGCGTTGAGGGTCGCTCCGACGACCGCGTCGCCGGGGGAGACGTCGACCGGCACCGACTCCCCGGTGACGAGGGCGGCGTCGATGCTGCTGGTGCCCGAGGTCACGACCCCGTCCGTGGGCACCTTCTCGCCGGGACGCACGATAACCTCGTCGCCGACCCGAAGGGACGCGATCGGCACGCGCACCTCGACGCCGTCGCGCAGCACGGCGGCGTCCTTGGCGCCGAGCTGCAGGAGGGTTCGCAGGGCGTCGCCGGAGCGCCGCTTGGCCCGGACCTCGGCGAAGCGGCCCGCAAGGAGGAACATCGTCACGCCCGCCGCGACCTCGAGGTAGACAGCCGGTTCGCTCGACGCGCTGAACCAGACGAAGCCGTGCGTCATGCCGATCATGCCAGCGTCGGTGAACAGCAGCGCGTACAGCGACCACAGCGTCGCGGCGGTCACCCCGAGCGAGATCAGGGTGTCCATGGTCGCTGCGCCGTGCCGCAGATTGATCGCCGCGGCGCGGTGGAACGGCCATGCCGCCCACGTCACGACCGGGAGGGCGAGAGCGAGCGAGACCCACTGCCAGCCCGGAAACTGCCACGCCGGCACCATCGACAGCGCGATGACGGGCACGGCCAGGGCGATCGCGACGAGGAGCCGCGTGCGCAGCGAGCGCGCATCCGCGTCGTCGGCGGAACGCGCGGGCTCGGGCACCGATGCGTCGTAGCCGGTGCGCTGCACTTCGGCGATGAGCGCTTCGGGCGTGAGACCGGATGCCGACTCGACGTGCGCACGCTCGGTGGCGTAGTTGACCGACGCCGTGACGCCGTCCAGGCGGTTGAGGCGCTTCTCGATGCGGGCGGCGCACGACGCGCACGTCATGCCCTGGATGTCGAGGTCGACGCGGGAGGGCGCGGCCTCGGCGGCCGACGCGGACATCAGGCGCGGACCGCGGAGTAGCCGGCCTCGTCGACCGCGGCGATCACGTCGGCGTCGGCCGGGACGGGGCCGTCGGTGGCGATCGTGAGCCGCCCCGACGCCGCGCTCACGTCGACGCCGGTCACGCCCGGCACGCGTGACACCTCGTCGGTGACGGCGCGTTCGCAGTGCCCGCAGGTCATGCCCGTCACGAGGTAGTCGATGGTGGTCTCGGCGCTCATGGTGCCTCCTGTCGCGGTCGTTCGCCGGAGATGCCGGCTCTTGGTGGAACACGATACCCCCTATGGGTATTCCGCGGGTCTGCGACGGTCCTATAGCTGTCAAGTGGTGAGTAGGTCGGTTTTGAGGGCGTTGTAGGTTTCTCTGGCGATGGCGCGTTTGAGGCATCGGAGGATGTCTCGGGTGGTGAGTCCTTCGGCTGCTCGGCGGGTGGCGTAGTCGCGGGTGCGGGGGTCGGAGCGGAGTCGGCCGACGGCGATGAGGTGGAGGGCCCGGTTGGCTTGTCTGTCGCCGCCGCGGTTGAGGCGCATGCGTCGGGTTTTGCCGGAGGATGCCGGCAGCGGTGCGGTGCCGGTGAGTTTCGCGAAGGCTGCTTCGTTTCCGAACCGGTCGAGGTTCTCTCCGGCGCAGACCAGGAGGGTCGCGGCGGTCTGTGTGCCGATCTGGGTGCGT
>NZ_BTGO01000030.1:0-18174 GCF_042846595.1 Microbacterium sp. MTN4-26
ACGCAGTTTTCGAAGTGAAGCAAGAAATAAACAGGAAGTTTCTGGAGTACGCAGGGAAGAAGATCGCTAGTGTGCGCGAACTGACCCGCACGTCGGTCAACATCGCCCATGCGGGAGGCACGTACGACCCCAAGCCACCCATTCCAATCCTCGGCGGACTACTGACCACGCGGAGCGGCTGGGCCGATCTAGAAGGAAAGGCCGCTGTGAATGCGTTGCTAGAACTAAGCGACGCCCGCCGGGTAGACATCGGCTGTGCCTTGCGAGGAGTCTCGTTCAACCGGATAGAAGACACCCCAACAAGTTCGCCGGAGTACAGCGAGCCCGACGTGACGCTGATGTTCTTCCTCATCCGACTGTTCGGTCGCCTGCAAAAGGTTGGCACCGTCGCGGCTGTTGACATCGATGCGTACATGAACGCCCTCGACTTGAACGATGCTCCAGTCATGGATTCCTAGTCGCATGTTCGTCGCGGGCCTCCATCATCGCAGCTGAGGTGAAGACCAGATGGAGTTCCACGAGGCGTCGCTCGACAGTCGGGATGCGTGCCGCCTATCGGTTGTCCTTCGTATACCGCCACACCGTGCTGCGGTGCTTGTCGAACCGCTCGGCGATGGAGCGGACGCTTTCACCGCTGGCCCTCGCCGTTCTAATAGCTTCCACTTCCTCCGGCGTGGGAGGCGTTCTAGCTGTTCTACTTGGCTCTGTGACGACATCGAAGTCGGCCTCCCGCTGGGGCTCTCCGCTGTCGCCGATGCCCAGCCTCGCCTGGTTCCACACCGCTTCTAGCCGATCGAATCGCTGTTGCACGGTCGGTTTGAGTCCAGCGGGGAGCACGGTTTGCAACGTACTAGAACTTCTGCGCTCACGACTCGGCCAGTAGACTTGGGTGTGTGCCGATCTCCCGTCGGAGTGGCTGATTTGGCTTCCTACGCGGGAGGGGCACGCAGAGGGCACGGGGTCGCAAGTTGGCTTCAGAAGCCGCATGATTCCGCGCTCCTCAACTAGAACTGGGACTTCTAAGAAGAAGTCTCCACCCACGGAGGGGCTCGCGACCGGAGACGGCCGAGTCCCTTCGCGTCGTCACCCGACGGTGTCGTCCAGCCAGTCGAGGACCGTCTCGGCCACGCGCAGACGCGCGAGCGGCTCGCAGTGCATCGCGCCGCCCTCCGCGGCCGTGAAGCGTTCCAGCGCGGACACCTCTGGCGTCATCGCCGCGAGGGTAGCCGACTGGCCCGGCCAGAACTGCTCGCCGTCGGGGTCGGTGATCAGCAGCGGCGTGCGGATGTCGGCGGCCTGCTCCTGCGACAGGCGGTAGGCGCGCACGGCGCGGAACGCCGCCCCGAAGCTCTCGCCGACGCCGTACGGCCGCGCCCGGAACCGCATCATCGCCGCCTCGGGGGAGTCGGGAGTGAGTCCCTGGCGCAGGTACTCGTCGAACGCGTCCGGGTCGCCGCCGTCGAGCAGATCGACGAGTTCCCGGGGCAGGTGAGCGAACCAGCTGGTCGAGACGTCGACGACGCCGGGGTCGACGACGGCCGCGGCGAACCGCTGCTCCACCGTGAGCGCACGCGGCACCCAGTACCCCGCTTGGCTCACTCCCCACACCGCGAGACGTGCCTCATCGACGTCATCGCGTGCGACGAGGGCGTCCACGACCGGAGCAAGTACCGCCTCCCAGTCCGGGCGGAACGGGACACCGTGTTCGAAGAGCTGTGACTGCTGCCCGGGGCCGTCGAAGACGAACACGGCCCAGCCGCGCGCGAGCGCCGGTCGGCCGAGATCGGTCCACAGCCGGCTGATCGCCTCATCGCTGCCGTTGTTCAGCACCAGTGTGCGGTGTGGACCGGCGCCCACGGGCAAGAACAGTGCTCCCGGCAGAGGTTGCCCGCCATGAGGAACGGTGATGCGTGCGACAGGATGCCCGCACCCATCGACGAACGCGTCCCACGCGCGACGATGGGTGCGGAACGTGGTCAGCAACGTGTCGCCGTCGGGTAGCGCGGCCGCCGCGGACACGGCAAAGCCCAGGTAGTTCGCGGCGCGCAGGTGGCGCGCCGCCGCGGTGGCGTGATGGCCGGTCGCAGCGGCGTCATCCGCCTCGTCGAGCACCCGTTCGCCGAGGTCGCGCCATGCGGAGAACCATCCGGCGGTGTCGCCCGCTCCCACCGGGCCCGCAGCAGCGAGAATCTCGCCCGGGTCGCCCCCGCCGTGCACGCTGTGTCCGATCGCGAGGCGAACATCGAAGTCGAATCCCGGATCGGTGGCGAATCCTCCCGCGAAGGGGGACGACAGCAGATCCCGGGGCGGCGTCGGTGCATCGGTGGTCATGGGATTTCGCCCTTTTCCGTCGGTGGACGCCGCCAGCAAAGCATCGCTTCGGTGCGCACACAAGGCCTCGGTCCGGCAAGGGCTTCCGGCAGCTGCCGCCGACGTGATTGAGTCAGAGGCATGAAGACCTTCTCCCGATGGCTCCTGGCCGCCGCGATGGTGTTCGCGGGCATCAGTCACCTGTTCTGGGCACGCAAGGAGTTCCAGGCTCAGGTTCCGGACTTCGCGGTCGAGAAGACCGGCCTCGACCGGGACGCCGTCGTCGTCGCATCCGGCGTGGTGGAGGTGATGTTCGGCACGGCACTGGTGGCGCTGCCCGCCTCGCGCCGGCGCGTGGGCGCGCTCCTGGCCGCGTTCTTCATCGCGATCTTCCCGGGAAACGTCGAGCAGTTCACGCGTGGACGAGACGGGTTCGGCCTCGACACCGATGCGAAGCGTCTGGCTCGACTGTTCTTCCAGCCGGTGCTGGTCTGCTGGGCGTGGTGGTGCACGCGCGACGGCCGCGCGTGAGCATCATCGCCGGGTCGACGCGGTCAGGGTGAACTTGGCGTTGCGGGCGATCTGGCGAGTCGGGCCGACGATGCGCTCCAGCGCAGCGCGGTACCCGAGCGAAGAGTTCCACACGGTCCACAGTTCTCCGCCCGGCGCGAGCACACGCGCGGCGTCGGCGAACATGAGCGGCGCGATCCTGCCGGTGACGGCTGCGCCCGAGTGGAACGGCGGATTGAGGGCGATGAGAGACGTCGATCGGTCGGGCTGCGCGCCGAGCATGTCATCTCGCACGACCTCGACGCGGCCGGCGACGCCGTTGGCGGCGACCGTGGCTTTCGCGGAGGCCACGGCGATGGCCGACTGATCGCTCGCGATCACCCGGGCACGCGGATGCCGCGTCGCCCAGGAGGCGGCCACGACCCCGGTGCCGCACGCCATGTCGATGACCGGCCGCTCCGTCGGGGCGGGCAGGTGCGCCAGCAGCAGCCGGGTGCCGATGTCGATCGACGTGCCGGCGAACGCCCCGCCGAACGCGCACACGGTGATGCCCTCGTGCGTTTCCTGCCGCGGTGTCGGATCCGCGCCGTCGTGTGGGCCTCGCGCGACGAGCACCCGGGACTTCTGTCTCGCGTGGGTGACGTCCACGCGGCCGAATCGGCGGGCGAGCACGTCGTTCATGGCGACGCTCATGTGCTTGAGGCGTCCGCCGGCGAACACCGTGACGTCGGGAGCGGCGTGGGCGGCGATGATCCCGGCGATGTCGTCGAGCTGGTCGAGCGAGCGGGGCAGGCGGAGCAGTACCACGTGGGCTCCCCGCACGAGCTCGGGAGACAGGGGGAGAGACCGATAGGAGTGCGAGTGAGCGAGGGCGTCGGCGTTGGCGGCGAGCGCCCGCTCCCCGGTGAGCGCATCCTGGTGGACGCGGATGCCGGTGGCGCCGGCGAGCGCGGCGCCGAGGGTGAGTGCGCCGTAAGCGTCGCCGATCACGCACACGGCGCCCGCTTCGGTGTTCTCGCGCGCCGCCGCGGAGAGGTCGAGGATCAGTCGATCGGCGGCGTCGACCGCGACCAGTCCCGGGGCCTCGAGGTCGGGGCGCCGCCGCAGGCGATCGAGCTCAGAGTGCACGCTTCCACGCTAGACCGTGGCGCGTCACCCGCCCGCTTAGGGTGGAGACGACCGATCTGGAGTACTCGTGTTCCGCACCCCTCTGTCCCTGTTCCGCGTCCTCGCCCTCGCCGAAGCGGTGTCGTGGACGCTCCTCATCGCAGGACTGATCCTGCGTGCGATGCTCGACCTCCCGATCGCGGTGACGATCGGCGGCGGCATACACGGATTCGTGTTCCTCTCCTACGGCGCCACGGCCGTGCTGGTGGCGATGAACCAGCGATGGGGGATGTGGCCGACGATCGTGGCGGTCGGGAGTGCCGTCATCCCCTATGCGACCATCCCGACGGAGATCTGGCTGCACCGTGCCGGGCGTCTCGACGGCCCCTGGCGAATCGCGCCCGTCCCCGAGGCGGACCGTTGGTACGATCCGCTGATGCGGTGGTTCCTGCGGCGGCCATGGGTGCTCGCGCTGGTCCTCGTGGCGGCGGTTGCCGTCGTCTTCGCCGTTCTCCTGGTCGTCGGCCCGCCCGGAGGGAAGTGAGGCGGATCTCGGCGCCTCGGAATAGTCCGCCTCCTCCTGCGTTGAAGTTGATAAGCAAGCGCTCAACTCCTAAAGTTGAGCTCGCGTGACTCATCTTTGATGCAAGGAGCGGGAATGCCCGAAGACTTCACCCCCGACGAGGGCCACAGCGCCTTCGACGAGTTCCTCGCACGCTATCTCGCGGGCGAGCGCGCCCGCGCGGAGCGATCGATCGACCTCAGTCGATTCCTCGGTGCGGCGACGCAGCAGATCCTGCAGGCCGCAGGTCGATACGCGCTCGAACGGGGCCAGCAGGAACTCGACGCGCTGCACGTTCTGCGCGTGCTCGTCGACCGCTCGCCGGCGAAAGACGCGGTCGAGCGCGTCGGCGCCGACGCGGCGGCGATCGTCCGCGCCGCGGAGGATCGGCTGCCGGCGGCCTCGCACCGAGCGCATGTCGATGGCGCGGTGATCACCCCGTCAGTGCAACGAGCGCTCTTCCACGCCTACCAGGTGGCGCGCTCGTCCGGATCGACCTATGTCGACCCCGAGCACCTCTTCTTCGCCCTCGTGCTCGCGCAGGACACTCCCGCGGGGCAGATCCTCGCGCGCGCCGGCGTGACCGCGGAGTCTCTGACCCAGGAAGTTCGTGAGACCGTGTCGGGCGACGCCGAGGCGCCGGAAGACGGAATGGCATCGTCTTCGACGCCGATGCTCGACCGTTTCGGCATGGACCTCACCGCGCGGGCACGCGAAGGCGCGCTCGACCCGGTCATCGGCCGTGCCGACGAGATCGAACAGACGATCGAGGTCCTCAGTCGTCGCACCAAGAACAACCCCGTGCTGGTCGGAGAGGCCGGCGTCGGCAAGACGGCGATCGTCGAGGGACTCGCCCTGGCGGTGGCCGCCGGCAGCGTTCCGGCGCAGCTGACGGACAAGCGGGTGATCGTCCTCGATCTGCCCGCGATGCTCGCCGGCACCCGCTACCGCGGAGACTTCGAGGAGCGCCTCACGCAGACGATGGATGAGATCTCCGCGCATCGTGACGAGATCGTCGTCTTCATCGACGAAGTGCACACGGTGGTCGGCGCCGGAGGCGGCGGTGACGGCGGCATGGATGCGGGGAACATCCTGAAGCCCCGCCTCGCGCGCGGCGACCTGCACCTCATCGGGGCGACCACGCTCAAGGAGTATCGCGCGATCGAGAAGGACCCGGCGCTGGAACGCCGGTTCCAGCCCGTGCGGGTGGGAGAGCCGTCGCCCGAAGACGCGATCCGCATCCTCGAGGGACTCGCGCCCGCGTACGAGGAGCACCACGGAATCACCTACACGACCGACGCGCTCCGCGCCGCGGTCGAGCTCAGTGACCGCTATCTCGGCGATCGCGTGCTGCCCGACAAGGCCATCGACCTCATCGATCAGGCGGGTGCGCGCCTGCGCCTCCGCCTCGGCGCGAAGGTCGACGTCTCCGACCTCGTGACCGAGGCTGCCGCACTCGAGGCGAAGAAGAACACCGCCGTGACCGCCGAGCAGTACGAGGAGGCGTCGGTGCTGCGCGACCGCCTCGCCGAGGTGCAGGCTGAGATCGAGCGGGCGACGCGTGAGGGCCACGACGTGTCGACGGTGGTCGACGAACCGCAGATCGCTGCGGTCATCAGTCGTGCGACCGGCATCCCCGTGAGTCGCTTGACCGAGACGGAGCGCGAGCGCCTCGGCGCGCTGGAGAGCGAGCTGCACGAGCGCGTCATCGGACAGGATGACGCCGTCGCCGCCGTTGCCCGCGCGGTGCGACGCAATCGCACCGGCATGGGAGACGAGCGTCGACCCGTCGGGTCGTTCCTCTTCCTCGGCCCGACCGGCGTCGGCAAGACCGAGCTGGCGAAGGCGCTCGCGGAGTCGCTCTTCGATGACGACCAGGCGGTCGTGCGCTTCGACATGAGCGAGTTCGGCGAGCGTCACACCGTGTCACGTCTGGTCGGCGCCCCTCCCGGCTACGTCGGCTTCGACGAGGCCGGGCAGCTCACCGAACGCGTGCGACGCAACCCCTACTCGGTCGTGCTGTTCGACGAGATCGAGAAGGCGCACCCCGACGTGTTCAATGTGCTGCTGCAGGTTCTCGACGACGGGCGCCTGACCGACGGTCAGGGGCGCACGGTCGACTTCCGCAACACCGTCGTCGTGATGACCTCGAACCTGGGCTCGGAGTTCCTCGCGTCGCGGGGCGGCGCGATCGGGTTCCTCGCCGACGGCGGGGGAGCCACCGGGTTCGGTTCGGAGAAGGACCTGCGCGATCGGGTGATGGGCAAGCTCCGCGAGGCGATGCGACCGGAATTCCTCAACCGGATCGACGAGATCGTCCTGTTCCGCAAGCTCGAGTCCGCGCAGCTCCAGCAGATCGTGCGCGTCCTGCTGGATGCCACCGAGCGGCGGCTCGGCGCGCGGTCCGTCGCGTTCCAGATCACCGATGCCGCGGTGGCGCGGCTCGCCGAGCTCGGCTACGAGCCGGAGTACGGTGCGCGACCGCTGCGCCGGCGGATCCAGCGCGAGATCGATGACCGCATCGCCGAGCTTTTCGTCTCGGGGGACCTCGACGACGGCGGCGCGGTCTCGGTCGACCTCGTCGAAGGCGGCATCGGAGTCACGGCCCACCGGGCGCGCACGCCGCTGGCCGCCTGATCCGACACGAGCATGCCTCATCCGGCCCCGAGGGGGAGCGGATGAGGCATGCTCGTGTCATGAGCCGCGGTCCGATCGAATCCCTGCGATCCGTTGCCCGTTACCTCCTGGCGGCGCTTCTCGTCGCCGCCGGGGTGTCCCACCTCACGTGGGGGCGGCGCGGCTACCGCATCGTGGTTCCCGACTGGGCGACCAAGCTCCTGCACACCGACAAGGACATGATCGTCGTCGCCTCGGGCGCGGCGGAGATCATGCTGGGTGCGGCGCTCATCGCGTTCCCGGCAGACCGCCCCCGCGTCGGCGCAGCGATCGCGACGTTCTTCGGGGCCGTTCTGCCCGGCAATGTGCATCAGTGGCGCACCGGGCGATCGGCACCGATGCTCCGCACCGATCGGGCTCGGTTCGCAAGACTGTTCCTGCAGCCGCTCCTGGTGGCATGGGCACTCTGGTCGACCGGGCGGCGGTGAGGTCGCGGTGCTGCTGCTCGCCGATATCGTCGCGACCGCCGACGCCCTGATGGCGACCCGCTCGCGCTCGGCGAAGATCTCCCTCGTGGCCGACATCCTGCGCCGGGCGGCCGTCGACGATCTGCGCGCCGTCGTCGGCATGCTGATCGCGGCTCCGCGACAGGGACGCCTCGGGGTCGGATGGCGGTCGATCCGCTCGCGCGCCGCGGCACACGCCGAGGTCGCCACGCTCACCGTCGGCGACGTCGATGCGGCCTTCGAACGGCTCGCGGGCCTCGCCGGAGACGGCGTCGGCGCGCGACGCGCGGCAGAACTCGACGCGCTCGCCGCCTCGGCCACCGCTGCCGAGTGGGACTTCCTCGTGCGGGTGATCCTCGGCGAGCTGCGCACCGGCGCCCTGCAGGGGGTGGTCGTCGATGCGATAGCCGCAGCTGCCGATCGGTCGCTCGCGGCGGTGCGGCGTGCCGCGATGCTCACGGGCGACCTCGGTGAAACGGCCGTGATCGCCCTCTCCGGCAACGCGTCCGACCTCGACGCGGTCGCCCTCGAGGTGGGGCGCCCCGTGCTGCCGATGCTGGCGGGCAGCGCGCAGACGGTGCTGGAGGCGCTGGCAGCGACCGGCCCCGCGGTGGTCGAGTACAAGCTCGACGGCGCGCGCATCCAGGTGCACCGCCGCGGCGAGGATGTGCGGGTCTACACGCGCGGTCTCGCGGACATCACGCATCGCGTCCCGGAGATCGTCGAGGTGGTCCGCGCGATGCCGGTGGACGACGCGATCCTCGACGGAGAGACGCTCGCGCTCGACGAGGACGGTGGGCCGCGCCCCTTCCAGGACACGATGGCGCGGTTCGGGTCCGAGGCCGCGGCCCAGATCGCCCTTCGGCCGTGGTTCTTCGACGTGCTGCGCGTCGACGAACGCGATCTGCTCGACGAGCCGCTCACGACGCGGCGAGACACCCTCGCCCGCGTGGCCGGGCCCTGGTGCGTCCCCGGCGTGGTCACCGACGACGACGATATCGCCGCCCGGTTCTCCGAGGAGGCGCTCGCGGCGGGACACGAGGGCGTCGTCGTGAAGGCGGCCGGCAGTCTGTACTCCGCCGGGCGGCGGGGGTCGGGCTGGATCAAGGTCAAGCCCGTCATCACCCTCGACCTCGCGGTGCTCGGGATCGAATGGGGATCGGGCCGCCGCGCCGGGATGCTGTCGAACCTCCACCTGGGTGCGCGCGACGATGACGGGGAGTTCGGTGCGCCGGGCGGGTTCGTCATGGTCGGCAAGACCTTCAAGGGGCTGACCGACGACCTGCTGCGGTGGCAGACGACGCATTTCCCGGAGCTTGCGACCGGGGAGGTGCCCGGCGGCATCGCGGTTCGTCCGGAGACGGTCGTCGAGATCGCGATCGACGGCGTGCAACGCTCGCAGCGCTATCCCGGGGGAGTGGCGCTGCGCTTCGCCCGCGTGCGCGGATACCGCCCCGACAAGTCGCCCGCCGACACCGACACGATCGCCACGGTCCGCGCACTCCTGCGCGGGTGAACGCCTGACGGCGCCGGGGCGATGCCGCCGGCGCCGTCAGGGAATCGCATCCGGTGTCAGGTGCGCACGGTGCCGCCCGAGCGCAGTCTCGACAGCGCGTCCACGGTTGCGGCGAGGATGAGCACCGCGCCGGTGACGATGAGGTTCAGCCCCGCCGGCATCCGCAGCAGCCCCAGTCCGTTCGCGATCACGGCGATCACGAGCGCGCCGATCGCGGCGTGGGTGAGACGTCCCTTGCCGCCGAACAGGCTGACGCCGCCGACAACCGCGGCCGCGACGCCGCTGAGCACGATCTCTCGGCCTGCGGCGGCATCCACCGAGCCGACCTTCGAGATGCTGAACAGACCCGAGACCACGGCGAGCGTCGAGCACACGATGAACGCGCTCCACTTGATCACGACGACCTTCACGCCCGCGCGACGGGCCGCCTCCGCGTTGCCGCCGATGGCGTAGATGTAGCGCCCGAACTTGGTGCGGTCGAGCAGGAAGGTGCCGATCCACAGGATCGCCAGCACGATCGGCACGACGATCGGCACGCCTTCGACCACGCCCACCGACTGGCCGCGGTTCTGGTTCAGCACCCAGACCACGCCGCCGCCGACGACGGCGATGACGCCGAGCTTGATCCACACGAGCGCGATGGTGCGGTTGGGCACCCCGGCCTTCGTGCGTCGGGTGCGGTCCCAGAACGAGGTTCCGGCCGCGATCGCGAGGATCACCACGAGCATCACCCAGCCCGCCCAGACCGGCAGGTTGCCGTTCTGGATGGCGGTGATCTCGGGAATCTGCACGCGGTACAGACCACCGGATCCGATGATGAACAGGGTCACCCCCTGGTAGCCGAGGAACAGACCCAATGTCACGACGAAGGAGGGGATCCCGACTCTCGCGACGAAGAATCCGATGAAGGTTCCGGTCGCGATGCCCGCCGCGAACGCGATGAGGAGCGCGAGCACCCAATCGACGCCATGGACGTTCACGAGAACGATGAACAGCGCCATCGTCATGCCGCTGGTGACGCCGGCGGACAGATCGATCTCGCCGAGGAGCAGCACGAACACCAACGCCATCGCGAGCATCACGAGCGTCGCCGCCTGCGTGATGAGGTTGGCGAAGTTGCGCTCGGTGAGGAAGAACGGACTCAGGAAGGTGAACAGCAGCGCGAGCACCACGAGACCGCCGATGGCGGGCAGGGCGCCCATGTCGCCGGCGCGCACGCGCTGCCACCACGCCATGACCTGGTCGCGGACGGTGCCTTCCTGCCCGCTGCCGATGAGGTCGGACACCGTGCTGGTGTCCGCCGGGATGTTGCCTCCGGGAGTGGTCATTCCGCGCCTCCTGCCTCGACGACCGCGGCGTCGCCGCCGTAGGTCTTGCTGCCGGTGATGTAGCCGATCACGTCGTCGTACGTGGTGTCCGCCGTCGGCAGCTCGGCGACGAGCGTACCGAGATACAGCACGGCGATGTAGTCCGCGACCTTGAAGACGTCGGCGAGGTTGTGGCTGATGATGATGACGGCGACACCCTGCTCCGCGAGCCGGGTCACGAGGCTGAGCACCTGCGCGGTCTGCGCGACGCCGAGCGCCGCTGTCGGCTCGTCGAGGATCACCACGCGAGCGTTCTTGAGCACCGCGCGGGCGATCGCGACGGTCTGACGCTGCCCGCCGGACAGGCTCGAGACGCGCTGGCGCACCGACTTCACCGTTCGCACCGAGAGGGAGCGGAGGGTGTCCGACGCCTCCCGCTCCATGCGTCCCTCGTCGAAGGTGCCGACCGAGGTCTCCTCGCGTCCGAGGAACATGTTCTGCACGATGTCGAGGTTGTCGCACAGGGCCAGGTCCTGGTAGACGACTTCGACGCCCAACCGCGACGCTTCACGCGGGTTGTTCAGCTCCACGGTGGAGCCGTCGAAGAGGATGTCGCCGCCGTCGTACGGCTGCACGCCGGCGAGCCCCTTGATGAGCGTCGACTTGCCGGCTCCGTTGTCGCCGACGAGGGCGGTCACTTTGCCCGGATACGCCTTCAGATTCACGCCCTTGAGGACGCTCACGGGACCGAAGCTCTTCTTCACGTCCCGCAGTTCGATGATGGGCACGTCCACGCCCACTCCTTTCGCTCGACCACGCTGTCAGGCGGCGCGGATGCGCCGCGGAGAGCGGGGGTCCCTCGCCCCGCAGGCGAGGGACCCCCCGGGGCGTCGATCACTCGACGCCGTACTCCTCGCACTTCTCCGCGACGTCTCCCGTGCAGATCTCTTCTGCGGACGCGTCGCCCGCGGCGACGACATCCTTGACCTGCTCGGGACCGACCAGCTGCGGGGTCACGGCGATGTAGGGAGTGCCGTCGTCGAGCTGCTGATCGGCTTCAGGGGCCTCGCCGTTGAGCAGGGCCACCGCCACCTCGACCGCCGCATCGGCCTCGATCTTCACCGGCTTGTAGACCGTTGCGGTCTGCCATCCGAGAAGGATGTTCTGCAGGCCCGCGACGTTCGCGTCCTGGCCGGAGACCGCGACACCCTCGAGGTTGTTCTTCTGGAGGATGGTGATGACACCGGCGGCGTTGGTGTCGTTGGCCGCCCAGACGCCGTCCACTTCACCGCCGAGCGAGGTCAGCGCCTGCTCGAAGTTGGTGGCCGACTTCTCGCCGTCCCAGACCCCGGGAGGCTCGGCGGCCGCCGTGATGCCCGCGCCCTCCATCACCTCGACGGCTCCGGAGCGGAACATCGCCGCGTTGCCGTCGGCGGGGTCGCCGCCCATGTAGACCACGACCGCCTCGGCGGGGTCCGTGCCCGCCGCTTCGAGCCCGTCCAGGACGGCCTGGCCCTCGAGACGGCCGACCTCGACGTTGTCGAAGGAGACGTAGTAGTCGGCTCCTTCGATCGGGCGGTCGTACGCGATGACCGGGATGCCCTCGGCCTGCGCCTGGGCGGTCACCGCGGCGCCCGCGCCGTTGTAGTCGACCAGGAGCATGACGCCGCAACCCTGGGTGAGCTGCTGGTCGGCGATCGTGGCGTACTTGGCGGTGTCGCCCTGGGCGTTCTGGATGTCGACGTCGAAACCGGCGGCCGTCAGACCTTCCTGGAGGTACGTGCGGTCGAAGTTCTCCCAGCGCGGCGACGACGCCGCGTCGGGGAGGATGACGCAGGCGCGCGTGCCGGCCGCGTCTGTGCCCCCGGTGTCTTCGCCTCCGCCCGTGTCGCCGCCGGAGCTGGAACATCCGGCGAGCAGGACCGCGGCGGCACCCCCGAGTGCGACCGCGGACAGCAGAGCAGACTTCTTCATCATTCGCCTTTCTTCGTTGAACCTGCGACGTCCGAACTCTGCTTGAGTTCAAGACATAAATTGATGATGAAGAATCAGACCCCTTGGCGTCAAGACGTGAACATAACGCTTTCGCAACGCGATGCCGGCCGGCGTGCAGCCACCTTGTCAGGTCGGACGATCAGAGGCCTCGGCGGTGCGCGCGATCGCTTTCGGCGCGCAGCGGGACCACATTCTCGGCCGGCTCCGGCGGTGTCGTCGCCGGACCGCTCCGCGCCCCCGTGATCGCGGAGATGAGGGTCTCGCTGGTGATGTCGGCGACGTCGAAGACGCCGTTGTTCCGGCCGAGTCGCAGCACGAACACACGATCGGCGACGGCCATCACGTCGGCCATGTTGTGGCTGATGAGAACGACGCCGTGGCCGCGCTCCCGCAGCCGCACGATGAGGTTGAGGACCTCCGCCGTCTGCGCGACGCCGAGCGCGGCGGTGGGCTCGTCGAGGATCACCACACGCGGGTCGCCGATGAGGGAGCGGGCGATCGCGACGGTCTGACGTTGACCGCCGGAGAGCATCGCGACCGGCTCGCGCACCGAGGGGAGCCTCGCAGACAGTTCGCGCATGAGCGCCCACGTGCGCTGCTCCATCTCGACCTCGTTCAACGCGGAGCCGTCGACGATCTCGCGGCCGAGCCAGAGATTCGCGACCACATCGAGGTTGTCGCACAGCGCGAGGTCCTGGAACACCGTCGCGATGCCGAGGTCGTGCGCGACGACGGGGCTGGTGATGTCGACGGCGGCCCCGTCGAATTCGACCGAGCCGGCGTCCGGCGCGTAGACGCCGGAGAGCACCTTGACGAGCGTCGACTTGCCCGCGCCGTTGTCGCCCACCAGCGCCACGACCTCGCCCGCGTCGACCCAGAAATCGACATCGGTGAGCGCCTTGACCGCCCGGAACCGCTTGCCGATGCCGCGCATGGTGAGGATGCGCTCGTGCGAGCGGGTTCCGCGGGGATTCGTCATCGACATCCTCGACATGCTCTCATGCGGATGCGGCGACGGTGTCCGCGCCGACATCGACGTGCTCGAGGGCGAGCGCGATCGCCCCGCGCGTCTCGGCCCAATCGCCGAACGACGCCCCGATGATGTCGGGCAGGCCCGCGGGTGAGGTGAGGGCGGAGCGCTCGAGGGCGTGGCGCATCGGCGCCATGAGGATCTCGCCCGCTGCGGCGAGTTCGCCTCCGATCACGATGCGCTCCGGATCGAACAGGTTGCACACGCTCGCGGCGGCGACGCCGAGGTGGCGCCCCGCATCGGCGATGACGCGTTGCGCCGCGGCGTCGCCGTCATCCGCCGCGAGGAGCAGATCGCTCAATCGGTGCATGCCCTCTGCCGGGGGGAAGGCCGACAGGAGCGCCGGACCCCCCACGTAGGTCTCGAGACACCCGCGGTTGCTGCAACGGCACACCGGCCCGTTCTCGTCGATCGTGATGTGACCGATCTGCCCCGCTTTGCCGCTCGCACCGTGGAAGAGATCGCCGCCCGCGACGATGCCGCCCGACACGGTGTGGCCGACGCGGATGTAGACCGCCGAGGAGACGTCGCGCGCCGATCCCTCGCGCGCCTCCGCGAGGCCGCCCAGGTTGGCTTCGCTGTCGACGAAGACGGGGCGGGCGATGCGTCCCGTGAGCGCCTGCGCGATGTCGATGTCCTCCCACCCCGGCAGGAGTCCGGGCGTTGAGACCGTGTGCGTGCGCGGGTCGATCGGTGCCGGGAGAGCCAGCCCCACGGCGTGCAGGTCGCCGAGGGAGCCGCCGAGCGACTCGGTGAGATCGCCCAGCAGCAGGGCGAGCCGATCCAGCTCCGCGTCGTGCCGGTGGTCCAGGGCGAGAGGGAGCGTCGTGTGCGTGACGACGGTGCGGGTCGCGTCGGCGATCGCGATGTTCAGCTGACGCGAACTGAAGTGCACACCGGCGACGAGTCCCACCGAGTGCGCGAGCGAGACGAGCGTCGCCCGACGACCGCTGCGCGACGTGAAGGACGTGTGCAGCACGCCGGCGGCCGTCAGCTCCTTGACGATGTTGGACACGCTGGCCGGCGACAGGCCCGTCACACCGGCGAGTTCGATCTGCGTGAGACGGCCGTGCCGCTTCAGCGAATCCAGCACGCGGGCACGGTTCGCCTCTCGCAGGGACGCCTGCGAGCCTGGCGGAGCGGCGTGTCGGCGGGCCACAGCCCACACTGTACTCCCCGCCGCGACGGCGATCTCAGCCGTCGGCGGCCAGCCTGATGAGCACGATGTTGCCGGACTCATCCATCTCCGCGACCTTCGGGTGCGCTTTGACGAAGTCGGTGAAGCTCTTGTGCCCGAGCGTCTTCTCGCTGAACGAGGGGTCGAGGCGCTTGATGAGGCTCTTCACCGCCGAGGCGTGCTGCCACTCGGCGGCCTCCTTGTCGTTCTCCAGGCGGAGCGCCCGTTCCAGGAGGTCCGCACCGGGGTCCACCGTCTTCTTGCGTCCTCGGCTCTTGCGGGTCCCCGTGGTGTCGCCCGACGGCGCGGTCACCCCGGGGAGCGTGTCGTAGGCGTCGAACGTGTCGCACGCCGCCGCGAGCGACTTCGCCGTCGAACCCGAGACGCCGACGCCGACGACGTATCGCCCCAGGCGCTTGCATCGCTGCGCGAGCGGCACGTAGTCGCTGTCGCCGGCCACGATGACCACGTGCGTGAGGTCCTCCAGCCGGAACATGTCCTCCACGGTGTCGACAGCGAGCCGGATGTCGGCGCCGTTCTTGCCGTAGGCCGCTGCGGGGAACAGCTGCACCAGGTCCACCGCGCGGGCGACCAGCTGCGTCTGGTACTCCGCGTTGACCGGCGAGGACCAGTCGGCGTACGCGCGGGTCAGGACGAGCGTGCCGAACGATGTCGCGTAGTCGATGATCGCGCCGACATCGATGGTCGCCTCGGAGAGCCGCTCGGCGATCTCCGACGCCGTGGGGTCCTGAATGATCTTCTGGCGGTCGCGCGAATAGGCGTTGCGTCCGTGCACGCGGTCGTACCAGGACATGACGATGTTGTCGAAGTCGATGTAGACGGCGACGCGCTGGCTCTGCAGATCGGCCACGGCGGCTCCTCGCTCGGTGATCACTGCTCTTCGGGGTAACGCAGGCCGATCTGACGCCGGACGGCGTCGAGGGTCTCCATGATGGCCACCGTCTCGTCGATCGGCAGGCGCTCGGAGTCGGTGGCGCCGCCGGCGATGATCTCCTCTGCCGCGAGGGCCTGGAACTGCATCCCGCGTCCCTCGACGTCGGAGACGAATTCTTCCAGCACCGTGCCGTCGGGCGCTGTGACGCGGAACGACGTCGGGGTGTACCAGACGCGGTCGATGTCGATGCGGCCCTCGGTTCCGACCACGTGGGCGGTGTTCGGGCCGGCCGCGCGCGACGACGACAGCGTGGTCGAGACGGCGCCGGACGCGTGGGTGAAGATGGTGGCCACTTCCGTGTCCGCGCCCGTTCCGCCCAGGCGCGCGGTCGCCGTGATCGACGTCGGTGCCCCGAGCATGTCCCAGGCGAACGACACGGGATAGATGCCGAGGTCCAGCAGTGCGCCGCCGCCGAGCTCGAGGGCGTTGAGCCGGTGGGCAGGGTCATCCGAGATCCGCTGCGTGTGGTCGGCGAACACCGCGCGGATCTCGCCCAGCGTTCCGGACTCGATGATCTCGCGGATGCGGATCATGTGCGGCAGGTACCGGGTCCACATCGCTTCCATCGCCAGGAGCCCCTTCGCGCGGGCCAGGTCGCGGACCGCGATCGCCTGGTCGGCGTTCAGCGTGAACGGCTTCTCGATGAGGACGTGCTTGCCGTGCTCCAGCAGAAGCAGAGCGTTCTCGGCGTGCATCGGGTGAGGAGTGGCGATGTAGACGATGTCGATCTCGTCATCGGCGGCGAGCGCCTCGTACGAGCCGTGCACGCGAGCGACGTCGAATTCCTCCGCGAAAGCGCGGGCGCCCTCGAGTCGGCGCGATCCGACGGCCCGCAGGTCCAGACCCGCGGTGCGCAGGTCGCGGGCGAAGGCGTGGGCGATGCCGCCCGTGGCGAGGATTCCCCAACGAAGTCCGGTCATGCGTCGACTGTATCGACCGCCGCCGATGGAATCGAGGTGAGTGCCCCGCGCGGGCCGCGCTCGATACGCTCGACGGGTGACAGCCTCCCTCGAGCGGTTCCGCGAGCTTCTGGCCATCCCGACCGTTTCCTTCGCCGACGAATCCCAGGTGGATCGACCGGCCTTCGAGCGCTTCGCCGAGGCCCTCGAGCGCCTCTACCCGCTGGTCCACGAGCGCCTCGAGCTCGAGATCGTGGCCGGGTACTCGCGGCTGTACCGGTGGCCGGGTTCCACAGACGAGCAGCCTCTCGTGCTCATGGCGCACCAGGATGTCGTGCCCGTCGTCGACGAGGAGTGGCAGACGCCGCCGTTCGACCCGACCGTTCTCGGTGACGGCGCGGATGCGGCGATCCATGCGCGCGGAGCGATCGACGACAAGGGTGCGCTCGTGGCGATCTTGGAAGCCGTCGAAGCCCTTCTCGCGGACGGCTTCACACCGGAACGCGACGTGTACCTCGCGTTCGGGCACAACGAGGAGACGGCCGGCGACGGTGCGGGCGCCATGGTCGACAGGCTCGCCGAGCGCGGCGTCCGACCGGGCCTCGTGCTCGATGAGGGCGGCGCGGTCGTCGAGGGAGTGATCCCCGGCGTCACCGTGCCGACAGCGATGGTGGGTGTTGCCGAGCGCGGGATCATGACGCTCATGCTGACCGCACGCGAAGACGGCGGACACGCGTCGACGCCGCCGCGCACTCCGGCCACCGCGCGCCTGGCACGCGCGATCCTGCGCCTCCATCGTCATCCGTTCCCGGTGCGGTTGGTCCCGCCCGTGCGGGCCATGCTCGCCACCCTCGCACCGCACGCGCCTCAGCCGTTGCGCGCGGTGTTCTCCCACACCGGTCTCACCGCGCCCCTCCTCATCCGTGCCTTCGGAGCGCTCGGGCCCGAGATGCGCGCGATCGTGCGGACGACCGCCGTGGTCACGCAGCTCAGCGGTGCGCCAGGCGAGAATGTGCTCGCGACGACGGCGCGCGCCGCCGTCAACGTGCGCCTTCTCACCGGAGACACCATCGATCAGGCGACCGCCAGGGTGCGCAGGGTGATCGCCGACCCCGGGGTGGACATCGAGGTGCGCCGAGGTTCGGACCCCTCGCCGGTCTCGCCGTGGCGAGGGGAGGCGTGGCAGCGGATCGCGCGAGCCGTGGGGGAGACCCTCGGCACGGACGTCGTCACGACCCCCTACCTGCAACTGGGTGCCAGCGACAGTCGCTGGCTCACGCGGATCAGCGACCACGTCTACCGCTTCACGCCCTTCCACCTGACCCGAGCCGAACGCGAAGCGCTCCACGCGCACGACGAGCGCATCCGAATCGATGTCTGGCATCGAGGAATCGGCTTCTACCGGGCTCTTCTCGAAGCGTCGTGACGCCCGCAACCCGCGCGACACGCCCGGGGTGTGGTGTGGTTTTGCGTGGGGGTGGGTGGGGACGTAGTGTTCTTGTTGTTCGCCCCAAAGGGGAGAGCGGAGCGGCCGGAAGGCCCCGCCCCCTCAAGCAGCGAACCACCCCCTTCTGAAACGGATGCTCGTTGAGTGTCGTGGCCTTCGGGTCTAGGATGGGTTCCTCTCCTTCATCGGATGGCACTCCCTCCTGGTTCGTGTGACAGCGTGCTGGGTTTGTGTGTG
>NZ_BTGO01000031.1:0-15966 GCF_042846595.1 Microbacterium sp. MTN4-26
ACACGCGCACGGTGTCCACCGCGCGCCGATCGATCTCTTCCCAACGCAGTTCCGACACGGCGTCTCCTTTGATCGCTGCGAGGTCGCATCCGCTCACCTCGACACAAATGTTATAAACAGATGTTGCTTGTCACGTGAAAGCGTGTCAAGATCACACTTAACATCACACGGAGGAAGACCTCCGGCCCCATTCGAATGGGGAGAGCGCCGAGGCTCGGGAGCGTACCCGCGTCTTCGGTGACGACGAGTACGGGAGCAAAGATGCGCGCGATTGTCTTCACAGACGAAGGGGCCCTCGCCCTCGAGAACCGAGACCGGCCCGAGCCCGGTTACAAAGAGATCCTCATCCAGACGGCGGCCGTGGGGATCTGCGGGACGGACACTCATGTGTTCGACGGGGAGTTCGAGGGGACGATCTTCCCCCTCGTGCCCGGACACGAAGCGACCGGCACCATCGTCGCGCTCGGCGACGGCGTCAACTCCGGCGTCTTCGACTTCGCCGTCGGCGACCACGTGGCGGTGAACCCCAGCACCACGTGCGGCGAGTGCGAGTACTGTCTGAACGGCCATCAGAACCTCTGCCGGTTCTGGAACGGACTCGGCGTGGTGGCTTCGGACGGTGCATCCCAGGAGTACTTCACTGCGCCGGCGAGCAACGTCTACAAGCTCAAGCCCGAAACCGACCTCTATGAAGCCGCGCTCATCGAGCCCCTGGCGTGCGCCATCCGCGGCTGGGACGTGCTGCCCCGGCGACTCGGCGACCACGTGCTCGTCTACGGCGCCGGCACGATGGGATTGCTCATGGCGCAGCTGGCGACGAAGGCGGGCGCCGCCACCGTCACGATCATCGATCTGAATTCGGAGAGGCTCAAGACGGCGCAGGAGTGCGGCATCGCCCTCCGCTACACCTCGGCAGACGACGCCGACCGCGAGAAGTGGGACGTCGTGATCGACTGCACGGGAAACATCCGCGCGATCGAAGACGCGCTCACGCGCGTCAAGCCCGCAGGCTTCTTTCAGGACTTCGGTGTCGCACCGGCCGACAAGACCGCGCAGTTCTCTCCTTTCCGCGTCTATCGGGATGAGATCTCGATCGTCGGGACGATGGCGGTGCTGAACTCCTTCGGCCGCGCGGTCGAACTGTTCGAGGCCGGGGCGATCAACGCGACCGCGATGATCAGTCATTCCTTCACCCTCGACGACTACTCCCAGGCGCTGGAGATGTTCCGCAAGGGCGAAGGGCGCAAGCTCCAGATCCGTCCCAACGACACCGAGTCGCGGGTGCTCCTGTGAGCGACACGACCGCACGCGCGAAGGCAGGCCGCAGCGGCTCGTCGCGGAAAGCGATGTGGATCTGGATCGCTGTCGGGGTCCTCGTGGTCGTCGGCATGGCGCTCGGAACGCGGGTCGTCGCGGCGGATGATCCGCTGGCGCAGGGTGCCGTGGAATTCGACGCGGAGACCTTCGGCGCGGAGACCTTCCCGACCGTCCAGTCCGATATCGTCGCGCAGGCCGTGGAGGCACAGGAACTCGCCGAAGCTATCGCCGCCGACCCGGAGGCCGCCGCGGCGGAATACGCCGTCGAGAGTTCGGGGGGACCCGTCTTCAGCGTGACCTTCACCGGAGTCGTCGGAGAAGGGCAGTCCGGAATCTATGAGGTCGACGTCGAAGGAGTGCCGGACGATCTTCTGATCCGCCTACAGACCGGTCCGGCGATCAACGGCACCGAGCTGCGCGATGCGACCGGGGAGATCACGTTCGGGCAGTTCACCAACCAGATCGACTATCAGAATGCCGGGTCCGCGCTCAATGAGGAGATGAAGGCCGCCGTGCTGGCCGATATCGACTCGGAGGCGCTGACCGGCGAGACGATCACGGTCACCGGAGCGTTCACGCTCATCAACCCCGAGTCGTGGTTGGTGACCCCGGTGGAGGTGTCGGTGTCATGAGCCGTGAGGCCGACTACGACCACGTCGTGCTGGAAGCACGCGACATCGTCAAGACGTACGGCGGAACCCGCGCCCTCAAGGGGGTCAATTTCGAGATCCGGCGGGGGACCGTCACGACCCTCTTCGGAGAGAACGGCGCCGGCAAGTCCACCCTCATGAAGATCCTCTCCGGCGTGGAGCAGCCGACGTCGGGACAGATCGTCCTGGACGGGAAGCCGGTGACGTTCGCCTCCACCAACGAGGCCCGCGACCGGGGCATCTCGATCATCCATCAGGAGCTCAGCCTCGCGCCGAATCTCTCCGTGCGGGACAACATCTTCATGGGGAGGGAGATCCGCGGTCCTCTGGGCGTCGACTACGCCGAGGAGACGCGTCAGACGCAGGCGCTGCTCGATGAGATGCAGCTGCCGATCGCACCGGACACGCTCGTGCACGATCTGCGGGTCGGTCAACAGCAGATCGTCGAGATCGCCCGCGCCCTGTCGGTGAACTCCCGCATCCTGATCATGGACGAGCCGACGTCGGCTCTCGCCGCGGCAGAGGTGGAGGTGCTCTTCGGCATCATCCGCGATCTCCTCGCCCGCGGAGTCGCGATCGTGTACATCTCGCACCATCTCGAAGAAGCGCTCGAGGTCACCGACCACGCGGTGGTGCTCCGAGACGGCACGATGACGGCGCGCGACGAGCGAGCCAACATCGACCTCGAGTGGATCGTGCGGAACATGGTCGGCGAGAACTTCGATCTCGGGTCGCCACCGACCGGATACGAGTTCGGCAAGGCGATCCTGCAGGTCAGAGACCTCACCGTCGTCGACCCGGAGAACCCCGAGCGCGCGATCGTGAATCGGTTGAGTCTCGACGTGCGCAAGGGTGAGATCGTCTGCATCTACGGGCTGATGGGCGCCGGACGCACCGAGCTGCTCGAGGCGATCGCCGGAAAGGAAGAGGTCGCGGAGGGTGACGTTCTGCTGGACGGCGCGTCGCTGGCGCCACTGTCGATCGCCGAGCGCATCGACGCCGGCGTCGGGCTGGTCCCGGAGGACCGGCAGCGCGACGGCCTCGTCCAGACCTTCGATGTGGGGACGAATCTCACGCTGGCGAGTCTGACGCGGAGCCTCTCGCGCGGCATGCTCTCCCGTCGGCGCGAGAAGGAGCGGGCGCGGGATCTCATCCAGACCGTGACGGTCAAGACCTCCGGCCCGGATCAGCTGATCGGAGCGCTGTCCGGAGGCAACCAGCAGAAGGTCGTGATCGGCAAGATCATCGCCACCGAGCCTCGCGTCATGCTCCTCGACGAGCCCAGCCGAGGAATCGACGTCGGTGCGAAAGGCGAGGTCTTCCGACTCCTCGCCGATCGCGCACGAGACGGCCTCGCCGTCATCTACTCCACTTCAGAGGTGGGCGAGTGCCTCAGCATCGCCCACCGGATCATCGTGATGCGCCGCGGCCGGATCTCGGCAGAGTTCGGTCCCGACGCCACCAAGGACATGATCATGGCCGCCTCCGGCGAGTCCGTGGCCGCATAGAGAGTCCAGAACGGATCGGACAATGACGACGACAACCACCACCACCATCCTCGCCAAGCGCAAGGAATTCTCGCTGGCGAAGCTGCTCCTGGAGGGGCGGGCGTTCCTCGCTCTCATCCTCATCATCGTGGTGTTCTCCCTCCTCTCTCCCAACTACCTCACGGTGGAGAACCTGCTGATCATGGCGTCGCACGTCGCCATCTACGCACTGCTGGGCATGGGGATGCTCATGGTGATCCTCAACGGGGGCATCGACCTCTCGGTCGGGTCGACCCTCGGCTTCTCGGCCGTGATCGGAGGCTTCCTCCTGCAAGGGGTGCCGATCAACATCTTCGGCGTGATCCTCTTTCCGAGCGTTCCGGTGGTCGTCCTCCTGTCCGTCGGTGTCGGCGCGCTGGTCGGGCTCGTCAACGGCATCCTCGTCGCGCGATTCAAGGTGGCTCCGTTCGTGGCGACGCTCGGGATGCTCTACGTCGTGCGCGGACTCGCCCTCCTCATGACCAACGGACTGACGATCAACGACCTGGACGGCGATCCGGCTCTCGGGAACACCGGTTTCGCGTGGCTCGGATTCAACCGCATTCTGGGGATCCCGATCGGCGTCATCATCATGGGCATCGTCGCGATCGTGCTGGGCTACGTTCTCGGCCGCACGCGATTCGGCCGGTGGCTCTACGCCTCCGGGGGAAACGAGCGGGCAGCCGAGCTGTCCGGTGTCCCGGTCCGTCGTGTGAAGGTCTCGGTCTACGTGATCTCCGGCATGTGCGCCGCGGTCGCGGGCCTCATCCTGGCGTCGACGCTGACGAGCGCGAGCCCGACCGCGGGAAACACCTACGAGCTCACGGCGATCGCTGCCGTGGTGATCGGCGGCGCCGCCCTCTCCGGCGGCCGCGGCAACATCCGGGGAACGCTGCTCGGAGCCTTCGTGATCGGCTTCCTCGCCGACGGGCTCGTGATCGTGGGGGTCTCCGCCTACTGGCAGATGGTCTTCATGGGAGCGGTCATCGTCGTGGCGGTCCTGCTGAACACCCTGCAGTACGGTCGCCGGCGCCGCCCGGCCGCACCCTCGAACCCGGCGTCGCCCCCGTCCCCGACGGGTCCGTCGGCGCCGTCCTCGTCGGGAGAGGCCCAGCCGGCCACCGCCGGACGCTCCTCCTGACCGCACCATCCCGGCATCGAGCACGCTGTCGGGTCACCAAGAAAGGACGATCCATGTTTCGCAAGAAGGTCATCGCCGCCCTCGCTGCGGGTGCACTCGCGCTGGGCGTGAGCGCATGCTCTTCCGGAGAACCGGCCGATTCATCGGGCGCGGCGGAGGAGGGTGAGGCCGGTGGTCTCATCACGATCATCGTGAACGATCCCGCCAACCCCTACTGGAAGACCGAGGGCGACGTTGCGCAGGCGACCGCGGAAGAGCTCGGATACGAAGCGACGGTCGGAGCCCACAACGGCGACACCAACACGGAGAACTCGCTGATCGACACGGCGATCTCGAACCAGTCCGCCGCAATCATCCTCGACCCGGCGAACGCCGACGGCTCCGTCGCCGCCGTGCAGAAGGCCACGGATGCCGGCATCCCGGTGTTCCTGGTCAACGCGGAGATCAACGAGTCGGGAATCGCGCTGGCCCAGCTCGTCTCCAACAACTCGCAGGGTGCCGCCATCGGAGCTCAGGAGTGGGTTGCGCAGATGGAGGAGGCGGGCAACTACGTGGAGCTGTTCGGCGCACCGTCGGACAACAACGCGCAGACGCGATCGAATGGGTTCTCGACCGTCATCACGCAATACCCCGATCTCGTCGAGGTCGGTGAAGAGGTCGCCAACTGGGACCGCACCGAGGGACGGAACAAGATGCAGGCCCTCATGCAGGCCAACTCCGACATCAACGGCGTGATCTCCGGAAACGACGAGATGGCTCTGGGCGCGATCGCTGCGCTTCAGGAGGCGGGCCAGCTCGACGGCGTGGTCGTCGGCGGCTTCGACGGTTCTCCCGACGCCGTCGCCGCGGTCGAGGCCGGAGAGATGGCCTACACCGTCCTGCAGCCGGTGGCTGTCTTCTCCGAGGAGGCAGTGCGGCTCGCGGACGAGTACATCCGCACCGGTGAGGCCCCCGAGACCGAGAAGCAGTCCTTCGACTGCATCCTCATCACCGCCGACAACGTCGCGAACATGACGGGGCCCTTCACCTACTCCGGCTGAGCCGGATCCGGACCGGTCGCGCGCTCCCGCGCGGCCCGTGGGGGCGGTGCCCGCCGGCATCCGCCCCCACACCACGAACGAAAGACATCATGAGCTACGTCCTCAACACTTCCGAAGGCTTCGCCGACGAATCCGCCGCGGGCTTCGTCTCCGTGCATCGATCACTGGTGCGACGGGTTCCGGGCGGCGTCGCACGCCGCACCCGGACGCCTGCCGGAAACGTCGCCGTCGTCATCGGCGGCGGCTCCGGTCACTACCCCGCCTTCGCGGGCCTCGTCGGCGAGGGTCTTGCTCACGCAGCTGCCATGGGGAATGTCTTCGCCTCGCCGAGCACCCAGCAGATCTGCTCCGTCGCCCGGTCGGTCGCCACGGATGCCGGTGTGCTGCTGTCATACGGCAACTACGCCGGAGACGTGCTGAACTTCGACCTCGCGCAGCAGCGACTGATCGACGAGGGAATCCCCTGCCGCACCGTGAGGGTGACCGATGACGTCTGCAGCGCGCCTTCCAGCGAGGCGCACAAGAGGCGCGGGATCGCCGGCGACCTGGCGGTGTTCCGGGCAGCCGGCTGGGCGTCGGCGCAGGGGTTCGATCTCGACACGGTCGCCGGCATCGCCGCGCGTGCCAATGCGCGCACTCGTTCTCTCGGCGTCGCCTTCTCGGGCTGTACCTTGCCGGGAGCCGACGCTCCGCTCTTCACGGTGCCAGAGGGCCAGATGGCCGTGGGTATGGGCATCCACGGGGAACCGGGACTCGAGGTGCGACCGCTCGGAACGGCAGATGAGATCGCGCGACTCCTCGTCGAGGGTCTGCTCGCCGATGCGCCGGACGATCACGGCACGCGCGTCGCCGTCATCGTCAACGGCCTCGGCTCCGTGAAGGCGGAGGAGCTGTTCGTCGTGTACGGCGCGGTGGAGCGGCTCCTGGACGAGGCGGGGCTCATCGTCATCGAGCCGGAGGTGGGCGAGTACGCCACGAGCTTCGAGATGGCGGGGGTCTCCCTCACCCTGACGTGGCTCGACGAGGAACTCGAAGCGGCATGGCGCTCGCCCGCCTACACGCCCGCGTACCGCAAGGGTGCCGTCGAGACGTCCGGCACCGAGGCCGTCCTCGAGAATGACGCGGCGATCGAGCAGTCGATCGCCGCGGGAACCGCTGAATCCGCTGAGGCGGGTGTACGGGTGGTCGCCGCGATCGCCGCCATCAAGGCGGTCATCGACCGTGAGGCGGACGAGCTGGGGCGTCTGGACGCCGTTGCCGGCGACGGTGACCATGGCATCGGAATGCAGCGCGGAGTGCGCGCGGCCGATGAAGCAGCGCGGGCGGCGTCGGAGAGCAGTGCCGGCGCGGGGGCGGTGCTGATCGCCGCGGGTGACGCGTGGGCCGACAAGGCCGGCGGCACATCCGGTGCCCTCTGGGGGGCGGCTCTCCGAGCGCTGGGGGCCACCATCGGCGATGTGTCCGCCCCGGCCGCCACCACCGTGGCAGCAGGTATCGAGGCTGCCCGCAAGGCGGTACAGGACTACGGGGGAGCCGAAGAGGGAGACAAGACCCTCGTCGATGCGCTGGTGCCGTTCGCGCACGAGCTGGCGGAGCAGACGGCGGAAGGTGCTGATCTGTTGACCGCATGGCGCCGCGCCGCGGGGGCCGCGACGGACGCCGCTCACCGCACGGCCGACCTGATTCCGCGCGTGGGGCGCGCGCGCCCGCACACGGAGAAGAGCCTCGGCACGCCCGACCCCGGCGCGATTTCGCTCGCCCTGGCCGTCACCGCCGTCGCCGACACGCTCGGCGATCACTGAGACCCGTCGAAAGGAATCCCATGCCTGAGAAGTGGCGCATCGTCGTCGGCTGTGACGACGCCGGATACGAGTACAAGGAGCAGCTGAAGGCCGACCTCGAGGCGGACCCGCGCGTCGCGTCCGTCGTCGACGTCGGTGTCGATGCCGACGGACACACGGCGTACCCGAAGGTCGCGGTCGCCGCCGCCGAGCGCATCCGTGACGGCGCAGCCGATCGCGCGCTCCTCGTGTGCGGCACCGGCCTCGGTGTGGCCATCGCTGCGAACAAGGTCGACGGCGTCCGTGCCGTCACCGCGCATGACGGCTTCAGCGTCGAGCGGGCCGTGCTCAGCAACAACGCCCAGGTGCTGGCCTTCGGCCAGCGCGTCATCGGCCTCGAGCTTGCTCGACGACTCGCACGCGAGTGGCTCGGCTACGTCTTCGACGAGACATCGCCGTCTGCTGCGAAGGTGGCCGCGATCAACGCCTACGAGCAGACGGGTACCTGTGGATGAGCCCGGCGCCGCAGCCTCCGCGCGACCCGTTCCGCGTGTTCTGGGGGTGAGCCTCAAGTCGTATCTGGGGGTGGAGCAATCGCGGCGGTGGGCGGCCGAGATCGCGCGGATCGCGCGCACGCATGCCGCCGTGCGATGCGGTGCCGTGGAGGTGTTCGTGCTCCCCTCACTCCCGGCGTTCCCGGGCGTGAGAGATGCACTGGTCAGGACGAAGGTGCGCGTCGGTGCACAGGACTTGCACACCGACGACCGTGGGGCGCACACCGGTGCCGTGAGCGGTGCAGATCTGCACGAGATCGGGTGCCGTCTCGTCGAGATCGGGCATGCCGAGCGTCGCACCGTCTTCGGCGAGGGCCCGGATGTCGCGCGCGCGAAGATGCGGGCCGCCGTGCGGAATCAGCTCACGCCGGTTCTGTGCATCGGCGAGCCCGAACGATCCGATCCCGCCGCGGCGGCTTCGCGCTGTCTCGAGCAGGTCCGGTCCATCCTGGCGGGTGTCGGCGAGATGACGGAGCTGCTCGTGGCCTACGAGCCCGAATGGGCGATCGGCCGACCGACACCCGCGCCGCCGGCCTACGTCCGTGAGGTCGCCGCGTTCCTGCGCGCCGGCATCACTCGAACCGGCGGAGGGACGCGACTGATCTACGGCGGAAGCGCCCAGCGAGGAACCCTCACCGAACTCTCCGGAGCGGTCGACGGGCTCTTCCTCGGTCGTTTCGCACACGACCCGGCGTCGTTCGCGGGCATCCTCGATGAGGCCGCCGCGCTATCGTGAGCTTGCAGGAGGAACGATGACCACCCCCGAGGGAGCTGCGGAGCCGAGCTCGCGGCAGGACCGCCAGGCTGCGCGTCAGAAGGCGATCACCGAGGCGGTCATGGCGGCGGGCGTCATACGTATCGAGCAGCTCGCGGAGCAGTTCGGCATCAGCGTCATGACCGTCCACCGAGATCTCGACGAGCTGGCGAGTCTGGGACTACTTCGGAAGAGCCGCGGAGTGGCGACGGCGATGGCCACGCCACTGGTCGAGTCGAGCGCCGTCTATCGCTCCAATCGCCAATCCGAGGAGAAGGAGGCGATCGCTCTCGCGGCGATGGACTTCATCGACCCCGGACAGGCGATCATGCTCGATGACAGCACGACCGTCATGCACATGGTCCCCCACCTGGTCGCGAAGAGGCCGCTGACGGTCATCACGAACACGCTCACCATCATGGAAGAGCTCCGAGGTGCCAACGACATAACGATGCTGGGGCTCGGCGGGCAGTACTACAACTGGTGCAGCGCCTTCATGGGGCGGATGACGACGTCGGCGATCGAGGCGATGCGCGCAGACGTCTTCCTCATGTCCACCGCCGCGGTCTCGGATGACATCGCCTTCCACCAGTCACTTGAGACTGTCGATGTGAAGGGGGCGATGTTCGAGGTCGCCAGTCGCCGCATCCTTCTCGTCGACCACACGAAGTTCGAGAAGCGCGCCCTCCACGCACTCTTCCCTCTGCGTCGGTTCGATGCGGTCATCGTCGACGCCGCAATGCCGAAGTCGGAGGTCGATCGGCTCCGCGACTCCGGGGTGAACATCGTGGTCGCGCGTCGCCAGCGCTGACGTCGTCGTCGGCGTCGTCGGAGATTCGCGCCGATGTCGGAGGATCCGGGCTGCATCCTCCGACATCGGGCCGATTCTCCGACATCCGGGGGCGGATGCCGGCGCGGCGCGGCGAGTCGGGTCAGGCCTGGGGGGTGAAGCGGCGCGGGGAGAAGGCGGATGCGACGACGGTGCGCAGCTGTTCCAGCGACGCGTCCGCGCCGAACCAGCCCTGGGCGCGCGCCTGAACCAGCACGTTGCCGATGGCCGTGGCTTCGACGGGTCCGGCGAGCACCGGCATTCCCGCACGGTCTGCGGTGCGCTGGCAGAGGAGGCGGTTGAGCGAACCGCCGCCGACGATGTGGATGGTCTCGACGTCGCGTCCGGCGAGGCGGGCGGCGTCGCGCACCGCACCGGCGAAGGCTTCGGCGAGGCTCTCGACGATCGCGCGCGCGAACGCCGCGCGCGTGGCGGGCACCGGACGGTCATGCTCGCGATACCAGTCCGCGATGCGCGCGGGCAGATCGCCCGGCGCCATGAACCGCGGGTCGTTCGCGTCGAAGAGGGCGACGGATGACGCCGGCACCTCGCCGGCGTCGGCCAGCAGCGTCGGCAGGTCGATGGGCTCACCAGACTCGCGCTCCCACTGCCGCACGGACTCGCTCAGCAGCCACAGCCCCATGACGTTGTGGAGGAACCGGACGCGGCCGTCGACCCCGCCCTCGTTCGTGAAGTTCGCCTCACGCGCGGAATCGGAGGTGACGGCGCTTTCGAGTTCCAGGCCGACGAGCCCCCAGGTGCCGCACGAGATGTACGCCGCGGTCGACGGATCGGTCATCGGAACGGCCACGACCGCCGACGCGGTGTCGTGCGACCCGACCGCGACGACGTCGAGCTCGGCACCGATCTCGGACGCCATCGCGGGGCGCAGGCGCCCGAGGGATGCGCCCGGGTCGACGAGGTCGGCGAAGAGGGCCCGGTCGAATCCCAGGGTGCCCATCAGGTCGGTGTCCCACGCTCCGTCGGTGACGCTGAGGAGGCCGGTGGTCGACGCGTTCGTGCGCTCGGCGGCGCGCACGCCGGTGAGCTGGAAGGCGAGCGCATCCGGCACCAGCAGGAGCGCATCCGCACCGCTCAGCGCGTCACCTTCGGCGGCGAGCTGGTAGAGCGTGTTGAACGGCAGGAACTGCAGGCCGTTGCGCCGGTAGAGATCCGCGGACGGCACCTTCGCGTGCACGGACTCGACACCGCTCTCGGTGCGCTCGTCGCGGTAGTGGAAGGGCTCGCCCAGCATCCGGTCGCCGCGGAACAGGGCGTAATCGACCGCCCACGAGTCGATGCCGACGCTTGCGATGCCGGCTTCGGCGCGCACCGCATCGGCGAGACCGCGCAGTGCGTGGGCGTGAAGCGCGGTGAGGTCCCAGTGGAGACCGGATGCGAGACGGACACCGCCGTTGGGGAAGCGCGCGACCTGCTCGAGCGCGAGGGTGCCTGCGGAGGCGTCCACGCGCCCGATCATGACGCGTCCGCTGGTGGCTCCGAGGTCGACCGCGGCGACCGCGCCGCCGGTCACGCGGCGGCTCCGTGGCGGCGGGCGGGATGCGTTTCGTCTCGGCGCTGCGCTGCTCGCTCAACGACCGGCAAGGCCTGGACCTGGTCTCGGTCGTTGAGCGAGCGGAGCGAGACGAAACGCTGGTGCCGGTCGTTGAGCGAGCGGAGCGAGACGAAACGCGCCGGGGTCGACGCGGACGTCATCGCAGGAACGCGGCGGCGACGCCGGAGTCGACCGGGATGTGCAGGCCCGTCGTGCGGGAGAGCTCGGGCCCGGTGAGCACGTAGACCGCGTCGGCGACGTTCTCGGGCACGACCTCGCGCTTGAGGATCGTGCGGTTGGCGTAGAACTGGCCGAGGTCCTCTTCGGCGACGCCGTAGGTGGCGGCACGGTTCGCGCCCCACCCGGAGGCGAAGATGCCCGATCCGCGGACGACGCCGTCGGGGTTGATCCCGTTCACGCGCACGCCGTGCTCGCCGAGCTCGACCGCGAGAAGTCGCACCTGGTGCGCCTGGTCGGCCTTGGTCGCGGAGTAGGCGATGTTGTTCGGGCCTGCGAACACGGAGTTCTTCGACGAGATGTAGATGATGTCGCCGCCGAGCTTCTGAGCGATGAGGATGCGCGCCGCGGCCTTCGACACCAGGAAGGAGCCCTTGGCCATGACATCGTGCTGCAGGTCCCAGTCCTTCTCGGTGGTCTCCAGCAGCGGCTTCGACAGCGACAGTCCGGCGTTGTTGACCACGAGGTCGACGCCGCCGAAGGCGAGCACCGCTTCGTCGAACGCGGCCTGGATCGCGTCGGCCTCGGCGACGTTGGCGGCCACGCCGATCGCGACGTCGGTGCTGCCGAGCTCCGCGGCGGCGGCCTGCGCCTTCTCGAGGTCGAGATCCGCGACGATCACGCACGCGCCCTCGGCAGCCAGACGGGTCGCGATGGCCTTGCCGATGCCGGATGCGGCGCCGGTGACGAACGCGACGCGGCCCTGGTGGCTCTTGGGCTTCGGCATGCGCTGCAGCTTGGCCTCTTCGAGGGCCCAGTACTCGATGCGGAACTTCTCCGCATCCGAGATCGGGGAGTAGGTCGACAGGGCCTCGGCGCCGCGCATCACGTTGATGGCGTTGATGTAGAACTCGCCCGCGACGCGCGCGGTCTGCTTGTTCGCGCCGAACGAGAACATCCCGACGCCCGGGACGAGCACGATGAGCGGGTCGGCGCCGCGGATCGCGGGTGACTCGGCGTCGGCGTGGGCCTCGTAGTAGGCGGTGTAGTCGGCGCGGTACTCCTCGTGCAGCTCGCCCAGGCGCGCGATGGCAGCGTCGACGGATGCGTCGGCAGGCAGGTCGAGGATCATCGGCTTGACCTTGGTGCGCAGGAAGTGGTCGGGGCAGCTCGTGCCGAGCTCGGCGAGGGCGGGTGCCTTCTCGGACGCGAGGAACTCCAGCACGACGTCGGCGTCGGTGAAATGCCCGACCATCGGCTTGTCGTGCGAGGCGATGCCGCGGATGGTCGGAGCCAGCGCGGCGGCCTTCGCGCGTCGCTCGGCCTCGGGCAGGGCGCCGAAGCCGGCGCGCTCGGCGCCGAAGGGCGCATCCGCACCGTGCTCGGCGATGTAGGCCGCGGCGGTGTCGATGATCCACAGCGAGTTCTTCTCGGACTCCTCGGAGGTGTCGCCCCACGCGGTGATGCCGTGGCCGCCGAGGATGCAGCCGACCGCCTGCGGGTTCTTCGCCTTGATCTCCGCGATGTCCAGCCCCAGCTGGAAGCCGGGGCGACGCCACGGTACCCACACGACCTTGTCGCCGAAGATGGTCGCCGTCAGCTGCTCGCCGTCGGCGGCGGTGGCGATCGCGATGCCCGAATCCGGGTGCAGGTGGTCGACGTGGGCGGCGTCGACCAGGCCGTGCATCGCCGTGTCGATCGAGGGAGCAGCGCCGCCCTTGCCGAACAGGCAGTGGTCGAAGGCCGCGACCATCTCATCCTCGCGCTCGAGGCCGGGGTAGACGTTCACGAGCGAGCGCATGCGGTCCAGGCGCAGCACCGCGAGACCCTTCTCCTGCAGCGTGCCGAGGTCGCCGCCGGACCCCTTCACCCACAGCAGCTCGACCGGCTCACCGGTGACCGGGTCGATCTCGGTGCCCTTTGCCGAGGTGTTCCCCCCGGCGTAGTTCGTGTTCTTCGGGTCGGCGCCCAAGCGGTTGGAACGGGCGATCAGGTCGGCCGCGGCGGGATTCGTCATGACGTTTCCTTCGTAGGGATCGTTCGGCTGCGGTTCCGCAGTCGTGAAGTGCGGGTTACGGGGTCGTCGCATCCGCAGAAAGCGACTGCGGAGCGCTGGTCGTGGGAGTCGTGCGGGTGGGGCGGGGATCGGGATCGGGATCGTGCGAGGCAAGGGCCAGGATGCGCGCGGCGAAGCGCTCGATCGACGGTTGCGCGGCTCCCTCTTCCGGGCGGTTGAGGTGCCCGTGCTGGGTGCCCGGCTCGGTGGAGCAGGCGACGTCGACGCGGGCGGCTCGCAGGGTCTGGGCGAACGCCTCGCCCGAGACGCGCAGTTCGTCGACCTCGTCGTTGATCATGATCGTGGGCGGGAAGCCGGCGAGCTCCGCTGCCGACGCCAGGCCGGGCGCGGCGTAGACATCGGCGGTCGACACCGGTGCGCCGAGGTAGTTCTCGTACATCGCGCTCACGACGTCGGGTCCGAATCTGTCGGCGTCGGGCTCGGCGTCGAGAGCTGCGCGCAACGCGTCGTCGGGCGCGGGTTGCACGGGGTGCAGCGTCGGATAGGCGAGCACAAGGAGCGGGGGTGTCTCGCCGCCGGCGTGCAGGGTCTTGAGGGTGGCCCCGGTGGCGAGATTCGCGCCCGCGCTCGCGCCGCCGAGCGCCCACGGGCCGGTCGTCAGATCGGATGCGGCCGCCCACGCGTACGCGAAGGCGACCTCCTCGCGCGCGACCGGGTACCGGAACGGCGGCGCCAGCCGATAGTCCACCGACACGACCGCGATGCCGAGCTCGGCGAACGCGCGCGCGACCCCGTCGGCCTCGGGCATGTCGAGGTCGCCGTGGGCGAACCCACCGCCGTGCGCCCACACCAGGCCGGCGGCTGCCGGTGCGGCGGGGACGTAGGTGCGCACGCGCAGCGGGCCGTGGGGCCCGTCGAGCACGCGGTCGGCGACGGTGGTCATCGGATCAGGCGCCCCAGCCGGCCTGCGTGCCGCCGACCCGCTCGGCGACGATCTTCTGCTGATACCCCGAGGCGGCATAGGCGGCCATCGGGTCGGCCGGCAGTCCCCGCGACTCGCGCCACTGCGCGAGCGCCGGACGCACGTCGGTGTAGAACGCATCCATGAACACGGCGTTGGCGGCGAGCACGTCGTTCGCGGCCTGCGCGGCGTCGAGGGCCTCCCGGTCGACGAGGAGCGCCCGGGCGGTCATCTCCTGCACGTTGAGAACGGAGCGGATCTGGCCGGGGATCTTGTCCTCGATGTTGTGGCACTGATCGAGCATGAAGGCCACGTCGGGGTTGTTCAGTCCCCCGCCGCGGATGACCTCGAACAGGATGCGGAACAGCTGGAAGGGGTCGGCTGCGCCGACGATCAGGTCGTCGTCGGCATAGAAGCGGGAGTTGAAGTCGAACGAGCCGAGCTTGCCGAGGCGCAGCAGCTGCATGACGATGAACTCGATGTTGGTGCCGGGCGCGTGGTGGCCGGTGTCGAGGCACACCATCGCCTTGTCGCCGAGCGTCGCGACCTGGGCGTACGAGGTTCCCCAGTCCGGAACATCGGTGTGGTAGAACGACGGCTCGAAGAACTTGTACTCCAGCACCAGGCGCTGGTCGTCGCCGAGGCGCGCGTAGATCTTCTGCAGCGAGTCGTTCAGGCGGTCCTGCCGGGCGCGCATGTCCATCTGGCCGGGATAGTTCGATCCCTCGGCGAGCCAGATCTTGAGGTCACGCGACCCGGTCGCATCCATGATGTCGATGCACTCGAGGTGGTGGTCGACCGCCTTCTGGCGGATGCGGTCGTCGTGGTGGGTGAGGGCGCCGAACTTGTAGTCCTCGTCCTGGAACGTATTGGAGTTGACCGTTCCGAGAGTGACCCCGAGGTCTTCGGCGTAGGAGCGCAGCTCGGCGTAGTCGTCGACGGTGTCCCACGGGATGTGGAGGGCGACCGACGGCGCCAGCGCGGTGTGCTTGTTGACCTGCGCGGCGTCGGCGATCTTCTCGCGCGGGTCGCGCGGCGTGCCTTCGGTGGTCCACACGCGGAAGCGGGTGCCGGAGTTGCCGAACGCCCAGCTGGGCAGCTCGATGCCCTGGCCTTCGAGCTGGGTGAGGATGTCGTCGGACAGCGTCGTCATGATGCAGTGCCTTCTTCGGTCGGAGCCGTGCCGGTGGCAGCGAGCTGGTCGTGCAGGTTGAAGATCTCGGTGAGGGGGGTGGCGGCCTGGTCGGGGCGACCGGAGAGGTCGACGAAGAATCGGGACATGTCGGCCTCCCATCGCGCGGCGACCTCGCTGCCGGCGAGGTAGGCCTGCGCCGCGTCGTCGTCGTCGGTCTCGTAGTAGCCCACGAGGCGGCCGCCCTCGGCGAGGAAGAGGGAGTAGTTGCGGCGCCCGGCGGCGGCGATCTCGACGAGCATCTCGGGCCAGACCGGAGAATGGCGGGCGATGTACTCGTCGAGGAGCTCGGGCTTGATCTGCAGTTCGAAGCAGACCCGCGTCGGGGTGTGGCTCGTCATCGAGTAGCGCTCCTCAGGCGTCTATGAATCGATTCAACGATAAGCCAGTGCCGCGTGATGCGCAAGTCCGCCGGAGGGTAGGCGTTGCGGGGCGGAGGCATGTCCCACTTTCGGTCGGCATGGCGGCTCTT
>NZ_BTGO01000032.1:0-14820 GCF_042846595.1 Microbacterium sp. MTN4-26
GGCCCACACCGACAGAAAGTGGACATGGATGCCGATCGCCGGGAGGTATGTCCCAGAAACTGCTCTTCTGCGGGCTCACACCGACAGAAAGTGGGACATGGCTGCCGATCGCCGGGAGGTATGTCCCAGAAACCGCTCTTCTGCGGGCTCATAGCGACAGAAAGTGGGACATGGCTGGGGAGAAGCGCCGCCCACAGCTGGGGAGAAGCGCCGCCCGCAGCCGGGGAGAAGCGCCGCGCCTCAGGCTCGGAGGGATCAGGATCGCTGGCGGCGTTCGCGGATGCGCATGTTCAGCACGATCGGCGAACCCTCGAAGCCGTAGATCTCGCGCAGGCGCCGCTGGATGAACCGGCGATAGCCCGGGTCGAGGAAGCCCGTGGTGAACAGCACGAATGTCGGCGGTCGGCTCGCTGCCTGCGTGCCGAACAGAATGCGCGGCTGCTTGCCGCCACGCAGCGGGTGGGGATGCTCGGCCACGAGCTCCGAGAGGAACGCGTTGAACTTGCCGGTCGGGATGCGCTGATCCCACGACGCGAGGGCGGTCTCCAGCGCGGGCACGAGCTTGTCGAGGTGACGGCCGGTCTTCGCGGAGATGTTCACGCGAGGCGCCCAGGCGACGTGCGCGAGGTCGCGCTCGATCTCCCGTTCGAGGAACCGCCGCCGGTCCTGCCCGTCCATGTCGTCGTCGTTCAGGCGATCCCACTTGTTGTAGGCGATCACGAGCGCCCGGCCCGATTCGAGCACGAGGTCGATGATGTTGAGGTCCTGCACGCTGATCGGCTGGGTCACGTCGATCACGACGACCGCGACCTCCGCCTTCTCGAGCGCCGCCGACGTGCGCAGCGATGCGTAGAAGTCGGCGCCCTGCGATAGGTGCACACGCCTGCGGATGCCGGCCGTGTCGACCAGGCGCCACATCTTGCCGCCCAGCTCGACGATCTCATCCACCGGGTCGCGGGTGGTGCCCGCGAGCTCGTTCACGACGACCCGCTCTTCACCGGCGGCCTTGTTCAGCAGCGAGGACTTTCCGACGTTCGGGCGGCCGAGGATCGCGACCCGGCGCGGTCCGCCGATCTCGGCGGATGCCACGGCCGAGACGGTCGGGAGCACCTTCATGATCTCGTCGAGGAGGTCGGCGACCCCGCGACCGTGGATCGCCGAGACCGGGTGCGGCTGACCGAGACCCAGGTTCCACAGCGCTGCCGCCTCAGGCTCCTGACGCGCGTCGTCGATCTTGTTGGCGACGAGGAAGACCGGCTTGCCACTCTTGCGGAGGAGCTTGACGACGTGCTCGTCGGTGGAGGTCGCCCCCACCATCGCGTCGACGACGAACAGCACCACGTCGGACAGATCGATCGCCACCTCGGCCTGCGCGGCGACGGACGCGTCGATGCCGCGGGTATCCGGCTCCCACCCGCCGGTGTCCACGAGAGAGAAGCGACGGTCGAGCCACTCGGCCTTGTACGTGACTCGGTCGCGCGTGACTCCGGGGGTGTCCTCGACCACGGCCTCACGACGGCCGAGGATGCGGTTCACGAGCGCGGACTTGCCGACGTTCGGGCGCCCGACGATCGCCACGACAGGCAGCGCCGGCAGATACTCGATGCCGTCCTCGCCCACCACAGCGCCATCCAGCAGCGCGGCGTCCTCGTCGTCGAGATCGTAGTCCTGCAACGACGCGCGCAGCGCGGTGGCCCGCTGGTCGGCGAGCTCATCGTCCATGTCGGCGAGCGTGGCCTCGAGATCGTCGGGGCCGGCGGTGTATTCCTCGTCGGCGGCCATCAGCGCACCCCTCCCTCGGCGACGACGCCGAGCACGGCGTCGACGGTCTGCTCGAAGTCGAGCTCGGTCGAGTCGACCACTGTCACGCCTTCCGCGGCGGTGAGGAAGTCGACGACCTTCGAATCGGCGCAGTCGCGACGACGCAGCGCGTCGGCGACAGCCGCGGTGTCGTCGCCGGTGAGCTCGGCGCTGCGGCGCGCGGCGCGCACCTCGGGGGCGGCGGTCAGCAGGATGCGCACCGGCGCATCCGGAGCCACGACCGTGGTGATGTCACGCCCTTCGACGACCACGCCGACCCGGCCGGATCCGACGACCATGGCGCGGAACATGGCGTTGACGGACTGGCGCACGGCCGGCACGCGGGCGACCCCGCTGACGGCCTCCGTCACCCGGGTCTGCCGAATCGCATCGGTCACGTCGACGTCGCCGACACGCACCCAGTACCGGTCGGGGTCGAGCGAGATGGCGTACTCGAAGTCGCCGGTCGCATCGAGGACGGCGGCGGAATCGGAGGTGTCGACGCCGCGCTCGACGGCGTGCCATGCGAGCGCGCGATATGCCGCTCCGGTGTCGAGGTAGCCGAACCCGAGCCGGCGGGCGACCTCCTTCGACACGCTCGACTTGCCGCTGCCGGCGGGACCGTCGACCGCGACGATGGTCACGGGTGAGGTCTCGCCAGACGACGGAGTGGGTGCGGGTGGCGTGGCCCCCGCGGGTGTGGACAGATCAGTCATGGGTTGTACTCGCTATCTTCCAGCCGCGCGCCTGCAGTCCGTCGACGCAGCGATGCACGACGCCCGGGGCGACGCTGATCTCGGCGAGACCGAACTGTGCGCCCGGGGAGTGTTCCAGGCGCAGGTCCTCGACGTTCACGTCGAGGTCGCCGAGGTCGCCGAACAGCCGGCCGAGCTGCCCGGCCCGGTCGTCGACCATCACGACGACGCTCTCGAAACGACGGTTCTGGCCATGTTTTCCGGGGAGGCGCTCGACGCCGTCGTTGCCGCGCCGGATGGTATCGGCCACGGCGCGGCGGGCGCCGGTGGCTTCGGGGTCGCGGAGCGCGTCCGCCACCTGCGTGAGGTCCGCGGCGAGCTCGTCGAGAACGTCGACGACCGGCGCCGCGTTGGCGCCGAGGATCTGGACCCACAGTTCGGGGGCGGACGCCGCGATTCGGGTGGTGTCGCGCACGCCCTGACCGGCCAGACGCAGCGACCCCTCGGGGGCGTCGACGAAACGGCCGGCGAGCAGGCTGGCGACCAGCTGCGGCACGTGGGAGACCAGGGCGACGGAGTGGTCGTGCTCCTCGGGCGACATCTCGATGGGCGTGGCTCCGAGGTCGAGGATCAAGCCCTCGACGACCGCGAGGTCGGCTGCGCGGGTCTCGCGATCACGGCAGACGACCCAGGGACGCCCGATGAAGATGTCCGCACGTGCGGAGATCGCTCCCCCGCGCTCACGGCCGGCCAGCGGATGCGATCCGATGTAGCGCGTGAGGTCGACGCCGCGCTCGCGCAGCGCCCGCAGCGGCTCGAGCTTCACGCTGGCGACGTCGGTGACCACGGCGTCCGGGAAACGGGCGAGCTCGGCGGCGACGACGTCGGCGGTCACATCCGGCGGCACGGAGACGACCACCAGCGACGGGTCGTCGTCCTCGCGCGCGGCTCGGCCGGCACCGTAGTCGATCGCCAGACGAAGCTGCGCCGGCGACGTGTCGGCGAGCACGACGTCGACGCCGAGGGCGACGAGCGCGTGCCCGATGCTCGCGCCGAGCAGCCCCGCCCCGACGACGCGCACGGTCCCCGACGAGCGCGCAGACAGGCGGTCGATGCCGCCGGCGCGTGGCTGATCGAAGGCGTCGGTCACGGATTCTCCGGAGAGGGGGTGGATGGGCCGCCGCGAGAGAGGGTCAGCAGCGCGCCGCGCTCCACTGTAGTCAATTCCCGGGTCTTGCCGGCTGGGAGCGTGCCCAGGTGGAGCGGTCCGAACTGGCGACGCACCAGATCCTCGACGGGGTGGCCGACGGCGTCCATCATCCGTCGCACGATACGGTTGCGACCCGAGTGCAGGGTGAGCTCCACGAGGGACCCGTCGCCCGCGGCACTCGTCGACAGGATGCGCGCCTTGTCGGCCGCGATCGGGCCGTCGTCCAGGTCGATGCCGCGAAGCAGGGCGGCGACCGTCTGCGCGCTCACCCGCCCCGCCACCTTGGCGATGTAGACCTTGGTGACGCCGAAGGACGGGTGCGCGAGCACGTGGGACAGCTCACCGTCGTTGGTGAGCACGAGCAGGCCACTCGTATCGGCGTCGAGGCGACCGACATTGAACAGGCGCTCCTCGAAGCGGTCGGTGTAGCGGCGCAGATCGGGGCGCCCCCGGTCGTCGCGCAGGGAACTGACGACACCTCGCGGTTTGTTGAGCATCACATAGCGCTTCGTGGCATCCAGCTGCACGGCCGTGCCGTCGACATCGACGAGATCGGTCTCGGGGGCGATGCGGGTGCCGAGTTCGGTGACGACGACCCCGTTCACGCGCACCCGGCCGGCGACGATCATCTCTTCGGCCACGCGGCGCGACGCCACACCCGCCTGCGCGAGCACCTTCTGCAGCCGCACACCTTCGGGTCCCGCGGCGGTCATCGGATCACCTCCGCGTCGAATCCGGTCGAGCCGTCGTCGAGCAGCGGCGAGATCGGCGGGAGCTCGTCGAGGGAATTGATGCCCAGGTTCACCAGCAGCGCATCCGTCGTGCCGTAGTTCAAGGCGCCGGTATCCGGATCGGCGAACAGCTCGGTGATGAGGCCGCGGGCGAGGAGGGTACGCACGACGGAATCGACGTTCACCGCTCGAATGGACGCGATCTGCCCGCGCGTGATCGGCTGCTTGTAGGCGATGACAGCGAGCGTCTCCAGCGCCGCCTGCGACAGCCGGGACGGCGCCTGTCCGCTGACGAACTCCTGCACGACGTCATCATGCTCTTCACGCACGTACAGTCGCCATCCGCCACCCACCTCGCGCAGCTCGAAGCCGCGGCGGGGACCGCCGGACTCGCCGTCGTAGTCGGCGACGAGAGCCTCGACCGCTTGACGCACGGCAGGGACGGGGCTCCCCACGGCCGTCGCCAGGCTCACGAGGCTCTGCGGCTCGTCGACGACCAGCAGGATGGCCTCCAGCCGCCGGACGACCGAGCCGGTGTCCTGCGGGCGGGTCGGCGGCTCGATCGCGTTCGTGTCATCGGTCATAGTCGGCTCCCAGAGTGGCGAGGTTCTCGTCGGACCAGCGCGGTGCCGTCCAGCGCAGGGTGAGCTCCCCGAGCGGCTCGAGCTGCTCGAAGGACAGTGCCGCGTGACGGTGCAGCTCGAGCACCGACAGGAATCGAGCGACGATGATGCCCGTCTGGGTGATACCCGACACGAGATCACGGAAGCTGAGGGTTCCGGCATCCCGAAGCAACGTGACCACGACGGCCGCCTGTTCCCGGATGCTGACGAGCGGCGCGTGCAGGTGGTCCAGGCCGACCAGCGGAATCTCCTTGGGCGCGAACGCCATCATCGCGATCGCCGCGAAGTCGTCGGCACTGAGCGTCCACACCAGCTCAGGCACGGCCGAACGGTGCTTGTCCTCGAGTTTCACCGAGCGGGTGTGACGCCGGTCCTCGCGGCGCAGGGACCGCTCGAACCAGGCGGACACCTCCTTGAAGGCCCGGTACTGCAGCAGGCGTGCGAAGAGCAGGTCTCGCGCCTCGAGCAGCGCGACGGCCTCGGCGTCGACCAGTTCGCCCTGCGGCAGGAGACCCGCGACCTTCATGTCCAGGAGGGTGGCCGCGACGACGAGGAACTCCGAAGCCTCGTCGAGCTCGTCGGGCCCGAGGTCTCTCAGATACGCGATGAACTCGTCGGTCACTCGGCTCAGGGAGACCTCGGTGATGTCGAGTTCGTGCTTCGAGATGAGCTGAAGCAGCAGGTCGAAGGGACCGTCGAACACGCCCAGCGATACCCGGAAGCCGTCACCGGCATCCTCCGCCGCGACGAGCGAGGCATCGTCCGATTCCGCGGCGGTGTCCTCGGGATGCTCAGGCGACGGCGCCACGGTCGACCAGCTCTCGAGCCAGGCGCAGGTACGCCTGGGCGGCCGAGTGCTCGGGCGCGAATTCCGTGATCGGCATGCCCGAGACCGAGGCGTCCGGGAACTTCACCGTGCGGCCGATCACCGTCTCGAGCACATCGTCGCCGAAGGCCTCGACGACGCGCTCCAGCACCTCGCGCGAGTGCAGGGTGCGAGGGTCGTACATCGTCGCCAGGACGCCGTCGAGGGTGATGGTGGGATTCAGGCGGTCGCGCACCTTGTCGATCGTCTCGATGAGCAGCGCGACACCGCGCAGTGCGAAGAACTCGCACTCCAGCGGGATGATCACGCCGTGGCTCGCGGTGAGCGCATTCACGGTGAGCAGACCGAGCGAGGGCTGGCAGTCGACGAGGATGACGTCGTACTCCTTGGCGACCTTGCGCAGCACCTGGGCGAGGATCTGCTCGCGCGCCACTTCGTTGACGAGGTGAACTTCCGCAGCCGAGAGATCGATGTTGGCCGGGATGATGTCGAGACCGTCGACGCGGCTCGGCACGATCACCTCGTGCGGGTCGCGCTTGGTGTTCAGCAGCAGGTCGTAGATCGTCGGGATGTCGTGCGTCTGAATGCCGAGGCCGGCCGACAGGGCGCCCTGCGGGTCGAAGTCGACGGCGAGCACCTTGCGGCCGTATCCGGCCAGCGCCGCTGCGAGGTTGATGGTCGTCGTCGTCTTGCCGACTCCGCCCTTCTGGTTGCACAGGGACACGATGCGCGCGGGGCCGTGCCCATCGAGCGCGGGCGGAGTGGCGAATCCGCGATAGGGCCGCCCGGTCGGACCGAGGACCGTCTCGTCACCGGACGCCTTCGTCTCGCCGCGTTTGGTTGCCGCCACCGACTCTCCTGCCTTCGCCATAACGTGCACCGATTCTAGTCATCCCCCGGCGCCAGGCCCGGCTGACCCGCGGGTCAGCGCGCGCGAGGATGCGACGTGACGTACACGTCGCGCAGCGCATCGACGCTCACGTGCGTGTAGATCTGGGTCGTCGCAACCGACGCATGTCCGAGCAGCTCCTGCACGACGCGGACGTCCGCCCCGCCCTGGAGCAGGTGGGTGGCGAACGAGTGGCGAAGCGTGTGGGGGGAAACATGGGCGGTGAGCGATGCGCGCTCGGCCGCCTGCTGCAGCACCAACCACGCGCTCTGCCGCGACAGGGGTGCGCCGCGTGCGCCGAGGAACAGCCGAGGCGTCGCCCGACCGCGCCGCGACAGCTCCGGACGCGCACGGGTCAGATAGGCCTCGACGGCTGCCTGCGCGTAGGACCCGACCGGGACGATGCGCTCCTTCGCGCCCTTGCCGCGCACCCTGACGATGTCTCCGTGCGCCATGTCGTCGACGTCGAGCTGCACGATCTCTGAAACGCGCGCACCCGTCGCGTACAGCAGCTCCAGGAGCGCACGGTCGCGCAGGCCGATCTCATCGCCGGGGACTGCGGCCGCCGGCGAGGGACCGGAAGCATCCAGGAGAGCCTCGACCTGGTCGATCCGGAGGGCTTTCGGAAGGCGTCGAGGCGCTCGCGGCGGGCGCAGCCGGGCCGCGGGGTCGGAACGCTCGATCTCTTCGCGCACCAGGAATCGATGCCAGCCCCGCACGGAGGACTGCAGGCGTGCGAGCGAACTCGATGCCGGTGGCGGATCCTGGGCGGCCCGCTCGGCGATGAACGCCGAGACCGTCTCGGAGACGATGCCGGACGTGTCGGTGATCCCCTGGTCGTTCAGCCACGCGGAGTACACCGCCAGGTCGCGCCGATAGGCGCCGAGGGTATGCTCCGACAGGCCCCGTTCCACCGTGACGTGGCGCAGATACGCGTCGACGGCACGATCGACGTGCACGTCAGTCCTTCGCCGCGGCCTCGTGCAGCCGGTGAGACGCCGCGAGCACGCCGACGGCGAGGATCCCGTTGCGGAATCGGCCGGCGAGCACGCCCTCGACGGCCTGTCCGAGAGGCATCCACTCCTGACGGATGTCGGCTTCCTCGTCCTCACGGTCGTGAGGCGTTCCGACAGAACGCAGGCCCCGTGCGAGGAAGAGGTGCACGACCTCGTCGTTGCCTCCCGGGGTGGTGAAGATGCTGACGAGACTCTCCCAGCGCTCCGCCTCGAGGTCGACCTCTTCGGCGAGTTCGCGTCGCGCCGTCTCGAGCGGCTCCTCGCCCTCGACATCGAGGAGCCCCGCCGGGATCTCCCAGTCGCGTCGACGGATCGGATGGCGGTACTGCTGGATGAGCAGCACCCGGCCCTCGTCGTCGACGGCGACGACCGCGGCGGCACCGGGGTGATCGACGTACTGACGCACGATCTCGCCCCCGCCGTAGCGGAAGGTGTCGCTGCGCACATCCCACACACGACCCTCGTACACGAGCTCGGTGTCGACGATCTCGACCTCGACGGGCTCGTCGCTCAATGACTCACTCATCGTCGACATCGAACAGCTCGCTCGAACGGTGTCGCTCCAGGGCTGCTCCGATGAGCCCACGGAACAGCGGATGCGGGTCGGTCGGGCGCGAGCGGAGCTCCGGATGCGCCTGCGTGGCGATGTAGTACGGATGCACGTCCCGTGGCAGCTCCACGAACTCGACGAGGTTGCGATCCGGCGACAGGCCCGAGAAGCGCAGCCCGGCGGTGGCGATCGCGTCGCGGTAGGCGTTGTTGACCTCGTACCGGTGACGGTGCCGCTCTTCGATCCGTGCGGCGCCGTAGACCTCCGCGGCCAGAGACCCCTCGCCGAGGTCGGCGGGATACAGCCCCAGGCGCATGGTGCCGCCGAGATCGCCGCGATCGATGATGTCGACCTGTTCGGCCATGGTCGCGATGACCGGAGCCGGCGTGCCGGGATCGAATTCGCTCGACGAGGCCCCGTCGATGCCGGCGACGTTCCGCGCGTACTCGATGACCATGCACTGCAGGCCGAGGCAGATGCCCAGCGTGGGGATCCCCTGCTCCCGGGCGAATCTCAGCGCGCCGAGCTTCCCCTCGATGCCGCGGATGCCGAAGCCCCCGGGGACGATGATGCCGTCGAGGCCGCCGAGCGCCTTCGCAGCGCCGTCGGGCGTCTCGCACAGATCGGACGGGATCCAGGTGATGTTCACATGCGTCTCGTGGGCGAACCCGCCGGCCTTGACCGCCTCCGTGACCGACAGGTAGGCGTCGGGCAGATCGATGTACTTGCCGACGAGGCCGATCGTCACCTCGTGCTTCGGATTGTGCACCGCCTGGAGCACTCGTGCCCATCGAGACCAGTCCACGTCGGTGGCGCGCTCGAGACCGAGCGCGCGCACGATGTAGGAGTCGAGGTGCTGGTCGTGGAGCATCGACGGGATGTCGTAGATGCTCGGCACGTCGACGGCGTTGACCACCGCGTCCTCGTCGACGTCGCACATGAGGGCGATCTTGCGCTTGTTGGACTCGGTGACGGGCCGGTCGCTGCGCAGCACGAGCGCATCGGGCTGGATGCCGATCGACCGGAGCGCGGCGACCGAGTGCTGCGTCGGCTTCGTCTTCTGCTCCCCCGACGCACCCATGAACGGCACGAGGGAGACGTGGACGAAGAACACGTTGCCGCGTCCGAGCTCATGACGGATCTGCCGGGCAGACTCGATGAACGGCTGCGACTCGATGTCGCCGACGGTGCCGCCGATCTCGGTGATGATCACGTCGGGCTTCGGCGTCTCGTCGGCCTGCAGACGCATCCGGCGTTTGATCTCGTCGCTGATGTGCGGGATCACCTGCACCGTGTCGCCGAGGTACTCGCCTCGCCGCTCGCGCGCGATCACCTGCGAGTAGACCTGACCGGTCGTGACGTTGGCGGCCTGGCTGAGCTCGATGTCGAGGAAGCGCTCGTAATGACCGATGTCGAGATCGGTCTCGGCACCGTCGTCGGTCACGAAGACCTCGCCGTGCTGGAACGGGTTCATCGTTCCCGGGTCGACGTTCAGGTAGGGGTCGAGCTTCTGCATCACGACGCGAAGACCTCGCGCCGTGAGCAGGTTGCCGAGGCTGGCCGCCGTGAGACCCTTGCCGAGGGAGGAGACGACACCGCCTGTCACGAAGATGTGCTTCGTGGTGTCGTGGGGGGAAAGTCCGTCACCGGGAGTCTGCGTCACGGGCTTCGATCCTATCAGTCGCGTTCCGCGCCGAGGTCGAGCAACTCGCGCGCGTGGGTGAGAGCGGCATCGCTGTCGGGCATGCCCGACAGCAGCCGGGCCATCTCGGCTTCTCGTTCGGCACCCTCGAGGCGGCGCACGCTCGAGGCCGTCACGGATCCGTCGCTCGCTTTGACGACCGAGAGGTGATTGGAGGCGAAGGCCGCCACCTGCGCGAGATGCGTGACGGCGATCACCTGAGACGACCGTGCAAGTCGGGCGAGACGCCGACCGACCTCGATCGCCGCCGCTCCCCCGATGCCGGCGTCGACCTCGTCGAACACGAAGGTGGGAACGGGGTCGGTCGCGGCGATCACGACCTCGATGGCGAGCATGACTCGGCTGAGCTCTCCCCCCGATGCGCCACGCGAGACGGGCCGCGGCTGAGCCCCGGGATGCGGGGCCAACAGGATCTGCACGTCATCCCGCCCGGCCGTCGACGGGCCCGCCGGAGAGACCTCGACCGTCACGGCCGCATCCGGCATGGCCAGGTCGCGCAGTTCCGCCGAGACCGCATCGGCCAGTCGGCTCGCGGCCGCGGTGCGGGCGGCGGTCAGTGCGTCGGCTGCCGCGTCGAGCTCTGTCGCAACCGCATCCCGTTCCGCGGCCAGGCGGTCGAGGCGATCGCCGTCGTCGTCGAGCTCCGCCAGGCGTGCCGAACCCGTGTCCAGAAGATCGATCGCGGCCTCGAGGCTGCCGTGCGCGCGGACGAGCGATCCGAGCACCGCACGCCGATCTTCGACGGCGGCCAGCTCGTGTGGTCCGGACTCATCGAGATCGGCGAGGTACGCGGCGATCTCGGTCGCGAGGTCGGTGACCCGATACCCGATCTCGGCGAGCTGCTCGCCGAACGCCGCCAGCTCGGCGTCGCGATCGGACGCCCTCTCCACGGCACGGCGCGCATCGGCCAGGAGCGCGGTGGCGTCGGGCCCCCCGGACTCGCCGGAGAGCGCCTCGTGGGCGGTGGCCGCGGCCATGCGGAGCTCCTCGATGTTGGCCAGCCGCTCGGCGCGCGCCGTGAGCTCGGCATCTTCGCCCGGCTGCGGCGCCGCCTGTTCGATCTCTGCGATCTCGGCCCGGAGACGTTCGGCCTCCGCCCGGCGATCGTCGCGGTCGGAGGTCAGCGAGGTGAGTTCCGCGTCGAGGGCACGCCAGCGGTCGTACGCGTCTCGATACGCCGCGAGCGGAGCCGCGATCTCGGCGCCGCCGAAGCGGTCGAGGGCGTCGCGCTGTGCGACGGCGGAGCGCAGGCGGAGCTGATCGGACTGCCCGTGCACGACGACGAGCTCTTCGGCGAGATCCGCCAGCACCCCGGCGGGCGCGGCCCGTCCGCCGACCGACGCTCGGCCACGACCCTCGCGCGACACCGAGCGACCGACGAACAGCTCCGCGCGTCCGTCGCCCAGTTCCTCGACGTCACCGCCGGCGTCTCGTACGCGGTCGACGACCGCGCCCGCCTTCGGGACGATCCACACGCCGTCGACCGAGGCCCGCCCGGCGCCCGCTCGCACAGCGCCGGAATCCGCCCGCTGCCCGAGCAGCAGCCCCAGCCCGGTCACGACCATCGTCTTGCCCGCGCCGGTCTCTCCGGTGATCGCGGTGAACCCGGGACCGATGGGAAGGGTCGCCTCGGCGATCACCCCCAGATCGCGAAGACGCATCTCCTCGATCACGGGTGCCCCTCCCCCTCGGGGGGCGACGTGCGCAGCGTCGCCGTTGTCGGCGAGGTGCCCGGTCCGCGCCATCCCTCCACGGGCAGTCGGAACTTGCGCACCAGTCTGTCCGTGAACGCGGCCTGGTGGAGCCGCGCGAGCCGAACGGGATCGGTCGCCCGCCGCACGACCACGCGCGCTCCCGGCGGGAGCTCGTGCGAGCGACGTCCGTCGCACCAGAGCACCCCGCTGCCCCCGGTTCCCTCGATGAGCTCGATCGCGACCGCGTGGTCGGGGCCGACCACGAGCGGCTTGGCGAACAGCGCGTGCGCCGACAGCGGCACGACGGCGATCGCCTGCACGGTCGGCCAGATGACGGGACCACCGGCCGAGAAGTTGTAGGCGGTGGACCCGGTCGGGGTCGAGACGACCACCCCGTCGCAGCCGAACGCCGACAGCGGCCTCCCGTCCACCTCGATCGCGACCTCGAGCATCCGTTCCCGCGCGGCCTTCTCCACCGTCGCCTCGTTCAGCGCCCAGGTCTCGTACACGACGGTGTCGGTGTCATCCTTGATGCGCACCTGGAGGGCGAGTCTCTCCTCGACCTCGTACTCGCGTGAGATGACGCGACGGACCGCCTCGTCCATGTCGTCCCGCTCGCTCTCGGCGAGGAATCCGACGTGCCCGAGGTTGATGCCGAGCACCGGCGCCGTTCCGCCACGCACCAGTTCCGCCGCCCGCAGGATGCTGCCATCGCCGCCGAGCACGATCGCCAGTTCGATCTGTGACACGTGCACGTCTCGTCCGAGCACTGCCAGACCGTCGACGTCAGGGCGAGCCGCGCACATCTCGGCCGCGTCGACCTCGTCGAGAACGGGCACGGCGCCCGCGACGCGCAGCGCCGTGATGACGCTCTCCGCGGCGTCGCGGGTGTCATCACCGCCGCGCACGACGACGAGAATGTACCGCTCGGAGTCGGTCATCGGGCTCCTGTCAGTTCGGAGATCGTGTCCAGCCATTCTGTCGGATTCGCGCCGGTGCCCGCGGCGAGATGCACGAGATACTCCGCGTTGCCGTGCGTGCCGGTCAGTGGCGAGGCGATGACCCCGCGGGTGCCCAACCCGGCGTCCCAGGCGCTCCACAGCACATCCGCGACAGCCTCGGCGCGAAGCGCCGGATCGGTGACCAGGCCGCCGCGCACGGCAGTGCGTCCCACTTCGAACTGGGGCTTGACCAGCAGCACCGCGTCGCCGCCTGCCGCCATCGTCGCGGCGACGGCGGGAAGCACGAGCGCCAGCGAGATGAACGACAGGTCTCCCGTGACCACCGACGGCGGTGCGGCGACGCCACTGGCCGCTCGCAGCCCCTCCGCATCCATGTGCCGAACGTTGTAGCCTTCGAGGCTCGTCACGCCAGGGTCCCCTGCGATCACCGGATCGAGCTGGCCGTGACCGACGTCGACGGCGATCACCGGTGCGGCACCGCGTTCGCGCAGAACCTGGGTGAAACCACCCGTCGACGCTCCCATATCGAGAGCGCAGCGGTCCGAGACTGCTACGTCGAATGCATCGAGGCCCGCGATCAGCTTGTGAGCGGCACGGCTGACGTAGTGGTCGGAGGCGGCGACCGAGATGCGCGCGTCGTCAGCGACGCGCGTGGATGACTTGACCACGGTCGCCCCGTCGACGGTGACCAGACCCGCACCGATCAGTGTGGCGGCGTGAGTACGGGAGCGCGCGAGACCGCGCGCAGCCAGAGCCGCGTCGAGGCGCGACGTCATGAGCGCGAGGCGCGCCCGGTCACATCGGCATCCAGGCGCGCTGAGAATTCATCGTGGATGGAGCCATAGGCGTCGGCGCGCACAGAAAGAGGCTGAGCCTCGATCACCTCGAGGCGGGAGACGAGATCCATCCCGTCCGAAACCGGATCAGCCTCGCGAGAAGAGGTGTCGACGCCCGTCGGCGGTGCAGGGTTCGGCAGGCTCTCCATCCCCACATGCTACGTGTCTCAGGGGCGAGGGAACGGATCGGCATACAGCCTGTCCGGAACCCGGAAGCCGAAGATCTGCCGTCCGGTATCCCAGATGGCATGCGCTCCCGCGCGGAGAAGATCGATCTGCGATCCACCCGCCGCCAGGATGCTCACGTCCGCGCCGTCGATCCGCACGCGCGCATCGCGAACGCGTACGACGCCGTCCTTCCGGATGACCTCCGGATACGGCTCATGCAGCTCTCGAAGGTCCGAGAGCACGTAGGTCGGCTGCGAGCCGGACGGAGCGGCGAGCACATGCTTGGGACGGTCGATTCCCGTCAGGACGAGAGCCGAAGCGATGCCCGCGCGATTGGCACCGAGGATGTCCGTGTCGAGCCGGTCACCGAGGAACAGAGGTGCGCGAGAGGAGAACCGCGCAACAGCCTCCTCGAAGATCGGTACCTCGGGCTTGCCGGCGACCGTTGCGAGACGACCGACGGCCGTGTGGACGGCGGAGACGAGCGTGCCGTTCCCGGGCGCGATCCCCCGGGCCTGCGGAATCGTCCAGTCGGTGTTCGTCGCGATCCACGGGATGCCGCCGTCGTCTTCGGGGGTCGCGAGCGCAAATGCCGCTTCGGCGAGCTGGGTCCACCCCACCTCGGGCGCGAAGCCCTGCACGACAGCCGCGGGTCGGTCCTGTGCACTTCGCGTGACGACGAAGCCATGCTTCTCGATCTCGGACACGAGGCCGTCCCCGCCCACGACCAGGATCGTCGAGCCGGCCGGCACACGTGTGGCGAGCAGCCGAACCGCCGCCTGCGGACTGGTGACTACGTCCGCGGGCTCCGTCGGCAGACCGAGGTCGCGCAGATGCGCCGCCACCGACGCGTCGGTTCGCGACGCATTGTTGGTGATGTAACCGAGACGGCGATCAGACGCCGCGCGGATGAGACTGTCGACAGCGTGCGGAATCGCGCCGGACCCCGCGTACACGACGCCATCGAGGTCCGCCAGAACAGTGTCGACACCCTCAAGCGGAGTACGACCGGCGGAGCGCCCGAACAATGCCATGCGTGTCCTTCCGAGATGCCCTCGAGAACGGCTCTTAACGAGTAATGGCCACCCTGCTTTGGGTGGCCATTACCGTGAAAAGAG
>NZ_BTGO01000033.1:0-9457 GCF_042846595.1 Microbacterium sp. MTN4-26
GGGCTCTCTTCGCAGTTTGAGCGGACGCAGGGGCACCGGACTGTTGCGCGGGGCGCCGGTCCTAGACCGTTCCGGTGCCCAGCAGGGTGCCGATTCCGTAGGTCGCGGCCAGGGCGATGGTGCCGCCGACGACCACACGCACGGCCGCACGGCCCGGCCGGGCCTTGCCGAGTCGGGCACCGAGCGCGCCGGTGACGGCGAGGGCGACGAGCACCAGCACGAAGGTGGTCGGGATGCGGATGCCTGCGGGCAGTAGGAGGATCGCGAGGAAGGGCACGACGCCGCCGAGGAGGAACGCGATCGCGGACGCGGACGCCGCGCCCCATGCGCTGACGACCTCGTCCTCGGCCAGCCGGTGCTCGATGTCGATGTGGGCGGCCAGCGCGTCGCGGGCGGAGAGCTCTTCGGCGACCTTCCGGGCGGTGGGTTCGGTGAGGCCTCGAGCCTGATACGACGCGACCAGTTCCTGGAACTCGGCATCGGGGTCGGCTGCGAGGTGTCCGCGTTCCTCGTCGATGGCGGAGCGTTGACTGTCACGCTGGCTGCTGACGGAGACGTACTCGCCCAGGGCCATCGAGACGGCGCCGCCGACGAGGGCGGCGACACCGGCGGAGAGCAGGGCGGGTTCCCCCGCAGCAGCGCTGGCGACGCCGACGACGACAGTGGCGACGGACACGATCCCGTCGTTGGCGCCGAGGACCCCCGGCACGTAGCTTGTTGAGGCGTTGGACGCGGGTGGCGGAGGGCGTGGGAGTGGTCATGGGTCCTTCTTCCGAATCGTCATGTGTCGCTAGCGCGATCGAGTGGAGCCCGCGTCGTTTCCCCGCATCTTCGGTTCCTCGACTTCTTCAGCGCTGCCGGGGCGTCCGGTAACGGGTCTCTTCTCGGCCACCGGGCTACGCAGAGCCTGAGATCTGCGTAGCCCGGTGTCGACGTGTGTGCTGCCGTGCATGCTGGTTAGTCGCGCCGCAATGGCTCAAGGGCGGTGTCCGGACCGGTCTTGATGCGGACGCTGAGCAGCTTGGTGGAGTTCAGGAACACGAGGATGTCGGGACCGAGGTGGATGATGGCGGCCTGGATCGGGCCGATCCAGCCCAGCAGGGCGGCGGTGATGCCGAGGACGTGGACGACGCCGACGCCGACGAACAGGTTTTCCTGGATGGTGCGGTAGGCCCGGCGGGCGATCGCGCGCACGCCGACGATCTTGCTGAGATCGTCGGTCATGAGAGCGACATCGGCCGCTTCGATGGCGGCCTGCGTGCCGCCGGCACCCATCGCGATCCCGGTCTCGGCGAGGGCCAGCGCGGGGGCGTCGTTGATGCCGTCGCCGACCATCGCGACCCCGTTCTCCACGGGCTTGCATCTGTGTGATGACGCCGACCTTGTCCTCCGGGAGCAGATCGGCGTAGACCTCGTCGATGCCGAGGCTGTCGGCGACGCGACCGGCGACGGCGGCGTTGTCACCGGTGAGCATCGGGATCCGCTTCACACCGTTCACGCGGAGCCCGGCGATGGCTTCTTTCGCCCCGGGCCGGATCTGGTCCTCGAGCTCGAAGCTGCCGATCAGGCGGCCGTCGGCGGCGACGTGGATGATCGTCGTCGCCTCCGCAACGGGCGGCACGTCGATCCCCGCCTCTGTGAGCAGGGCGGCGTTGCCGACGAGCAGGGCACGCCCGTCGACCGTTCCCGTGACACCGCGGCCGGGCACGACTTGGAAATCGGTCGGCTCGGGGATCTCCACGCCGGCCTCACGCACGTAGGCGACGATGGCCTCGGCGAGAGGGTGGCTGGAGCGGCGGTCCAGGCCCGCGGTGAGCCGGAGCAGTTCCTCACGTTCCACAGAGGCGTCGGCGACGCGCACGGCGCTGACCTTCGGGCTGCCGACGGTCAGGGTGCCGGTCTTGTCGAACACGACGGTGGTGGCCCGGGCGAGGCTCTCCAGGTAGATTCCGCCCTTGATCAGGATGCCGCTGCGTGCGGCGCGGGCGATCGCGGCGATGATCACCATCGGGGTCGCCAGCGCCAGTTCGGCGGGCGAGGTGAAGATCATGAGCGTGACGATCATGCTGACGTCCCGGGTGACGAGGAACACCACCACGAGGAACACGATGATCAGCGGGATGAGCCACGCGGCGACCTTGTCCGCGAGCTTCTGCACGGGCGCGCGCGAGTCCTCGGCATCCTCGACGAGGGCCACGATCCGCGCGAACGTGGTCTGCTCCCCGACCGCTTCGGTGCGCACGTCCAGAGCACCGGACTTGAGGATCGTGCCGGCGAACACGCGCGAGCCGGCGGACTTGTCCTTCGGGACGCTCTCACCCGTGACGGATGCCTCGTCCGCGGCGCCGTCCCCGCTGACGACCGTGCCGTCGACGGGGATGCTGTCGCCCGCGCGGACCAGGACGACGTCATCGACGTGCAGTTCCGCGATCGGGACCACGCGCTCCTGCCCGTTCTCGCGGACCCGCGCGACGGTGGGGACCGCGCCGATCAGCCCTTGGATCGATGCGCGCGCCCGATCGGTGTTGAGGTCGGCGATGAACTCGGCGATGAGGATGATCACCATGAGCACGCTTCCCGCGACCTCTTCGCCTCCGACCAGCGCGAAGATCGTCGCGACGGTGACGAACAGTTCCGTGCCGATCTTGCGTTCGGTGAACAGATCGATCAGACCCGTCTTCACCAGCCGGTACAGACCGACCGCGACGGCCACCCACAGCACGGGAACCGGGATGAGCTGCCGCCAGTACAGGAAGGCCACCAACCCGGTCAAGAGGATGCGAGCGACCTCGATCCACCGTTCGCGCGTCATCAACGACATGAACGTCGCGCGGCGTTCCGCGGGACGGGCCGCGGTGTCGGCGGCAAGGGGATCAGTCATGGGCGTCAGTCCTATCTGTCAGCACGATGGTTCGGGGTTCATCGGGTCGGTGCGTGATGCGCTGGCCGACCCTCCAGGTGCACCGCCGCATAATGCAGGGCGATGTTGGCGAGATCTGCGGCGTGTTCATCGACGAGGCGGTAGAGCACACGCTGACCATCTCGCCGACGGTCGACCATCCCGCTGCGCTGCAGCCTGCTCAGATGCTGGGAAACCGTCGGCGCGGGCCGATCCACTCGACTCGCGAGTTCGCCGACCGAGATCTCGGGGTGCTGCGCAAGGGCGAGGACGATGCGGATGCGCGTCTCTTCGGCAAGGGTCCGGAACACATCCACGGCCCCCTCGATCGCACGATCGCCACTGTCCATCGTCGCCTGCGTCATCGGAACATCAATCCTGTTGGACGCGCGTTGCAGACGGGGCGAAGCGGGCCTCCAAGGCCGCGCCATGGGCGGGCAGATCCTCTGCCGTGCTGAGCACCCGCATCGTCTCGCGCACGTGGCGGAGAGCGGCGGCCGGGTAGCGCACGGTCTGCACCGCCCGCAGGAACGTGTGCACGGTGAGCCCGGAGGAGAACGTGGCCGTTCCTCCGGTGGGCAGGACATGGTTGGAGCCGGCGCAGTAATCACCGAGACTCACCGGCGTGGACGCGCCGATGAAGATCGCGCCAGCGTTGCGTACGTGTCCGGCCACCCCGTCGGCATCGTCGCAATGGATCTCGAGATGCTCAGGGGCGTAAGCGTCGCAGACCTCGATGCCGTGCTCGATGTCGTCGACGATCACGATCGCCGACTGCGGACCGGTCAGGGCGGCCCGCACTCGATCCGCATGGGGCGTGAAGGCCACCTGTCGATCCAGTTCCGTCTGCACGGCGAGGGCCAGGGAGGTGGAATCGGTGACCAAGACGGCGGCGGCGTGCTCGTCGTGTTCGGCCTGGCAGATCATGTCGGCAGCAATCAGCATCGGATCGGCGAGAGCATCCGCCAGAATCATCACCTCGGTCGCTCCGGCCTCCATGTCCACCGCGACCGTGTCGCGGACCAGACGCTTCGCGGCCGCGACATACACATTCCCAGGCCCCGTGATCAGATCCACTGGCGCGACGCTCCGCTCCACCGTGGGGTCCTCGATGCCGTACGCGAGAGCGGCGATGGCCTGGGCGCCCCCGATGGCGTAGACCTCGTCAACGCCCAGCATCGCCGCCGTCGCGAGGATCGTCGGGTGCGGGCGACCACCATGCTCGACCTGCGGCGGACTGGCCAACGCGATCGAACGCACACCGGCGACCTGAGCGGGGACCACGTTCATCACCACAGACGACGGGTACACCGCCTTCCCGCCCGGGACGTACACCCCAGCTCGCTCGATGGGGAACCAGTTCAAGGACACCTGCGCGTCTCCCTCGAAGCCCACCACCACCGGCGCGGGCAACTGCGAACTCGCGAACCGACGGGTCCGCTCGATCACCTCCTGCAACGCACCACGAAGCTCCGGCGCAAGCGCGGAGAACGCTTCCGCCAAGGCCTCCGCAGGCACCCGCAGCACCTGCTGCTCCACCCGATCGAACCGGGCCGCGAGCTCAGCCACTGCGGGAAAACCGTCACGCCGCACGTCAGCAATAGTCGAAGACGCCGCGGGAATCACACCCGCTAGATCCACGACAGCGCGCGGCACGGCACGGCGCACCTCATCCCGGGTGGTCAAGTCCCGTGGTGTGGTGTCATTCCGTTGCTTCCTGATGGTGGGTGTTGGTCAGGCGGTGAGGTAGAGCTCGGGGTGGGCGGGTTCGGTGTGCTCGTGGAGGGTGTGGATGAGTTTGCGCATGGAGATGTCGGAGAAGTAGCGGCGTTCGCCGTAGCCCCATTCCTCGTGCTGCTCTTGGAGGACGGCGCCGATCAGGCGGGTGACGCTGGCCTGGTCGGGGAAGATCTGGACGACGTCGGCGCGGCGTTTGATCTCGCGGTTGAGGCGCTCGATGGGGTTGTTCGACCAGACCTTCTGCCAGTGCTCGCGGGGCAACGGCGCGAACCCGGTTAGGTCCGCTTCGGCCGCCTCGAGCATCGTCGCGATCTCGGGAAACGAGCTGCGGAGGCTGTCGGTGACGGCCTTGTATTGCGCGATCACGGCCTCGGTCGTGGTCTGCGCGAAGATCGTCGAGATCAACGCGTTGACCGGCTTCGAACGCGCCGAGCCGAGCTTCTGGGTGACATTGCGGGCGAAGTGAACTCGGCATCTCTGCCACCCGGACCCGGGCAGGATCGCCTTGACCGCGGCCTTCAAGCCAGCGTGCGCGTCGCTGGTGACCAGGGTCACGCCGAGCGGGTCGGCGTCGGTGGCGACTTTCAGGCCGCGGTCGCGGAGGCCGCGGAGAAACTCGGTCCAGAAGTCGGTGGTCTCCGCGTCCCCGAGCGCCATCCCGAGGATCTCCCGGCGTCCTTCGCCGGAGACACCGGTCGCGACGACGAGGGCCTGGGAGACGACCCGGCCGCGGTGGCGGACGTCGAGGTAGGTGGCGTCGAGGAACAGGTACGGGAACCAGGTGTGATCGATCCTGCGGTGCAGGAACTCGTGCACTGACTCGTCGATCTCGGCGCAGATCCGCGAGACCGTCGACCGGGAGATGCCGGTGTCGTTCCCCAACGCCCGCACCAACTGGTCGACCTTGCGGGTGGAGACCCCATCGATCCAGGCCTGGCAGATCACCGCGTAGAGCGCCTTGTCGACCCGGCGGCGCGGGTGCAGCAACGACGGGAAGAACGATCCTTCCCGCAGCTTCGGGATCTGAAGGTCTACTTCCCCGGCCGGGGTCGCGAGGGTCTTCGGGCGGGTCCCGTTGCGACGGGTCTTGCGCTCCGCGGTCCGCTCATAACGGTCAGCACCGATCTTCACCGTCGCTTCCGCGTCGACCAGATCTTGCAGGCCGGCCTGCAGCATCCGACGGAACACGTCCGAATGGGCCAGGTCAGGGTCAGCGAGGACTTCGCCGATCAAGGTCGTCAGGGCAGACTGGTAGTGGGTCATCGTGGGATCTCTGCTTTGCTTCTTGCCGGAAACAATGGTCATCCCACGGTGGCCCTTCATCGTCTACGACGACGAGAACCCCCCGCGGGAATTGACACCACGCTATGGGACTCACCCTCCCGGGTAGCGGAGCTTCCACGAAAACCGATCACGCGCACAGCGACGTTTCCGGATGCGTGAGTCATCGCCGCACTCCCGGGACAGCGGAGCCGGTAGAGGGCGCACACAGAGCCGTAGAAGCGACCTTCGGCTCGAAGATGATGAAGATGATCGTTCCTTCCGTAACAAGAGCCACACCGCGCGGGCGAGGCCGTACAGGCAGGGGGCGCGGAGCATCCCCTCTTTTCTGAGGCAAGGCCTACACGCCAGGGGAGCATCATATCTACGCAGTTACGCAGATAATGAGGAAGGTGAGCGGGTCTCGGATCGTGCAAGAGGTCACGCCGTGGCGCACCCCTCTGCGGATTCTGCAGATCCTGTGCGTATCGGACGGGCGAGCTCGTGAGATCTCGCCCGTCGTCGGCAGCCCGCTCGCGCAGCGCACCACCGTGCCTCACCGCGAGGACGTACGGCCCCGCGTCGCAGTGTGAGGATCGGCTCGATCGGCCGCTGATCATGACAGTCACCGGCATGAGCTGCTCTCCATTCAGGACGGACACACACGTCTGGCACCAGGGTGCCGCGCTCGGGCGCGGAGCGCCCACCTGACTCCCGAGATCGGCCCGTCCGTGACGGTCTCGGGAGGGGCTGTCGTGGTGATGACGATCCGGGTCATGTCGTCCGGCAAGGGGTACGAGTACCTGCTGAAGTCTGTCGTCGCTGGTGACGGCGACCGGGAGATGAGCAGCCCGCTGACCCGGTACTACACCGAGACCGGCTGCCCGCCAGGTACTTGGGTCGGTACCGGCCTGATGAGTCTCGACGACGGACGCACCCCGGCGTCGGCCGAGGGCGACACGGTGACCGAGGAGCACTTGGCGCGGCTGCTGGGTGAGGGCATCCACCCGGTCACCGGGGAACGACTCGGTACCCGGTTTCCGTCGTTGCAGCCGCCGCGCGAACGGATTGCGGCGCGCATTGCACGGCTCGACCCCGACCTGCGCGGTGAGGCGCGGGAGCAAGCGGTGCAACGTATCCGTGAGGAGGAGGTTGCGAAGAAGCCGCGCATCGCCGTTGCAGGGTTCGATCTGACGTTCTCACCGCCGAAGTCGGTCAGCGCGATCTGGGGTGTGGCCGACGCGGGCACGCAAGCCCTGATTGCGCAGGCGCATCACGCCGCGATGCGCGACACAATCGCGTTGCTGGAAGAGCGCGTCGCCGTGACACGGGTCGGCCGGGGCGGTATCGCGCAGATGCCGATCGTGGGTGTGATCGCGACCGCGTTTGACCATTACGACTCCAGAGCAGCGGATCCGCAACTGCATACGCACGTCGTGGTGTCGAACAAGGTGCAGGGCGAGGATGGGCGCTGGCGCACGCTCGACTCGCGCCGATTGCACAAGGCGGCTGTCGCTCTGTCGGAGTCGTACAACGCCTTTGTCACTGATCACACCGCGCGGCTGCTCGGTGTGACGTGGGTGCCCGTCGACCGGGGCAAGGACCGCAACACCGGCTGGGAGATCGCGGGCGTACCAGCGGCGCTGATCGCGGAGTTCTCCCGCCGCACCACCGGCGGCAGCGACGGCGCGGAGGGCATCGAGCAGGTCAAGAACCGGCTGATCGAGCAGTACATCGCCGAGCACGGCAGGCAACCCTCAGCGGCGACGATCGCGAAACTCCGACAGCAGGCGACCTTGGAGACGCGGCCCGAGAAAGAACTGCACTCGCTGGCTGAGCTGACCGCTGACTGGCGGGCGCGGGCCGAGGTGGTGCTCAGCGAGGATGCACCCACTTGGGCGCAGCATCTACTCGACCGGGGTGCGGGCGAGGCTCGGCTGCGTGCGGACGATCTCGGGCTGGAGCAGATCGAGGATCTTGCCTCCGTGGTGCTGATGGAGGTCGCGAACCGGCGCGCAACCTGGGGGCGATGGAACCTGCACGCCGAGACGATGCGACAGATCATGGGCGTCCGGTTCGCAACCACCGACGATCGCATCCGGGTGCTCGATCAGATCGTCGCCCACGCCGAAGCCGAATCGCTGCGGCTCACCCCGGACTACGACCGAGCCGTACCCGCCCACTACGTCGACGGTGAGGGCAACAGGTTCCAACCGGTCGACCAGATCGCGTATTCCAGCCAGAACATCCTCGACGCCGAACAGCGGCTCCTCGCACACAGCCAAGATGACGGTGGCCCGGCGCTGACCGCGCGGCTCGTCGCGCGGCACACTTCCCGCAAGATCGGGGGCGTAAGGCTCGATCCCGACCAGGCCGTCGCTATCACGCGCATCGCCCGTTCCGGGCTGACCCTTGATCTGCTGGTCGGCCCGGCAGGTTCCGGCAAGACCACGGCGCTGCGCGCCCTACACCGGGCGTGGACAGCGGCGCACGGACGCGACTCGGTGATCGGCCTTGCGCCGTCGGCTGCTGCCGCCGAAGTGCTCGGCGACTCGCTCGGCGTGCGGGCAGAGAACACCGCGAAATTCCTCTACGAACACCACCACGGGCGCTGGAACCTCGAAGCCGGGCAGCTCGTGCTCGTGGACGAGTCTTCCTTGGCAGGAACACTCGCGCTCGATCGCATCACCGCGCACGCCGCCGAGGTCGGAGCCAAGGTCGTCCTCATCGGAGACTGGGCGCAACTCTCGGCAGTCGAGACGGGCGGAGCGTTCGGGATGCTCGTCCGCCACCGGCACGCGCTCGTCGATCCTGAAGCATCATCGCGGGAGTTGTTCTATGTGGCGATGACGCGCGGCAAGCACCGCAACCACGCCTACGTCATCGTGCCCGACCCGCACGAGATCGAAGCGCACCTCGACCAGCCCGAACCGCTGACCGTGACAGACCGGCTCGCCAAGGTGCTCGCCCGCACTGATGCTGACCTCTCCGCCACCGAAACCCTGAAGCTCGAGGTCGATCGACACGCCTCGCTGTCCACGCTGCTGGCCGAGTACGACGTGCTCGCCCGCGAAGCACAGACCGAACGATGGGCAACCCTCCTCGATGTCGCACCGTTCCCCGAGAACGTGGCCGACGACGTGTTCACCAGCTCCTACTACGAACGACTCGAAGCAGCCCTCGCCCGCCACGAAGCCGCCGGCCACCTCGCAGCAGCCGCCCTCACTGCCCTCGCACCCCGACTCACGCCCGGCGAAGACCAATCCGATCCCGCCGCGCAGCTCGCCGCCATACTCGACCAAGCCACCCAGAAACTCCCGCCCGGCAAACGAACCAAGGCGCGAGTTGCCGGACTCATCCCCACACCTGCCGAGCCGATCGCCGACGACATGCAGACCGCGCTCACCCAACGGCAGATGCTCATCGAGACTGCCGCGCGCGGACTCCTGCACGACGCCCAGGAAGCGGGAGCCGCATGGGTGACGAAGCTCGGTCAGCCGGGATTACGGATCGAGGCGCGTGAGCGGTGGGAAGCACACGCCGCCACCATCGCGCTGT
>NZ_BTGO01000034.1:0-8601 GCF_042846595.1 Microbacterium sp. MTN4-26
GTCTGTCCTCCATGCTCAGCAAGAATGTGGAGACGACGAGGAGCGACATGCGAAACGAATGGGCACCCGACGAGCAGCCCTGGGCGCGTCGAGCGGGCGATGACCAACCCGATCGAGGTTTGGAAGGCCCCGGCTACCTCGTCTGTCCGTTCTGCGGCGCCCGCTCCGCCAAGCGGTCGTACGGCGACGAGGCCGCGGACAACGGACGACTCGAGCTGTACTGCACCAACGAGCACTGCCAGGCTCGAGAGATCGTGGTGCTAGTTCTCAAGGACACGTATCGAGCCCATACAGCGCCGACGTACGCCTGCTCGAAGCGCTCGATGCCGAGGCGACCACTCTCGCTCATAGTGCGGCTCCCGTGGTGTTCGTGGTGTCGCAGCAGAATGGCACGTCGCAGTTCTCGTCGGTGCAGGGTGCACCGTCGTCGTAAGCGAGCACGGTGTCCACGAGCATCGAGATTGCGCGAGTCAGATGCGGGTCCGCGATCTCATACCGGGTCTGGCGTCCTTCCGGGGTCGCGACCACGATGCCGCAGCCGCGGAGGCACGCGAGGTGGTTGGAGACGTTCGTCCGGGTCAGGCTCAGCGACTCCGACAATCGGGCAGGGTACCCGGGGGCTTCGAGAAGCTCGAGAAGAATCCGGGAGCGGGTCGGATCGGCCATCGCACGGCCGAGACGGTTCATCACATCAACACGAGACGCAAGGGTCAGCACCCGCTGACTATACACCTGATAGTGTTTGATGATCGTCTATCCCGATTTCTTGAGCACCACCGAGCGTAGGACCGTCCGCAATGATCCGCCCCGCCTCCTTTGACCGCGCTATCGCTGCGCGCGTGGGTTGGCCGGTGGCGAAACTGCTCGTAGGGCTGGGGCTGGTCATGGCGCTTCTGATGGGGTCGTGGGCGGCGACGCACGCCGAGACCGAGGGCCTTGCAGCCGCGCCGATGGCGGAGCTGACGGTCACCGACGATCCGGGAGTCGTATCGGCGGCGATAGCGGGTGGGCACGCCGGTGAGGCCGGCGATCTCGGTGCCGCCCTGTGCCTGCTGGGAGTGGCATGCTGTCTGGCGCTCGTCGTGCTGGCCCGGCGGGCACCGTCCCGCACGTTCAGCGTCGAGCGTGTCGCAGGGATAGTGCGTGAACGGATCGCGGTCCCGTCGTCCCGAAATCCGGTGCTCACACTTACGCAGCTGCGCGTGTTCCGAACCTGATCCACCACTCAACACCCTTGCACCTGTGAGAGCGTGCGGATTCTGGCGCTGCCAGACCGCCGCCTGTTGAGTCCTGGTATTGGAGAACGTCGTGGCAAACCCATTCCGGGTGACTTCCGTCACCCGCGCCGTCCCACGGGCCGCCCATCGAGGGCCCTGGCGTACATTCCGTGCGGCCGCCGCGATGCTCGCTGCGGCCGCCGTGCTCGCGGTCGCTGGGTGCACATCCCAGGACGGGCTGGCCGCCACGGTGAACAACGGCACCGGTTCCACCAGCGTCGACGAGCGCATCGTGGAGATTGCCCCGGATGAGCGCGGCGAGCCGGTGGTGTTCGCAGGCGTCGACGAGCGCGGAAACCCGGTCAGCAGCGACGAGTTCGCCGGCGAGGTGTACGTCGTGAACTTCTGGTATGCCGCGTGTGGCCCATGCCGGGTCGAGGCTCCTCTGCTCGAAGAGGTGTGGCAGACCTACCAACCCGAAGGGGTGGGCTTCATCGGGGTGAACATCTACGACCAGCCCGCCACCGCGCTGTCCTTCGCCGAGGACTACGGGATCACCTACCCGAGCGTGATCGACATCGTCGACGGGAAGACCAAGCTCGCGTTCGCCGCAGTCACCCCCATCCAGGCAACCCCGACGACCCTGGTTATGGACCGTCAGGGCAGGGTCGCCGCGCGGATCATTGGACAACTGCCAGCCGCGTCGATCCTGTCCACCCTCGTCGCGGACACGCTGGCGGAGACCGAATGAGCGCCGAAGGGCTTATCTTCGACGGCGCCCTCTGGGTGGCCGTGCTCATCGCCATGCTCGCGGGACTCATCTCCTTCGTCTCCCCGTGCGTGCTCCCGCTCGTCCCCGGATACTTCGGCTACCTCGGATCCTCCCTCTCCAACTCCCCGACACAGACCCCCGCCGGCGGTCGAAGTCGGCTGCTCAGCGGGGTGGCATTGTTCATCGCCGGGTTCACTATCGTGTTCATGACCGTCACAGTGCTCGGCGGGGTGGCCGGGATGTTCTTCCTCGAATACGCGAACATCCTCACCCGGGTGCTCGGGGCAGTCGTCATCGCCATGGGACTGGTGTTCATCGGCGCCTTCCCCCGCGCCCAACGCACCCTCCGGCCGCGTTTCCGCGGCAATCTGGGACTGCTCAGCGCACCGCTGCTGGGCATCGCGCTCGGGATCGGCTGGACGCCCTGCATCGGACCGACCTTAGCGGCGATCATGTCGGTCTCCTGGAATCTCGGCGACCCCGGCCGTGCCGCGCTGCTGGGTCTGGCATACTCGCTCGGACTGGGCATCCCGTTCTTCCTGCTCGCGCTCGGACTGGGCTGGGCCACCCGGTCGGTCACCTTCCTCCGACGCCACATCCGGGTAGTCAACATCATCGGCGGCAGCCTGCTGATCGCACTGGGCGTGCTGATGGTCACCGGCATCTGGGGGACGTTGATGTCCGTTCTGCAGGGGGTGATGCTCAGTGTCACGCTCCCTCTCTGACCAGTCCCAGACCGACCCGTCCCGCCCCGCCGATCACATCGATCAGGACGAGCCGGACACGGTCACCTCTCCAACGCTGGGACCCTTCGAGTGGCTGCGGTGGGGGTGGCGGCAGCTGACCAGCATGCGCACGGCGATCCTGCTGCTGCTCCTGCTGGCCATTGCCTCGGTTCCCGGCTCGATCTTTCCCCAGCGCACCGCAGACCCCAACGGCGTCCTGCAATACTTCCGAGACAACCCCGACCTGGCCCCCATCCTCGACGGGCTCCAGGTGTTCGACCTGTACAACTCCGCCTGGTTCTCCGGCATCTACCTACTGCTGTTCATCTCGCTGATCGGCTGCATCATCCCCCGCACCCGGCACCACTGGAAAGCCCTCCGCACCCGGCCACCACGCACCCCGGCCCGACTCAACCGGCTGAGCGCGTACCTCGCCGTCGACACCCCCGCGCCGGTCGAGAACCCTGAGATTTACGCGGCCGACGTGATCGCCGCCGCAGCTGCGGACCTTCGTCGCCGCGGTTACCGTATCGAGCGGTATGACACCGCCCAGTCTTGGTCGGTGTCGGCCGAGCGCGGGTACCTCCGTGAGACTGGCAACCTGATTTTCCACGCCTCCCTCGTCGGGGTCCTCGTCGCCGTTCTCGCCGCCAGCGGCTTCTCCTACACCGGGCAACGAGTCATCGTCGAAGGCACCACATTCGTCAACACCCTCAACGACTACTCCTCGTTCACCCCGGGCAGGTTCGTGGACGGCACCCAGCTCGACCCGTACTCGCTGACCCTCGACAGCTTCGACGTCAGCTACGTGCCACCGGGAGTACCCGGCGCTGGCCAAGCGGGCGACTTCGCCGCAAACCTCACCATCCGCGACGCCCGCACCGGGACGGAGGTCACCGAGAGCGTCCGCGTGAACTACCCCATCACCGTCGGCAGCGACCGGGTCTATCTGCTCGGAAACGGCTACGCACCCACCATCACCGTTCGCAATCCCGAAGGCACGGTCGTGTACAGCGAATCGCAGCCCTTCCTCCCGCAAGACAGCATGATGACTTCGCTTGGCATCATCAAAGTCCCGGACGGGCTTCCCGAACAGGTCGGGCTCGTCGGATTCTTCTACCCCACCCAGGGCGCCCTCGACACCGGGGCGTTCACCTCGGTGTATCCCGATCTGGTGAACCCGGTCGTCACCTTCAACGTGTTCTCCGGCAGCCTCGGCATCGACGACGGTGTGCCCCGGTCGGTGTACACCCTCGACACTTCGGAGATGACCCAGCACACCGGCGGCAGCACCGGCGTCGAGTCGATCCAGCTCACTCCCGGGCAGACCGCCGACCTGCCCAATGGGTGGGGCACGGTCACCTTCGAGGACGCCTCCGGCGGCACGAATCCACTGGCGGCGGTGAAACGATTCGCGTCGCTGGACATCAAACGCGACACCGGCGGTCCTTGGGTGCTCGCCTTCGCCACCCTCGCCACGCTGGGTCTGATCACCGCGCTTCTCGTTCCCCGACGTCGCGTATTCGTTAAAGCATCCGTCACCGGCAACTCGGACGAGCCCACCCTGCGCCTGGAATACGCGGGCCTCGCACGCGGGGAGGACCCTCAGCTCCCCGACGCAATCGCCAGCATCCGCGACGGCCACCTCGCCGCTCGTGAACACCACACCCCACAGACCGCCAGCCGGAAGAACCTCTGATGAAGACCCCCCTGAAAGTCACCCTCATCGCGATCACTGCTGTGATCGTGCTCGTCATCGGCGCGATCATCTACACGATCAACACCCGCCCCCAGGTTTCCGCGGACGACAACGCCTCCGACGCGCTGCCTGGCGCCCGCAGCAACTCCCACGTCCTTGATAGCGCCGGGCCCGACGCTCCGACGCTGGTGGAGTTCCTCGACTTCGAATGCGAGGCATGTGGGGCGTTATACCCGTACGTCGAAGAGATTCGTGAGCAGTACGACGGACAGATCAACTATGTGTTCCGGTACTACCCGATCCCCAGCCACTACAACTCGATGAACGCCGCCCTCGCGGTGGAAGCGGCCGCGCAGCAAGACCGGGTCGAGGACATGTACCACCGCATGTTCGAGACACAGGCCGAGTGGGGCGAGCAGCAAGTCTCCGAAGCGGACCTGTTCCGGAGCTTCGCCGAGGAGCTGGGCCTGGATATGGCCGCCTACGATGAGGCGGTCGCGGATCCCGCCACCCGGGAGCGGGTCGAAGAAGACTTCGCCGAAGGGCAGGACATGGGCGTGCAGGGCACGCCCACGTTCTTCCTCGACGGCGAACGACTCGAGCTCACCCAACTGACCGATCTCACCGATGCTCTCGACCGCGCCCTCGCTGACTGACACGCCGGCTGACACCGCCTCGGCACCCGCGGCACGGCGCGGGTTGCCGTTGTGGGCAGCGGTTCTCGCCGCCGCTATCGCCGGCGGGCTTCTGGACTTGTCCTTCCCCGCAGTGGGGTGGTGGCCGCTCGCGTTCGTGAGCGTCACCATCGCGCTATGCACGATGATCGGCCGCCGCAGCGGTGGCGCGTTCCTGGTCGGTGCGGCCTTCGGCGCCGCGTTTTACTTCATCCATCTGGTGTGGGTGGGGGCCTTCCTCGGGCCCGTCCCGTGGGTGGCGTTGGCAGGGCTGGAAACGGTGCTGTTCGGGACCGGGGCGATTCCTCTCGCCCTCGCCTACCGGTGGACCGACCGCACCCGCGGACGCGCCGTCCTGTGGTTTATCGGGGTGCCGCTGCTGGTGGCGGGGCTGTGGAGCATCCGGGAGCTGGTGATGGGGTCCTGGCCCTACTCCGGGTTCCCATGGGCGCGGATTGGGATGACCCAAGCGAACGGACCGCTACCAGAGGCGGCGTCCTGGGTCGGGCTGACCGGGCTGAGCTTCCTCATCGTCGCCGCCTGCGCGTGCCTCGTCCAGTGGTGGCGGGCTGGAGGGTTCCGACGCATGCGCGGCATCGTGCCCGCCGCGATGATCGTGACTGTCCTAGCGGTCGTGCCGCAGTTCCCGACCGGGGACGCCGGCCGGATGGACATCGGGTGGGTGCAGGGAAACGGGCCCTCCGGGTACTTCGATGACCGCACCCCCGGTGATGTGCTGGCCGCGCAGACGGCCGCGACCGACCCCCTGCTGGGGGAGGACATGGACCTGCTGGTGTGGCCCGAAGGTGCTGTGGACGCCGATCCCCTCGCCGACCCGGCAATCGCTCGGCGCCTCGACGCTCTCGTCGCCCGGGTCGGCGCACCGCTGCTGGCCAACGCCGCTACCGCTCGCGGCAGTGACGTGTTCAACACCTCGATTCTGTGGGACGGGCAGGGCACTCCGCAGCTGCATGACAAGGTCAATCCCGTCCCGTTCGGTGAGTACGTCCCGGATCGGTGGTTCTTCGAGCGGATCGCGCCTGACCTCATCGGCCTGATCCAACGCGAATACACCCCCGGACAGAACCCCCCGTTCGTGACCGTCGACGGGGTGAAAGTCGGACTGGCGATCTGCTTCGACGTCATCTACGACTCCGTCATCTGGGACGGCGCCCGCGAGGGCGCACAGGTCTACGTGTTCCAGACCAACAACGCCGACTTCCGCGGCACCGACGAGAACCTTCAACAGCTCGCGTTCGCCCGGATGCGGGCGATCGAGACCGGACGCGCCGTGGTGAACGTCTCCACCGTCGGCACCAGCCAAGTCATCGCCCCGGACGGACAGATCATCGACGGCGCCGGCGTCGACAAAGCGGCCGCGGCGATCACCCGGGTCCCGCTGCGCGACGGGCTCACCCCCGCCGTCGTGCTCGGCGGTGCCCTTACAGCTCTGATCGCCCTCGGCGCGATCACCGGTCTCACCATCGCCGGAATCGGACACCGACGCCACCACCACCGACCCCAAACCGCACGAGGAGCAAGTGATGCCTGACCCCGAATCCCTGACCCTGGACAGCATCTCCCTGCTGCTGGTGTGGACCGCGATCGCCGTGTACCTGCTCGCGTTCGTGGCCTACGCCATCGACCTTGCACAACGCTCAGTACGCCGCGACGAGACGCAGCGGGTGCCCGCGCTCGTGACCGCGGGCGGAGACACGCAGAACACACGCGACGAACGCGCCGAGCTGAACGAGGTCCGCACCCGGCCGGGCCAGCGGCAACGTCTACTCTGGGCGCGCATCGGCACCGTGCTTACCGGGTTCGCGTTCATCTTCCATCTCGCCGGCACCATCGGGCGAGGACTCGCCGCAGAACGAGTCCCGTGGGCGAACATGTACGAGTTCGCGCTCACCGGGACTTTGCTGATCGTCGCGGTCTACCTAGCCGTGCTCCGCCGATACGACCTACGCTTCCTGGGCTCCTTCCTTATCGGTATGGTCGCGTTGCTCCTGGGCGGTGCGACCTTGGCGTTCTACGTCGAAGTCACCCCGCTGATGGACCCGCTCAAGAGCGTCTGGCTCGTCATCCACGTCTTCGTCGCCTCCCTTGCTACCGCCCTGTTCGCGATCTCCTGCGGCCTTTCCGCCACACAGCTCATGCAAGCCCGACGCGAACGACAGGCTGCGCGTCGCAAGGATGAGGGCACGAAGAAATCCGGCCTGGGATACCTGCGTACGCTGCCGACCGCGGAGGCGCTGGAGTCCCTGGCGTATCGGTTCGCGATCGTCGGGTTCATCTTCTGGACCTTCACTCTGATCGCCGGCTCAATCTGGGCCAACGACTCCTGGGGACGATACTGGGGATTCGACACGAAAGAAGTATGGACGTTCGTGATCTGGGTGCTCTACGCCGGCTATATCCACGCCCGCGCCACGCGAGGCTGGCGCGGCACCCGCTCTGCATGGCTGTCGATCATCGGCTTCACCGCGGTGCTGTTCAACTTCACCATCGTCAACATGTTCTTCAAAGGCCTGCACGCCTACTCCGGCCTCAGCTAACGACCAACATTCGACTTTCAAAGGACTTTTCTCAATGCTCACATCACTGTTCGATCCCAAGTGGTCTCCACGTTCGCGGGCGGGGACGGACACGGAAGCTCGGTACGGCGTTTCCTCGGCCTCCGCCGTGCGGGGCGCACGATGAGGCGCCGTCGGAGCGGGAGATTGGTCGTCGCGTGCCTGGTCGCACTTGCTATGACTGTCGTGGACCAGGGCACGAAAGCCCTCGCGCTCGCACAGCTGAGCGAGCAAGAACGCATTCCGCTGATCGGCGACCTGCTGGGACTGCAGCTTGCATTCAACCCCGGGACCGTCATGTCTCTCGGCTCGAGCAGCACCTGGGTGTTCACTCTGGTCGGAATCGTGGCAGTGATCGCGTTGTTCTACGCCGCCTGGCGGGCGCCGTCCACGATGTGGGCGGTCGCCATCGGATTCGTCTGGGGTGGAGCGATCGGCAACCTCATCGACCGTCTCTTCGCGCCTCCCGGGTTCGGCCGTGGACACGTCACCGACTTCCTCGCCTATGGCAACCTCTTCATCGGAAACATCGCCGACATCGCCATCGGGGTCGGCGTCGGACTCGGCATCCTCCAGATGCTCCGCAGCCACCGGTCCCAGACGCGCAGCGAACACCCGGGGGCAACCTCCCCCCAGGAGAAGTGACTTCGGCCCGATTACAGGTCATCCGGGTTAGACGATGCTCGCCAGGACATTCAGGCGGAGCTGAGCGAGCACCGCGACAACCAGGTACGCGGCGACCGTCACGAGCGTGATCCACGGCCACAACACCGCACCAACCCGCCGTGCCCGTTGACCGAAGACGCCCTCGCGCAGGTTCCGAGCTGTCACGATGAAAAACAGCGGGAGCGTCGTCAGCCACACCACAAGGCACCAGGGGCAGAGCGTACCCAGCACGTAGATGCTCTGCCCAATCAGCCAGACCACGAACCCAAAGG
>NZ_BTGO01000035.1:0-5329 GCF_042846595.1 Microbacterium sp. MTN4-26
CCGACCGTACATCGGGAACCACACGGTGGACGCGAGTCACGCTAAAGAAATAGCGGAAAGTGTTATCAAGTCATCGGCTTATTAGTACCGGTCAGCTGCACGCATTACTGCGCTTCCACATCCGGCCTATCAACCCAGTAGTCTGGCTGGGAGCCTCTCACCCCGAAGGGTATGGAAGTCTCATCTTGAGGCCGGCTTCCCGCTTAGATGCTTTCAGCGGTTATCCATCCCGAACGTAGCTAATCAGCGGTGCTCCTGGCGGAACAACTGACACACCAGAGGTTCGTCCAACCCGGTCCTCTCGTACTAGGGTCAGATCCTCTCAAACTTCCTACGCGCGCAGCGGATAGGGACCGAACTGTCTCACGACGTTCTAAACCCAGCTCGCGTACCGCTTTAATGGGCGAACAGCCCAACCCTTGGGACCTACTCCAGCCCCAGGATGCGACGAGCCGACATCGAGGTGCCAAACCATGCCGTCGATATGGACTCTTGGGCAAGATCAGCCTGTTATCCCCGAGGTACCTTTTATCCGTTGAGCGACAGCGCTTCCACAAGCCACTGCCGGATCACTAGTCCCGACTTTCGTCCCTGCTCGACCTGTCAGTCTCACAGTCAAGCTCCCTTGTGCACTTACACTCGCCACCTGATTGCCAACCAGGTTGAGGGAACCTTTGGGCGCCTCCGTTACATTTTGGGAGGCAACCGCCCCAGTTAAACTACCCACCAGGCACTGTCCCTGAACCGGATTACGGTTCGAAGTTAGACATCCAGAGTGACCAGAGTGGTATTTCAACAACGACTCCACAAACACTGGCGTGTCTGCTTCACAGTCTCCCACCTATCCTACACAAGCCACACCGAACACCAATACCAAGCTGTAGTAAAGGTCACGGGGTCTTTCCGTCCTGCTGCGCGTAACGAGCATCTTTACTCGTAATGCAATTTCGCCGAGTTCGTGGTTGAGACAGTTGGGAAGTCGTTACGCCATTCGTGCAGGTCGGAACTTACCCGACAAGGAATTTCGCTACCTTAGGATGGTTATAGTTACCACCGCCGTTTACTGGGGCTTAAATTCTGAGCTTCGCCTTACGGCTAACCCGTCCTCTTAACCTTCCAGCACCGGGCAGGCGTCAGTCCGTATACATCGTCTTGCGACTTGGCACGGACCTGTGTTTTTAGTAAACAGTCGCTACCCACTGGTCTCTGCGGCCACCACACCCTTTCGGAGTAAATCCTAATAAGTGGATGGCCCCCCTTCTCCCGAAGTTACGGGGGCATTTTGCCGAGTTCCTTAACCACGATTCTCTCGATCTCCTTGGTATTCTCTACCTGACCACCTGAGTCGGTTTGGGGTACGGGCAGCTAGAACCTCGCGTCGATGCTTTTCTCGGCAGCATAGGATCACCCACTTTTCATCCGCATCGTGTCTCAGCCTGTATGAGTGACGGATTTACCTACCACTCGGCCTACGCACTTGCACCAGGACAACCATCGCCTGGCTTGGGCTACCTTCCTGCGTCACACCTGTTAATACGCTAGCCGCACCAGCATGGGGTCGAGCGTTCGCCAGGACGGCTTCACCCCGAAGGGATCCACACATTCCTGGTTAGGACTCTTAGCACCACTGGATTAGCTGGGGCGGTTCTTCGCCGGTACGGGAATATCAACCCGTTGTCCATCGACTACGCCTGTCGGCCTCGCCTTAGGTCCCGACTTACCCAGGGAAGATTAGCTTGACCCTGGAACCCTTGGCCTTTCGGAGGACGTGTTTCTCACACGTCTTTCGCTACTCATGCCTGCATTCTCACTCGTGTGGCCTCCACGGCTGGGTCACCCCGCCGCTTCACTGCCCACACGACGCTCTCCTACCCATCAACACGGCTGGACCACGAAGGCCTACCAATAATGTCAATGCCACAACTTCGGTGGCGTGCTTGAGCCCCGTTACATTGTCGGCGCGGAATCACTTGACCAGTGAGCTATTACGCACTCTTTCAAGGGTGGCTGCTTCTAAGCCAACCTCCTGGTTGTCTGAGCAACTCCACATCCTTTCCCACTTAGCACGCGCTTAGGGACCTTAGTTGGTGGTCTGGGTTGTTTCCCTCTCGACTATGAAGCTTATCCCCCACAGTCTCACTGCTGCGCTCTCACTTACCGGCATTCGGAGTTTGGCTGACGTCAGTAACCTTGTAGGGCCCATCGGCCATCCAGTAGCTCTACCTCCGGCAAGAAACACGCAACGCTGCACCTAAATGCATTTCGGAGAGAACCAGCTATCACGAAGTTTGATTGGCCTTTCACCCCTATCCACAGCTCATCCCCTCAGTTTTCAACCTAAGTGGGTTCGGTCCTCCACGACGTCTTACCGTCGCTTCAACCTGGCCATGGATAGATCACTTCGCTTCGGGTCTAGGACACGCGACTGAAACGCCCTGTTCAGACTCGCTTTCGCTACGGCTACCCCACACGGGTTAACCTCGCCACGTATCGCTAACTCGCAGGCTCATTCTTCAAAAGGCACGCTGTCACCCCTGCTAAGGAGGCTCCAACGGTTTGTAAGCAAACGGTTTCAGGTACTATTTCACTCCCCTCCCGGGGTACTTTTCACCTTTCCCTCACGGTACTTGTCCGCTATCGGTCATCTGGGAGTATTTAGGCTTATCAGGTGGTCCTGACAGATTCACACGGGATTTCTCGGGCCCCGTGCTACTTGGGATACACGCCACGCTGAAACACGCATTTCGACTACGGGGCTGGCACCCACTCTGGCCGGCCTTTCAAGACCGTTCGTCTACACGCTTCCATCACGTCGGCCACCCGGCAGGATGACCAAGCACGTCCCACAACCCCTCACACGCAACGCCTGCCGGCTATCACACGCATAAGGTTTAGCCTCATCCGATTTCGCTCGCCACTACTCACGGAATCACGGTTGTTTTCTCTTCCTGTGGGTACTGAGATGTTTCACTTCCCCACGTTCCCTCTACCCGCCCTATACATTCAGGCGGGAGTCACCAGGTCAGCACGCCGCCTGGCGGGGTTTCCCCATTCGGACACCCTCGGATCAAAACTCGCTTATCAGTTCCCCGAGGCTTATCGCAGATTGCTACGTCCTTCTTCGGCTCCAGATGCCAAGGCATCCACCGTTTGCTCTTAAAGACTTGAAATCACATGAGCTGATCTATCGATCAAAAAATCGCTATTTCAAAAACACACAAACATGTGTCTTTAAGATGCTCGCGTCCACTGTGTAGTTCTCAAAGTACGGGCGGTACCCCCTCCGACATCCCCCACACGGAAGACACCAAAAAGGGGCCCAGAGAGTCAGCCACCACCCCCACCCCGAAGAGCAGAAGCAGCACCCGGTCCCTCAGGACCCAACAGCGTGCATGTGCCGAACCATCACGACCCACCGTTCCAGACCCCGAAAGGCCGTACTCAGCAAAACGATCAACGCTCGGCACCTCGTCATATGTTCCACCCATGAGCTAACCGGCAACACACATTCGGTGTTGAACCGGCGCCTGGAAGGCCGAAGCCTCCAGATGCTCCTTAGAAAGGAGGTGATCCAGCCGCACCTTCCGGTACGGCTACCTTGTTACGACTTAGTCCTAATTACCGATCCCACCTTCGACGGCTCCCTCCACAAGGGTTAGGCCACCGGCTTCAGGTGTTACCGACTTTCATGACTTGACGGGCGGTGTGTACAAGACCCGGGAACGTATTCACCGCAGCGTTGCTGATCTGCGATTACTAGCGACTCCGACTTCATGAGGTCGAGTTGCAGACCTCAATCCGAACTGGGACCGGCTTTTTGGGATTCGCTCCACCTCGCGGTATCGCAGCCCATTGTACCGGCCATTGTAGCATGCGTGAAGCCCAAGACATAAGGGGCATGATGATTTGACGTCATCCCCACCTTCCTCCGAGTTGACCCCGGCAGTATCCCATGAGTTCCCACCATAACGTGCTGGCAACATAGAACGAGGGTTGCGCTCGTTGCGGGACTTAACCCAACATCTCACGACACGAGCTGACGACAACCATGCACCACCTGTTCACCAGTGTCCAAAGAGTTGACCATTTCTGGCCCGTTCTGGTGTATGTCAAGCCTTGGTAAGGTTCTTCGCGTTGCATCGAATTAATCCGCATGCTCCGCCGCTTGTGCGGGTCCCCGTCAATTCCTTTGAGTTTTAGCCTTGCGGCCGTACTCCCCAGGCGGGGAACTTAATGCGTTAGCTACGTCACGGAATCCGTGGAAAGGACCCCACAACTAGTTCCCAACGTTTACGGGGTGGACTACCAGGGTATCTAAGCCTGTTTGCTCCCCACCCTTTCGCTCCTCAGCGTCAGTAACGGCCCAGAGATCTGCCTTCGCCATCGGTGTTCCTCCTGATATCTGCGCATTCCACCGCTACACCAGGAATTCCAATCTCCCCTACCGCACTCTAGTCTGCCCGTACCCACTGCAAGCCCGAGGTTGAGCCTCGGAATTTCACAGCAGACGCGACAGACCGCCTACGAGCTCTTTACGCCCAATAATTCCGGATAACGCTTGCGCCCTACGTATTACCGCGGCTGCTGGCACGTAGTTAGCCGGCGCTTTTTCTGCAGGTACCGTCACCCGAAGGCTTCTTCCCTACCAAAAGAGGTTTACAACCCGAAGGCCGTCATCCCTCACGCGGCGTTGCTGCATCAGGCTTGCGCCCATTGTGCAATATTCCCCACTGCTGCCTCCCGTAGGAGTCTGGGCCGTGTCTCAGTCCCAGTGTGGCCGGTCACCCTCTCAGGCCGGCTACCCGTCGACGCCTTGGTGAGCCATTACCTCACCAACAAGCTGATAGGCCGCGAGCCCATCCCAAACCGAAAAATCTTTCCAACCCCCACCATGCGATGAGAGCTCATATCCAGTATTAGACGCCGTTTCCAGCGCTTATCCCAGAGTCCAGGGCAGGTTGCTCACGTGTTACTCACCCGTTCGCCACTGATCCACCAAGCAAGCTTGGCTTCACCGTTCGACTTGCATGTGTTAAGCACGCCGCCAGCGTTCATCCTGAGCCAGGATCAAACTCTCCGTAAAAAACGAAAGCCACACGCAGGTCGGAATAAGACCACACATGCGACGAGTTCAATCATGACCAAACGGATGCCATCACTGACAATCCAAAATTGATCCAAAGGAATCTCAAACCACAAAAAAGTGGCCGAGGTTATTTGGCATATGACAAGTGCACGCTGTTGAGTTCTCAAAGATCGGACGCACCAACCAACCCGCAACCAAGCAGGCCCAGAAGGGCAACTTCACAATCATACCCCACCCACACCA
>NZ_BTGO01000036.1:0-2827 GCF_042846595.1 Microbacterium sp. MTN4-26
CTGTGGCTCTTGCCGTGATCGTGACCTTGGTCACGTTGCGCCGCCTATTCAAGCCCCTCGACAATTGCGTACTCCGGCACATACCGTCAGTGCATGTCGAAGCAGAGGACGTCGGCGCTTCCGGTTCTTCCCGGCGATCGAACGCTCGAGTTCCGAGCGCGTGGGTATGCGTTCGGGCAGCACGGGTTCGACACGGTGGGAACCGATGCTTTCACTACCCGCCTTCTGGGGAGACGCGTGACTTTCGCTCACGGCAGCGGGTGGGTGCGCTTCTTCTACGAGGGTGACCGATTCACTCGGGATCGAGCGATGCCTCGCTCGGTGAAGCACTCCTTGCAGGACGAAGGAAGTGTACAGACGCTCGTCGGTCCTGAGCACCGGCATCGCAAAGCGCTTTTCGTCGGCATGCTCGACACGCCAGCTCGCACCGATCTGGATCGCCGTGTCGCGGAGGCGTGGCAACAGGAATGGGCGGCAGCGTCCGGTAGCCCCGTGTCCCTGCAGGAGCTGGCCGGGCGCTCCCTGACCGCCGGAGTGTGTGCGTGGGCGGATATTCCGCTCAGCGACCGCGACCTCGACCGAAGAACGACCGAGTTCGCGGCGATGATCGACGGCGCAGGATCCTTCGGCCCACGGAACGTGCGAGGCCGGGCGCTCCGGCTGCGCACGGAAGCATGGGCGCGACAGGTGCTCCGCGACTCGCCGACAGGGACCATCCCTGCCAAGGTGGCTGGCCATCGCGACGCAGATGGACGGTTGCTCGAGGAGCGCGTCGCCGCCGTGGAGCTCCTCAACCTGCTTCGACCCACCGTTGCGATAGCGCGCTTCATCATGTTCGCGGCGCTCGCGTTGCATCTTCATCCTGAATGGCGTGCGCGCGTCGCCGAGGACGAGGGGTCACGATCTGCCTTTGCCCAGGAAGTGCGCCGCACTACGCCGTTTTTCCCCGTGGTCGGCGGGACCGCCGCGCGTGATCTGGAATGGGAGGGCGTTCGTTTCGCGCGAGGCGATTGGGTGATCATCGACCTCTTCGCCACCAACCGTGATCCTCGGCTTTGGGAAGATCCCCTCACTTTTGCTCCCGACCGATTTGTCACGGGCGAGCCGCACCGCAACGCTCTTGTGCCGCAAGGCGGTGGGTTCTACGAGGACGGCCACCGTTGCCCAGGTGAACCTGCGACGGTGGACCTCCTCGCTTCCGCTGCGGGACGGCTGGCCGCTGCGGACTACACAGTCCCAGGCCAGGACTTTCGGGTCGACCTGCGGCGCTTCCCAGCGCAACCCGAAGACAGGTTCGTGCTCATCCCCGCCTAACGTCTGCGGGTGAACGGCCGATGATCGGGACGTAGGCCCCGGCTGATGCGCGCGACCGCCCCGCACCGTCTGGCGCACCAAACCTTCCCCCGAAGCCGAGGCCCACCCCGGCTTCTGGATGGGAGACCGGTTTACTTTGCTCGTAGTGCGTCAGAGCCCGAATGCCCCGCCGCTGACGAGGATGAAGATGCCCAGGCCGATCAGAACGATCGGGAACAGGATGTGCTCCCAGCGTTCCAGGATTTCCGCGATCGGACGTCGCGTGGCAATGAACTTGGCCATGATCACCAGGACCGCAACGAGCGCGAGGAACACAACACAGTAGGCGACCACGGCAGCGGGCCCCACACTGAGGAAGACCGGCACGTAGACGCCGATGTTGTCCCCGCCGTTGGCGAAGGTGACACCGGCTACAGCCCAGACGGCGACCTTTTTGCCTTCGATCTTGCCCTCATCGTCATCGTCATCGTCGTGCCGACCACGCCATGCCTGCCAGGCCGCCCAAAGCCCCAATCCCAACGGGATCAGGCCGAAGTACGGGATGACCTCGGGAGGCAGGAACGCCCCGGCACCGAGAGCTACGAGTACGGCCGCGCCAAGAATACCGGCGAATCCCAGATACTGCCCGACCAGGATTCGAGCGGTCGTGCCTCGTTGTCCCGCGCCGCGGCCGAAGAACAGCGACAGCACGATGATGTCGTCGATGTTCGTGACAAGGAACAGGCCGATCGCTTGCAGGATGGAGAGGAAGATCATGCGGTCCCCTCCGTCGTGCAGCATTCCGGAGCCGCGCAGGAGGGATCGATGCACCCGGCTGCATGGTCAACGGCCAAGGTCGTGTCCAGCAGGGCAGTAAGCGCCCGGCTGAGACGGGCGTCGGCGACCTCGTACCGAGTTCGGCGGCCCTCGGGCTCGGCGACGACGATGCCGCAGTCACGGAGGCAGGTCAGGTGGTTGGACACGTTGGACGGGCTGAGCTCCAGCTCGCGGGCGAGCGCCGCAGGATAGATCGGGCCGTCAAGCAGGGTCATGAGAATGCGTGAGCGTGTCGGGTCGGCCATCGCGCGGCCGAGCCGATTCATCACGTCCAGACGATCAGTTATAGTCAGCACACGATGAACATACACGGTTCGCTGTGTGATCGCTAACCGTCCCGCATAAATCTCGCGATGGGTGAAAGTTGTCACAGTTCGTGCGCCGTGAATTCTTCTTCGGCTTGTTCCTCATGCTGTCTGGCGCCATCGGGTTGACGGCAGCGATGGCGCTGTCCATCGAGAAGATCGAAAAGCTGACCAACCCCGATACGGGCCTCAGCTGCGACTTCTCCGTGTTGGTGCAATGCTCCGCGAACCTCGACAGCGCTCAAGGAGCCGCATTCGGGGTTCCCAATCCGTTCCTCGGACTGGTCGGATTCGCGCTCGTGGTGTGCGTCGGCGTCACGGTGTGGGCGGTCCCGCACTTCGCGCGCTGGTTCTGGATGCTGTTCAACATCGGTGTCGCGGGGGCCTTTGGG
>NZ_BTGO01000037.1:0-2233 GCF_042846595.1 Microbacterium sp. MTN4-26
TCCACCATGTTTAGACGGCGCTTCGGAAAGCGCGTGTGTGGGGATCGGAAAGCGTGGGCGCGGCGGTCGGAAAGCGCGCCGCGCCCAGCGGTGGGCTATCCGGCGTGTACCTCTTCTTCGGTGATGGCAGCGGTGTGGCGGCGCATGTTGGGGCCGGCGAGTTGCACGATCTCGGCGTTGGAGATGATCCGGTTCAGGATCGACTCGGCGATCACTGCATCGTGGAGAGATTTGTACCAGTCCTCGGGGTCGAACTGACTGGTCACTGCGGTTGAGCCTCTGCCTTCGCGTGCGGCGAGGATGTTGAGCAGCTCGGCCGCGGTCTCGCTCGTGATCGGCGTTGTTAAGAAGTCGTCGAGCACGAGCAGGTCGCAGGAGTGCAGCTCGCTGAGGAACCGTAGCCGGGCGGGGTCGGTGTGGTGGTGGACGGCGAGCTGGTTGGCGAGGTCGTCGAGCCGGTAGTACCGGGCGGTGTAGTCGCGTCGGCAGGCGGCGTGCACGAGCGCTTGCGCGAGGTAGGACTTGCCGACGCTCGACGATCCCAGGACGACGAGGTTCGTGGTGCGGTCGATCCAGTGGCATGCTGCGAGGCGGGCGACGACCTCGCGGTTCAAGCTGCGGCCTTCGAGGTAGCGGATGTCTTCGACGCAAGCGGCCGGGTTCGGGGTGCGGGACGCTTTGAGCAGTTTCATCATGCGCCGCTCGCCTCGGGCGGCGGTTTCCTGCTCGAGGGCATGGCGGATCTTCTGTGAGAAGGTCCATTCATCGAAGGTGGGGTCGTTGGCGATGTCGATGACGGCTTCGCCGAACGCGGTCATTCGCAACCGGGTGAACAGGGGCATGTCGTCGATGGTGAGGTGCTGGTCACGCATCATCGCCCTCGATTCCCTGACCGGTGCCGATGAGGTTGTCGAGGCTGAACGCGCTGATGCCGGCCAGGTGGGCCCGGCTGGTGTCCCGCCCGGCGGGTGGACGCGACGACGGCGGAGTGTCCGCTCTGGCCCAGGCCTCTGGATCGGCGCTGGGTCTGGCGTCCTGCTCGGCGCGGACCGCGGCGATGGCGTGCTTCACGGAGGTGTAGCTGACCTGCCGGCGCTCGTCACCGTCCGTGAGGCGTCGGCAGGCCTGCTCCAGGAGTTGCCGGTTCCCGCGCTTTCCGAGGTCGAGGATGTTCATGCAGGAGCGGAATCCTTGCGCCTCGATCGTCTTCGAATCCAGCAGGCGGGTCAGGGCGGTCACGGTCCCGGGGCCTGCTTTCGCGGCCTGGCGGAGGAAGTAGGCGCGGGTCCAGAGCCCGGCCTGATCTTCCAGGTGGGCGGGTGCGTGCTCCGGGTCGGTGACGTAGCGGTTGCGGTGCCTGCCGAGCTGGTGGGTGGCGATCACTTCCCCGTCAGCGAGGACGTCGAGCGTGTCGCCGACGATCCGCACGTCCACCCCGCGGCCGGCGAACCCGTACGGGACGGAGTACTTGATCGTGTCGATCTGGATATGCCAGTCGCGATGCACCTTCGCTTTCCGCCACGTCACCGGCTCCCATCGCTGTTCGGGCAACTCGAGCAGCGCCGGCTTCTCGTGCTCGGTGAACCAATCCCACCGCGATCGTGCCTCTCCGCGGAACGGGGTCCGGTGGTTGATCCATTCCACCCGCTCGGCGATCGCGTCGTTCAGGTCGTCGAGGGAGGCGAACACCTGGTCGGCGAGGTAATGGATGACCCAGTTCGTGACCACCTTCACCCCGGATTCGACATGACCCTTGTCTCTGGGTGCCGCGGATCTGGTCGGGACCGCAGCGGTTCGGTAGTGCTCGAGGAACTGCGCGTAGGAGGAGTTCACGTCGCGGGCGCGTTCGCTCTTGCTGATCTGGTTCGACGCCGTCGACGCGTTGTCCGGCACGACCAGCAACGTGACGCCGTCTATGTATTCGAATGCTCGCCGGTGCGCGTCCGCCCAGGCGGGGAACTTCTCGTCCAGACACCCGTAAGCGAACACGAGCCCGGAGTACGGCAGCGACGCCACGAACACCGACACCGAGGTGACCTGCCCAGAGATCGGGTCGACGATCTGCATCCGGGTGCCCGCCCAGTCGACCTGCATCGTATGCCCGGGGACGTGCTGGATCGGGGCGGTGAGGTCGTTGACTCGCACGTGCTCGGCGACGATCTGACAGAACCGTTCATACCCATAGTGGCTGCGGCCATCGGGAGCGTCGACCTGCAGATACTGCGCCCACAAC
>NZ_BTGO01000038.1:0-1737 GCF_042846595.1 Microbacterium sp. MTN4-26
GAGGCTGTCGCATGAATCTGCATGGGTCCGGATGAGCCGGGGCGGCGGGGCTGGGTGGCCCCGTCGTTCAGGCGGTGGTCGCGGTGCGGAGTTTGAGGAGGTTGTGGGCGCTGCAGATCAGCCGCCATTCTGCGTGGACGGCGGGCATTCCTCGTCGTGTGAAGCGTCGGTAGCCGAGGTTGGCTTTGACGTTTCCGAAGACGGGTTCGATGCTGTGCTGCCGTTTCCGGTAGGCCTCTGACCCTGTTTCGGTGGCGAGCTTGGCGTCCATGGCCCGGCGGGCGATCTCCGGCTCGACACCTTCGCCTCGGACGTGGGCGAGCATGGCCTTGACCCGCCCCTGGGAGACCTGGAGTTCGTCGATCGCGGCCCGCTGGGAGATCTCTCCTCGGGCGAGCTTCTCGATCACGGGCATCCATTCGTCGGGTTCGGGTTGGGCGGTGCGGGCTTGCCGTGGCCCGTCTTTGCCGAAGTAGCGTTTGGTCATGTCTCTAACCCAGGTGTAGGAGACGCCGAGGATGTCCCCGGCCTGCCGCAGGGACAGCTCCCCGCGGTTCACCTTCGCCAGGATGGCGAGCTTGTCATCATCGGGGGTCTCGCCTCGACGCCAGGCCGGTTTCCGCGTCGCGATCAACACGTCCGCGCCGACGTCGGCAGTGCCGCTGGCTGCCGTCCAATATCCCGCGTCCGCGACGAACGTGCCGACCTTCCCGGCGCCGGTCTCGGCGAGGTTCTCCATGACTGCTTGGGTCATCGGGATGAAGTGGGGCTGGTCGTTCGCGGTCGCGGTGACCTCCGCGGCCACGACGATCTGCCCCGTCGTCGCGGCGGTCTGGGCGTTATAGCCCTGCATCACCCCTGCGCCATTGGTGGCGATGATCCGCGAGTGCGGATCGGTCGTGTTCGCCCTCCGCGGCAGCGCCCGCCGCGCCGGCTCCTTCAACGGCTTCGGCCCTCTCAGACCCTTCCCGGTGGCGGCTTCCTTCGCCGCCCGCTCCGCGACCCGCGCCTCGTAGTCCCGCGCCGGCTGACCCTCCAGCTCTGCCAGCGCCGCCCGGATCCGGCCCCGCCGACCCTGCCCGCCGGCCCAGTCGTCCGGCAGCTCGGACCCCGAGCGATCCCCGAGCTGCTCGTCCTCCGCGGCGTCGGTGGCGGCCGCCTCGGCCAGGACCGCAGCTGCCAGCTCGTCGCGGGTGCGGTTGGCGAAGTACGACGCGTCCGCTTCGATCTTCGTCCCGTCGATCGCGACCAGTCCTGCGTCCACCAGCCCGGCCTTCACGCAGAGCCCGAGGACCTGGGAGAACAGCCCTGCGATCGCGTCCTGGTGACGCGCCCGGAACCGCGCCAACGTCGCGTGATCGGGGGACTGGTTCACCGCGATCACCCGGTAGGCGACGTCCTCGACCAGGCGCTTCTCGATCCGACGGGAGGAGCGCTCCCCGGTGCAGTACGCGTAGATCAGCACACCGAGCATCATCTCCGAGTCGTAGACGGCCCCGCCGCGCCCGTCGGCGCGGAACGCGGCGTAGAACGCCGTCAGATCCAACTCCGCGACCACATCGATCACGAAGAACGCCAGATGATCCTCCGGCAACCAATCCCGCACCGACGGCGGCAGCAGAAACCCCTGATCCCGATCACCCGAACGCACATTCACGACCATACTTAATCATCCCTGATCAGCCATAAACCCGCCTCAGGCGCGCCCGATCACCTGCAGATTCATGCGACAGCCTC
>NZ_BTGO01000039.1:0-1701 GCF_042846595.1 Microbacterium sp. MTN4-26
GAAAAATCCTGCAGTCCGACGAGTTCCAGCGTGCGAGCGACGCGTGAGGAGACCTCTCGCTGGGGCAGTCCATCGAGTTCCGCTAGGAGTGCGACGTTGCGGGCGACGGTGAGCCAAGGCAACAGAGTCGCCTCTTGGAACACATATCCGATGCGATCGGTCGACACCGTCGCGGCACCCGAGGTAGCGCTTTCGAGGCCCGATGCGAGGCGGAGAAGCGTCGATTTGCCGCAGCCGGACGGGCCGAGCAATGTGACGAACTCGCCCGGTTGGATCGTCAGATCGACCTTTGACAACGCCGTCGTTCCGTTCGGAAACCGCACGCCGACATCGCTGAATTCGACGGCCGCCGCAGTCATCTCCACCTCCAATATTGATATGAGCAATACTGACGAGAAGATGTTTCGTTGATATTTCGCGATGGTTGCCAGCCCGTTGAGATGGCTGATGGGTCAAATATGCATTTCCGAAATATTCGCTGTCGCGGCGATTGGCTGGGCCTGCGTCACAAGCACCCGCGCTGGCCATGCCCCGACGGTGCGCCAGCGGTGGCGCACGCCGCCGCCGAAGTAGAGGGTGTCTCCGGGCCCGAGCATGAAGAGTCCGTCGTCCGCCAGGTCCACTTCGAGTTGGCCCGAGATCACGTACATGAATTCTTCGCCGGTATGCTCGTAGAAGTCCTCGAACTCGGTGACCTGGGTGACAAACTCCATGGGGTACATCGCGCGAGCGCCGAACACGAGCGACTTCGCCTGCCCGTCCACTTGCGAGACCATCCGTCCCTCATTGACTCTGACGAGGCTGACCCTGCCGTTGCCGGAGTGACTGTCGTCTTCCGGATTGGCGCCGGTATCGGAGAGCAGTGCGGGCGTCGTCGTGCCCAGAGCCGCGGCTATGCGGTGGAGCGAGGGCATGCTCGGCCGGGCGCGCCCACGTTCGATCTGGCTCAGGAAGGGCTGCGAGAGCTTTGCCTTGGCGGCGAGAACCACGAGCGTCATACTCCTGCTCTTGCGCAGCGCCGCGATGCGGCCGCCGAGCTCCTCTCGCATCCGCTGGTCCGCCCCAGGGGGCTCGGCCGTCGTCATGCCACCACACTAAGAGGTCGCGCCACTAGGCGCCGTCGCCAGGACCAGGCGCCCGGGTCGTGCTGTCGCTGTGCCCTTCGAGCGGAGTTGTCGCGGACCCAGCCTTGCCCCGATGCTCTCCGCCTTTGATCAACCGAAATCGATCGTTTTCGGTGGGTGCACATCCTCGTTGCTAACGTGCCCACCATGGTCCTCACCGCAGCCCAGCGAGCAGCTCTGACCCAGATACTCGATACAGCGTCCGATCTTAACCGCTGGCGTCTCAGGGCTCATCGCGTCGAGGAGCCCCAGCGCGAAAGTGAGGGGGCTGCTGAACGGATAGGTGACAGTTTCTAGTCACGCCGCGAGGGCGACGGACTTGCTCATGATCGTCTCGAATTCGACGGGCGTCAAACGGCCCAGGCGTGCCTGACGGCGTCGGCGGTGGTAGGTCCGTTCGATTCAGGTGACGATCGCGAGGCGGAGCTGCTCGCAGGTGGTCCAGGAGCGGCGGTTGAGGACGTTCTTCTGCAGCAGGCTGAAAAAGCTCTCCATGGCGGCATTGTCGCCGGCGGCGCCCACGCGGCCCATCGATCCGACCATGCGGTGGGCGGCCAGAGCCCGCAGGAACTTCCGG
>NZ_BTGO01000040.1:0-1672 GCF_042846595.1 Microbacterium sp. MTN4-26
AGCCTCGATCCACCGATGAGCCGTAGTTGCGCCGGGGCGGCATGATCGGTGCGCGGTGACGTGTCGAGGGCAGGGTTGAGTTCCGGGCGTCGCATCCCGGTCGTCCACGTGGTCCTCGGTCGTGCCGCGTTGCGGCGATGGTCAGGTGGTTACCGTTGGCGGTGGTGCGTGCGTGATCTTGAAGAGTTGTGTGAACGCGTGCTCCCAGGGCCAGGCCTCGGGCAGGTGGAGCGTGATCCGGCGCGCGGAGCGTGCCAGCCGTGCGGGGACGTTGATCAGGGTGCGGCGGATCGTCGCGGTCGTTGCTCTCGCGAGCCGTCCCACCCGGTCGGCGATGACCCCAGCGGTCCGGGTGAGGTTGAACGCGATCACGGCGAGCACCAGCCAGGCGCTGTTCGCGGTGAACACCCCGGAGGGCAGGTGCGCGAGCGGCCCCGCTTTGAGGTCGGCGTGGACTTGCTCGATGATCGCGTGACCGCGGTGCGTCTTGTCCGCGGCCACCGTGTCCATCACGTCCTTCGCTGTGGTGGTGAAGAACGCGTGATGCCGCCAGACGTCGAACAGCGTCGGCTGCTGCACCTGTCGCGGGTTCAGGTCGGGGACCCGGCGCACCACCAACCGTCCTGCGACCTGTTCGGCCTTCTTCCTCGATCGGAACGCAGTGAACGGGACCTCGGCGACTTCGGCTTTGGAGATCAGCTGCCCGGTGGTCTCGTCACGGATCGAGTCGGTGTACTCGATCATCGTCCACGCGTCATCGGGGATGGTCGCGATCGCGGCCTTCACTGCGGGGTCCATCCTGACGGTCACCGACACGTCGGCGCCGGCTGTGATCGCGGTGCCGACGGTCGCGTGTCCGTAGAACGCGGAGTCCGCCCGCAGCAGCGGCCGAGTCCCTGCGGCGACACCGGTGCGGCGCAGGGTCGCCAGAGCATCGCCGACGATCCGTGCGGCCCCCTTCGGGGACCCGGTCTTCCCTTGCCGCAGCCGCTGCCCGAGGATTACCGGCGCCGACGAGGTGGTCGATGCCGTGGCGAGGAGGGCGTTCAGGCCGCGGACGCCGGAGTATCCGAAACCGGCGCCCTGCTTCTGGTATCCGTGGACCTCGATGATCGTGTCGTCAAGATCGACCATCACCCGCTCGCCATCGCCTGCTCGGAGCAGCGGCGCGTTGACAGCGAGATTCGCGAACACCCGGGAGGCGACGGCGTCGAGCTGGCGGACGTGTCCGAACCGGAACTCCCGCAGGAACGACCCGAGCGTCGACGGCGCATACGTCCGGTCGAACAACCGGCCAATTCCGCCATGGCGGAGCAGGTTCATGTCGTCGATCGAGTCCGCCCCGGCGAGCATGCCCGCGACCAGTGCCATCACCTTCGCACCCGCGTTGGCGCCCTTGTCCGCCGGGACGCTCAACCGCTCACGCGCGAGCTCGTCCAGCCCCGCGGAACGCGCCAGACGGAGCATCGGCACCAGCCCCGCGGCCGACACGAGATTCGGATCGTCGAACACCGCGGACACCCCAGCAGGAGCGTGCTTGAATTGCATCTACGAGATGCCTCTCGGATCGGGTGAATAGGGGCCTTAGACAAGCTCTATTCTTCCTGATCAGAGGGGCATTTCTACGTCACGACGCTCGCTCAGCGCCCCCGCCCATCGGTGGATCGAGGCT
>NZ_BTGO01000041.1:0-1474 GCF_042846595.1 Microbacterium sp. MTN4-26
CTGCGAAATTGACCGGGTTCAACCGGTCGTTGCAACACCGGCTTGTTGGAGCAACAGTAGCTGCTCGTTGAAGGCTTCGGCGGGGGTCTTCCATCCGAGTGACTTGCGGGGCCTGGTGTTGAGGGCGTGAGCGACGGCTTCGATGTCTTCCGCGCTCCACCGGGCCAGGTCGGTGCCCTTGGGAAAGTACTGGCGTAGCAGGCCGTTGGTGTTCTCGTTGGTGCCGCGCTGCCAGGGCGACTGCGGATCGGCGAAGAACACCGGGATGCCGGTCTCGACCGTGAACGTTGCGTGAGCGGACATCTCCTTGCCGCGATCCCAGGTCAACGACCGTGCCAGTTGGGTGGGGAGTGTCGACATCGTGTTCGCCAGCGCGTTCTTCATCGTGATCGCGCCATAGCCAGCCAGGGCGGGACCATTCTTGGGTGTCTCCTTGTGCCGGTATCCCTCCTCGCGTGGGAGGTGGACGAGCATCGTGAACCTGGTCATGCGGTCGACGACGGTGCCGATCGCGGAACGCTCCAGCCCGATCAGCAGATCGCCTTCCCAATGGCCGGGAACAGCGCGGTCCTCAGCTTCAGGAGGGCGTTCGCTGATCAGGGTTCCGGGAGTGACGTGCGCCCACGTCTTACGACGTGAGCGTTCCCGCGGTGCGCGAAGCGCCCGGCCCGTGCGCAGACACCAGACGAGCTCGCGTTTGAGCGCGCCACGGCCCTGAATGTAGAGCGACTGGTAGATCGCTTCGTGGCTGATGCGCATGGACTCATCATCGGGGAAGTCGACCTTGAGTCGGTTGCTGATCTGCTCCGGACTCCACGCCGTCGACCACCCGCGATGCTTGCGGTGCGGCTTGTTGATCCCCGTGAACCGCGGCGGCTCGGGACCGACGATGATCTTGCCATCAGGTGTGGTGATCTGCCCGGATAGCCGCTCGTGGACGTAGGCATGCAACCGGGCGTTCGTGACCAGCTTCGCCGCCTTCGGACGCTTCGCGGCCATGTCAGCCTTCCACTGCGCGACCGATGCTCGATACCCGCGACTTCCGTAGCGGACGGCCGCATTCCGGCGCAGCTCACGGGAGATCGTCCCCGGGTCACGGCCTATAGTTCGGGCGATCTCGCGCACCCCGCTTCCCTGAGCACGCAGGAGCGCGATCTCCTCACGCTCAGCGAACGACAGGTAGCGTCCGGTTGGCGTGAACTTCAGGTCGAACGGCGGCATGCCGCCAGCGTTGCGGAACCACCGCTGACCGACCGCTTGCGCCACGCCGACCACGGCAGCAGCCTCGATGGGCAGCAACCCCTTGGCGATCTCGGCCCAGAACGCTGCCTCGACATGCCGCTGGAACTTCGGATGCCCAGGCGACCGAAGCTTCGGCCGCTCCGCCCGATCTGCTGCCTGCTGACGACGAACCATCTGACACCTCCGCGATCACGAGGTGTTGCGACGACCAGTTGAATCCGCCTTGACTGCC
>NZ_BTGO01000042.1:0-1434 GCF_042846595.1 Microbacterium sp. MTN4-26
GGTCAAGTCCCGTGGCGTGGTGTCACTTCGGTTGTTCCTGATGGGTGGGGTCAGGCGGTGAGGTAGAGCTCGGCGCGGGGTGTCTCGGTGTGCTCGTGGAGGGTGTGGATGAGCTTGCGCATGGAGATGTCGGAGAAGTAGCGGCGTTCGCCGTACTGCCATTCCTCGTGCTGCTCTTGCAGGACGGCGCCGATGAGCCGGGTGACGCTGTCGCGGTCGGGGAAGATCTGGACGACGTCGGCGCGACGTTTGATCTCGCGGTTCAGTCGCTCGATGGGGTTGTTCGACCAGATCTTCTGCCAATGCTCGCGTGGCATGACCGCGAACCCGGTGAGGTCTGCCTCGGCGGCGGCGAGCATGTCGGCGATCTCGGGGAACGACGAGCGGAGCCCGTCGGTCACGGCCCGGTATTGCGCGGTGACGGCTTCGGGGGTGGTTTGCGCGAAGATCGTGGTGATCATCGCGTTGACCGGCTTCGAGCGGGCCGATCCGAGTTTCTGGGTCACGTTTCGCGCGAAGTGGACGCGGCAACGCTGCCACCCGGACCCGGGCAGGATCGCCTTGACCGCGGCTTTCAGGCCGGCGTGCGCGTCGGATGTGACCAAGGCGACGCCGAGCGGGTCCGCGTCGGTCGCGACCTTCAACCCCCGGTCGCGCAGGCCGCGGAGGAACTCGGTCCAGAAGTCCGTGGTCTCCGCGTCGCCGAGCGCCATCCCGAGGATCTCCCGGCGGCCGTCACCGCTGACGCCGGTCGCGACGACGAGGGCTTGCGAGACGACGCGGCCGCGGACCCGGACGTCGAGGTAGGTGGCGTCGAGGAACAGATAGGGGAACCAGGTGTGATCGATGCGACGGTGCAGGAACTCCTGCACGGCCTCGTCGATCTCCCCGCAGATCCGGGACACCGTCGACCTCGAGATGCCGGTGTCGTTGCCCAACGCTCGGATCAGCTGGTCGACCTTCCGTGTGGAGACCCCATCGATCCAGGCCTGGCAGATCACCGCGTAGAGCGCTTTGTCGACCCGGCGGCGCGGGTGCAGCAAGCTGGGGAAGAACGACCCCTCCCGCAGCTTCGGGATCGCAAGGTCGACTTCCCCGGCCGGCGTCGCGAGGGTCTTCGGGCGGGTCCCGTTGCGGCGGGTGGTGCGCTCCGGGGTGCGCTCGTGCGGGGCCGCGCCGATCTTCATCGTCGCTTCCGCGTCGATCAGGTCTTGCAGGCCGGCCTGCAGCATCCGACGGAACACGTCCGAGTGGGCGAGGTCGGGATCGGCGAGGACTTCGCCGATCAAGGTCGTCAAGGCAGACTGGTACTGGGTCATCGTGGGATCACTTTCAGGGTTCTTGGCGGAACAACTGGTCTCCCACGATGGCCCTCACTTCGTCAACGACGACGAGGACCCTGTGGGAAGTGACACCACGCTATGGGACTCACCC
>NZ_BTGO01000043.1:0-1426 GCF_042846595.1 Microbacterium sp. MTN4-26
GGCTCTTCGCAGTTGAGGGTGTAGCCCGGGACCGCCGGCTGGTTCGCGGATAGGCGTCGAGGTCTTCCAGGATGGAAGTTCTCACACTCACCGACCGCCGGAAGACCTCGACTTGCACCACCCTACGTTCGCGACCCCTGACCTGACCACGTTCTGCCGTCTCGACGAGCTCGGCCTTCAAGCCGTCGGGCAGCTGCTTGAGCCTGATCGGGCGGTGCTGGAGTGCCGCGTCGTCGAGGACGACCCGTGGTGTCGGAAGTGCGGTGCGGAGGGCGTGCCGCGTGGCACGGTGACGCGGCCGCTGGCGCACGAGCCGTTCGGGCATCGGCCGACGACGCTGCTGGTCCGGGTGCGCCGCTACCGGTGCACGCACTGCCGCCGCACCTGGCGGCAGGACACGTCGAAGGCGGCAGCGCCGCGGGCGAAGATCTCCCGCGGCGGGATCGCGTGGGCACTCACCGCGATCGTCGTCGACCACCTCACCGTCACCCGCGCCGCAGCAGGGCTCGGGGTGTCCTGGCACACTGCGAACACCGCGATCATCGCCGAAGGCAAGCGTCGCCTGATCGACGACCCGGCGAGGTTCGCCGGGGTCACCACGATCGGTGTCGATGAGCACGTCTGGCGTCACACACGGTTTGGCGAGAAGTACGTGACGGTGATCATCGACCTCACCCCCGCGAGGAACAAGACGGGCCCGGCCAGGCTGCTGGACATGGTCGAGGGCCGCTCGAAGCAGGTGTTCAAGCAGTGGCTCGCCGCCCGACCCAAGGACTGGTCGAAGGCGATCGAGGTGGTCGCGATGGACGGGTTCAGCGGCTTCAAGACCGCCGCGGCCGAAGAGCTCCCCGACGCGGTCCCCGTGATGGACCCGTTCCACGTCGTCCGCCTCGCCGGCGACGCGCTCGACCGGACCCGGCAGCGCGTCCAGCAAGACACCCTCGGGCACCGCGGCCACGCCGGCGACCCGCTCTACGGGGTCCGCCGCACCCTCCACACCGGCGCGAGCTTCCTCACCGAGAAGCAGACCGCCCGCCTCGACGCGGTATTCGCCGCCGAGGAGCACGTCGAGGTCGAAGCGACCTGGGGCATCTACCAGCGCATCGTCGCCGCCTACCGCGAACCCGACAAGAACAAGGCGAAGGAGATGATGCGGGCGGTGATCGACTCTGTCAGCAACGGCGTCCCCGCGCTGCTCAAAGAGGTCCGTCGCCTCGGCCGCACGCTGAAGCAGCGCGCCGCGGACATCCTCGCGTTCTTCGACCGCCCCGGAACGAGCAACGGCCCAACGGAGGCCATCAACGGCCGGCTCGAGCACCTTCGCGGTTCCGCCCTCGGCTTCCGGAACCTCACGCACTACGTCGCCAGATCGCTCCTCGAAGCCGGCGGATTCAGACCGCTCCTACACTCTCATTCGCGATGAGCC
>NZ_BTGO01000044.1:0-1418 GCF_042846595.1 Microbacterium sp. MTN4-26
CCTGGAGTCCCGCGGGGTGGTGGTCTTTCGGGCCCGCGGCGTCGTGACCGCGACGGGGTGAGCCATCGTGCGATGGTCAGTGAGAACGACCAAGAACTCACACAGAAAGACGACACCGCACGATGGCTCTTGACCAGTCTGCCCTCCTCGAGCTGCTCGGGGAACTGAAGCTCACCGGCACCACCGACCGCATCCGAGCCGCGACCGAGCGGCTCTACCAGGAGCTGATCGACGCGGAGACAGCCGCATTCATCGGCGCCGCCCCCTACGAGCGCACGAGCGAGCGCACGACTACCCGCAACGGTTCCCGGCCGCGGGTGCTGTCGACCACGGCTGGGGATCTGGAGTTGCGGATCCCGAAGTTGCGGCAGGGGTCGTTCTTCCCGTCGCTGCTGGAGCGGCGCCGCCGGGTCGACCAAGCCTTGTTCGCGGTCGTGATGGAGGCCTACCTCCACGGCGTCTCAACCCGGAAGGTCGATGACCTCGTCAAAGCGCTCGGCGCTGACACTGGCATCTCGAAGTCCGAGGTGTCCCGCATCTGCCAAGGGCTCGACGCCGAGGTCGCATCGTTCCGCGACCGCTCGCTGTCTGACATCGCCTACCCCTACGTGTTCCTCGACGCGACCTACTGCAAGGTCCGCATCGACCACCGTGTCGTGTCCCAGGCGGTCGTCGTCGCGATCGGCGTCGCCGCTGACGGGCGGCGGGTCGTGCTGGGCTTCGATGTCGGAGACAGCGAGACCGAGGAGTTCTGGAAGCAGTTCCTGCGCTCGTTGAAGACACGAGGTCTGGGCGGGGTGAAGCTGGTGATCTCCGACGCCCACGCCGGACTGAAGAAGGCCGCAGCGACCGTGTTGCAGGGCGCCGCCTGGCAGCGCTGCCGCGTCCACTTCATGCGCAACGTCCTGACCGCCCTCCCGAAGGGCCGGCAGGAGATGGTCGCCAGCGTGATCCGCACGATCTTCGCCCAACCCGACGCCGAGCACATCGATGCCCAGTTCGACGAAGTCGTGCGCATGATCGAGCGCGTCCACCCCAAGACCGCCGTGATGCTCACCGACGCCCGTGACGACATCCTCGCGTTCAAAGCGTTCCCCGCCCGGCATTGGCGACAGATCTGGTCCACGAACCCGCTGGAACGCCTCAATCGGGAGATCAAGCGCCGCACCGACGTCGTTGGCGTGTTCCCGAACAACGCCGCCCTGCTCCGCCTGGCCGGCTCCGTCCTCGTCGAGCAACACGACGAATGGGAAGCCGCCGACCGCCGCTACTTCTCCGAAGCCTCCATGACCGAGCTCACCGCGACCACCCCCACCATCGACGAGGCGGTGATACTCCCCGAGATCACCGCCGCCTAAACTAACGACAGCTGATCATCGCAACGAAGCGAAAGACCACCACTCAAACGGACGCGGCCG
>NZ_BTGO01000045.1:0-1384 GCF_042846595.1 Microbacterium sp. MTN4-26
TGAAGCGCCCCGGGTGTGATGGAGGCTCTCAAACCTGTGAAGGGTGGGAGTCATGGCAGCACCACGGAAGTACAGCGAGGAGCTGAAGGATCGGGCGATGCGGATGGCGTTGGACGCGCGTCGAGATCCTGAGTCGAGGGTCGGCGCGATCAAGCGGATTGCGGACCAGCTCGGGATCCATCCGGAAGCGTTACGGACCTGGGTGCGGCAGGCCGAGGTCGACGACGGCATCGCGCCGGGCACGACGACCGCGGACGCGCAGCGGATCGCGGACCTCGAGCGCGAGGTGCGGGAGCTGCGTCGCGCGAACGAGATCCTCAAGACCGCGTCGGCTTTTTTCGCGGCGGCGGAGCTCGACCGCAAGCTGAAGTAGCCGAGGTGCCCACCGCGGTGCTCGTCGAGTACATCGACGGGCACCGCGACCGGTTCGGGGTCGAGCCGATCTGTCGTGTCCTGCGTGACGCGGGTATGCAGATCGCCCCGAGCACCTACTACGCCGCCAAGGTCCGCCCGCCGTCGGCGAGGGCGGTCAGGGACGCGGCACTGACCGTCGACATCCGGGTCACGCATAAGGCGAACCTTGGCGTCTACGGGGTGCGGAAGATCCACGCCGAACTGAATCGGCAGGGCGTGGAAGTGGCCCGCTGCACGGTCGAGCGGCTGATGCGGCAGGAAGGGATCCAAGGGATCCGGCGCGACAAGTCCCGCCGCACGACGTTCGGCGACGGTGCGGAGACGGAGCGGCCGCTGGACCTGGTGGAGCGGCGCTTCGAAGCGACCGCGCCGAACCAGCTCTGGGTCGCAGATCTGACCTACATCCGCACCCACGCCGGCTGGGTCTACGCCGCGTTCGTCCTGGACGTGTTCAGCCGCCGCGTCGTGGGCTGGCAGGTCTCCACGAGCATGCGCACCGATCTCGCTCTCGACGCACTGGACATGGGCTTGTGGGAACGGCAGCGCGCCGGCCAGGACGTGTCCGGACTGATCCACCACTCCGACCGCGGAGTTCAATATCGAGCCATCCGCTACACCGAACGCCTCGCCGAAGCCGACGCGGTCGCCAGCGTCGGCTCCAAGGGCGATTCGTGCGACAACGCGATGGCCGAGGCGCTGAACTCGCTGTTCAAAGCCGAGTGCATCCGCAACCCGGTCATGCGCCCGAAGGGCGGCTGGGCATCGATCCGCGATGTCGAGATCGCCGTCGCGGAGTACATCGACTGGTACAACCACCGACGCCTTCACGGCGAGATCGGGATGACCCCGCCCGTCGAAGCAGAGGCCGTCCACTGGGCATCCCAGGCAGCGGTCGAATACGCTCAAGAACACGTCCCCGCCGGGGCCGGAACCAACTAACCGAGCCTCCACGAAACCCGGGGCGCTTCAC
>NZ_BTGO01000046.1:0-1315 GCF_042846595.1 Microbacterium sp. MTN4-26
CTAGGGCGTGTTGATCAAGAGGTTCCGCTCCTCGGTGGGTGAGTCTTGAACGGTGACGCGACAGGAGATCTCTGACGAGGTGTGGGCCGTGATGGAGCCGTTGATGCCGACGGTGACCGGTCGGTCGCGGCCGTGGACGGATCACCGGCTCGCTATCGAGGGGATGGCGTGGAAGTACCGGACCGGTGCGCCGTGGCGTGACGTTCCGGAACGGTTCGGGAAGTGGAACTCGATCTACAAGCGGTTCAACCGGTGGGCCGGGGACGGCACCTGGCAGAAGCTGCTCACCGAGGTGCAGAAGCAGGCCGACGCCGCTGGGGAAATCGACTGGGTCGTCTCGATCGACTCCACGATCGCGCGCGTGCATCAGCACGGCGCGACCCTCGCCCGGGACACAGGGGGCTGTGCCGAATCACAAGAATCCGTGGTCCGAGCCGCCTGATCACGGGATCGGACGCTCCCGCGGCGGGCTGACGACCAAACTGCACCTGGTCTGCGACGGCCGCGGCCGGCCGCTGAGCATGATGATCACCGCCGGGAACATCAACGACACCACGATGATGAGCGCGGTGCTGGAGAACATCCGCGTTCCCCGCGACGGGAAGGGCCGCCCCCGCACCCGCCCCGACCGGGTGCTCGCCGACAAGGGGTACCCCTCAAGGGCGAACCGCGCCTGGCTCCGCGACCGGAGGATCGCGGCGACCATCCCCGAGCGGGACGACCAGATCGCGCACCGCCGCAAGAAGCCGGGCCGGCCGATCGCTTTCGGCGACAAGCAGAAGGAACGCTACAAGGGACGCAACGTCGTAGAACGCTGCTTCAACCGTCTCAAGCAGTGGCGCGGCATCGCGATGCGCTCGGACAAACTCGCCCGCAACTACCGAGCCGCCGTCAGCCTCGCCGCGGCGCTGATCTGGATCAAGACCGATCTCCGCTGAGCGCTTCGCGCTCCTGCAGCGTGCGCTCAAGCTGTCCCACCGTCGGCGCACCCGCAAAGCCGCGCTCGGTCAGATAGACCCTGCACGCCAAGTCGGCAGTGTTCCCCTGGGACGGGAACAAGTCCTGACCGTCCAGAAGAATCGTGGGCGAGCCCGCGAAACCAGAGCTCACCGCCTCAGCCTCGGTGCGGATCAACACGAACTCCACCGGAACATCGCCCCGTCCGATCGAGTCGAGCACCAGCCGTACTCGATCGCCCGCCTCCTGCCAATTCGGGCAATCCTCGATATGCAGCACCTGGATCTTCACACGCCCATTCTCCCGCGCAACTCACGGCGGCTGGCCACCCCGCACCTTCTTGATCAACACGCCCTAG
>NZ_BTGO01000047.1:0-1300 GCF_042846595.1 Microbacterium sp. MTN4-26
GGGTCTGCCCCGAGTCTTGTTGACAGTCGGGGGTTGGGGTGATCAGGCCGCTTCTGCGTCCTTGTAGATCATCTCAAACTCGACGGGGGTGAGTTTGCCGAGGCCGCGTTGGCGGCGCCTGCGGTTGTATTTCGTCTCGATCCAGGTGACCATCGCGAGGCGAAGATCGGCGCGGGTGTCCCAGCGCCTCGTGTCGAGCACGTTCTTTTGGAGGAGGCTGAAAAAGCTCTCCATGCTCGCGTTGTCACCGGCCCCGTAAGACCGGCCCATGGAGCCGACGAGGCCGTTGTTGCGGAGCAGGTTCTGGGTGCGTTTCGCGCGGAACTGGCCGCCTCTGTCGGAGTGGCAGATCGTGCCGCCAGGTGAGCGCAGCGCGATCGCGTTGCGCATCGCCGCCCGCGCGAGAGATGACTTCATGCGGGTGTCGATGGAGTAGCCGACGATCTTGTTCGACCAGACGTCCTTGATCGCGCAGATGTAGAGCTTGCCTTCTCTGGTCGGGTGTTCCGAGATGTCCCACAGCCAGACCCTGTTCGGCCCGTCGGCGACGAACTCGTGCCGGATGACACCGTGCTCGTCGACCACGGCGAGCAGGTCGTCGTGCGGCGCGGGTCCGGTGCTGCCGGGCTTGCTGCGCTTCTTGTGGTGCGATGCGTGGATCCCCGCGATCCGGCAGAGTCGGTGCACCCGGTTCTCGCTCGCGGTGACCCCGTGCTCGGACTCGAGCTCGTCGGTGAGGAACCGGTACCCGAGGGTGTCGTCGTCCGCATGGAGGTCGTAGAGCACGTCGATCACGTGCGCATCGTCCCAGTCCCTGTCGGAGACCGGGGCTTTGAGCCACTGGTAGTACCCCTGCCTGGACAGGCCGAGGACCCGCAACGCCACCGCGACCGGCACCCTCACGGGAGCGCCGGCCGCAGCCATCTCGTGGACGAGCGGGAAGACTATTTTCCCGGCAGGTTCGCCTGCGACAGATACGCCGCAGCCCGCCGCAGCACCTCGTTCTCCTGCTCCAACAGCCGGATCCGCTTGTTCGCCTCACGCAGCTGCTTGCGCTCGTCGTCGGTCAGGCCGGCACGCTTGCCGTCCTCGACGTCGGCCTGCTTCATCCAGTTGCTCAGCGATCCTTCGGAGATACCGAAGTCCTTCGCGATCTGCGCCAACGGCGCTTGACCCTTCCGGGCCACGGCCACGACATCATCGCGGAACTCTCGGGGATAGGGCTTTGCCACAAGAACATCCTTCCAGCGAGAACGAATCCTCACAGATCAGATGTCAACCAAACTCGGGGCAGACCCGT
>NZ_BTGO01000048.1:0-1235 GCF_042846595.1 Microbacterium sp. MTN4-26
GGTGAGTTCAGGGGGTCAGTGCAACACCTCGAGTGAGAGGGGTTGTCGGGTGGTGGTGTTGCGGGTGGTGAGGCGGCGGTTCTGGTGTGGGATCGCGGCGGGGTTGTCGACGAAGGATGCGGCGGTTGCTGCGGGTGCGTCGCGGCAGGGTGCGGAGAGGTGGTTCCGGGATGCTGGCGGGATGGCGCCGCTGTCTCTTTCTGAACCATCGGGTCGATTCCTCTCGATCCTTGATCGTGAGCGGATTGCGGTAGGGGTAGCGCGTGGGGAGTCGATACGGGAGATCGCTCGCGTGATCGGCCGTGCCCCATCGACGGTGATGCGGGAGCTGAACCGGAACCGGGGCAAGACGCCCCGCTATCGACCTCGCTGGACCACACGTCCCGCGTTGCGGGCGCCGTCGTATTCACCGTCGACCGCGCAGTTCCGAGCGGACAAGCGGATGGTGCGCCCGAAGCCCTCCAAACTCGCGCTGGATGACCGGTTGCGGGTCGAGGTGGAGCGGCGCCTGAGGCTGGGGTGTTCACCGGAGCAGGTCAGTCACCGGCTGAGGGTGGACTTCCCCGATGATGAAGGCATGCGCATTTCGCATGAGGCGATCTACCGGTCTCTGTTCGTGCAGGGCCGGGGCGAGCTCCGCAACGAACTGACCCGCCACCTGCGTTCCGGACGCACGACCCGCAAGCCCCGCGCCCGCACGCAACGGCAGGCTGCTGCAGCTTCGGGGAAAAAGATCCCCGGGATGGTGATGATCAGCGACCGGCCAGCAGAAGTCGATGACCGTGCCGTTCCCGGCCACTGGGAAGGCGACCTGATCATCGGGAAGGACGGTCTATCCCAGATCGGCACCCTGGTCGAACGCGCCACCCGGTTCGTAATCCTGCTGCACCTGCCCCACCGTCGTGACGCTGAGACAGTCGCCGACCAGATGATCACCCAGATGACACTGCTCCCCGAGCATCTGCGCCGCTCGATCACCTGGGACCAAGGAAGCGAAATGGCCGCCCATGAACGCGTAACAGCCAGCCTGGACTTGCGCGACGGGGTGTTCTTCTGCGACCCCCACTCACCCTGGCAACGCGGCAGCAACGAGAACACCAACGGCCTCCTCAGACAGTACTTCCCCAAGGGCACCGACCTCGCTGGCTACACCGCCGACTACCTCGACTACGTCGCCGCGCAACTCAACGCCAGACCCCGAAAGACCCTGAACTGGGCCACACCCGCCGAAGCCC
>NZ_BTGO01000049.1:0-1227 GCF_042846595.1 Microbacterium sp. MTN4-26
GCATTGCCCTCGCCGCTGACCAGATTGGCAGTCGCAGAACAGGACTCGCGGGCCTACCCAGTCGGCTGCACCGAAACGCACTACATGGGGAAAGCGTCTGAGATCGCATTCTTCTCGGAATGCGTGATCTCCTCTTCGCGCTCGAGCTTTCGCAGTGCCGGCGCAGCTTTGTCCTAAACCTTGGAGAAGGCGTGTTCCTGTGCGTAGCGTTCCTCGCCTTGGACTGCCGAGAGCGTGTAGGTGTGTTTCGCGTGTGCGATGGAGCGCAGCGTTCGCTCCTCGTAGCCGTTCATCTCGCGGGAGTACCACCAGAGCTTCTGCTCGCCCTTCTGCAGGAAGTTGCGCTGGATCGCTTGTGGAAGGTGGTGGTGTCGTTTCGGGCTGTTGCTCATCTGCTATTCAATATGACCTTGCCCGCCCAGCATGTAAATGTCGAAGAGATATTCGATTGCGATGTTACAATTGGGGGAAATGGAATATGCCGGTCGACTACGGAGTGGGAACGCGGGGCGCCAGCTTCTGGCGACTATTCTGAGTGTCCCCGTCTCATGGGGAGGACGATGGGCATGACGACCGTGAATTCCTGGCTGTCAGAGTTGACGAGCTACTTCACCCCGTCGCCCACTCAGTTCGACGGCGCTAAGAGCCACGAAGATGCGATCGAGAAGCGACTCGACGCAGCGCTTGGCGTTTATCGAATGTTCGAAATCGGTTCGTTGCGTCTGACCGATCGGGAGGCGGTTGCACACCGATCTGCGATGACGAAGACGTTCCCTTCCCTGCCTCACTCGGCAGGTCGTGCGTTTGAGGCGCTGCGGGCAAGCCTTGAGGATCGGCCGAACCTGATGGTTGATCGATACCGCGAGGAGTCAACTCGGAGCTTCAAGGTCGGCGGGAAGCTCAGAACGATGCGTGTCTCCTCGCTGCGTCGTCCGAAGGTCGACACCTTCTTCCTGAGTCGCGCGCTGCTGCGGGTTGTTCGCGAAGACGTCGACGGCAAACTGTTAAAGCGTGCAATCAAGATGCGCCAACGACGTGAACACAAGCAGCGCTCAAACTAGCTTCTGCCGGGGTGCACTTGCCCGCATCTCCACTCCCGCTCGGTGCAGCGCTCGGGATACAGCCCCGTGTGAGAGTCCGTACTTCTGCTCAAGCTCGGCCATCGTCGCTCCGGTTTCGTACTCCCGCTTCATCGCCACAGCCTCATTCTCGCCCACCCTCCGCTTG
>NZ_BTGO01000050.1:0-968 GCF_042846595.1 Microbacterium sp. MTN4-26
CGAGACGAAACGGTGAGGATGGGTGTGGGCTTTTGGTTGCTGGTGCTGGCTTGAGACGAAACCGACGCCGTGTGGTTGTCCTTCGCGCGATCTGTCGCGCTGGTTGCCGGGAGTTCATGCCCTTGCTCGGGTGGCCGAGCCGGGCGGGAGTGACTTGATAGGACCCTGCAAGAGGCTCATCACCGTTTTGTCCGCCCGGCCCGGTGAAGTCATCCAACTCACATCGTGATTGGAGACAAGACCAGCATGACTGGCGCTACCAGCATCACCCCCGCCCTCGATCTCACGCAACTGGTCGTCGGTGTCGACACGCATCAACGCACCCATCACGCCGCGGTCGTGGACTCCGCCGGCAGGCTGCTTGCATCAGAGGCCTTCCCCGCGTCCGCGAGCGGATACGCGCAGCTGACCGGCTGGGCGAACCGGTTCGGGAACGTGTCGGTGTTCGGTGTCGAATCGACCGGTTCCTACGGGGCGGGGCTGACAAGGCATCTCCTCGCCGCCGGGTATCCGGTGAACGAGGTGAACCGGCCCGACAAGACCACCAGAGCACATCACGGCAAATCGGACCCGATCGACGCGGAAGCGGCCGCTCGGGCCGTCCTGTCGGGCCGAGCGACCGCTTCCCCGAAGATCACCACCGGGATCGTGGAGACCGTTCGGATGCTCAAAGTCAGTCGCGACGGGGCGGTCAAAGCCCGCACCGCCGCATACTCGCAACTGCGAGACCTGATCACCACCGCCCCCGACGAGCTCCGCGACGCGCTCCTCCCACTGACCGCATCGGCCCGAGTGAGCAAGGCCATCACGCTACGCCCCGACACCACCCGTCTCCACGAAACCCCCCACGCTGCCCGCTACGCGCTCCGCACCATCGGCCGACGCATCCGCGACCTCGATACCGAGATCACCACCACCGACCGCACCCTGGACACCCTCATCGCCGACACCGTCCCCACCCTGGTCTC
>NZ_BTGO01000051.1:0-929 GCF_042846595.1 Microbacterium sp. MTN4-26
CTAGGCCGTGTTGCTAAAAGCTGTTCGGTGGTGTGTGAGTGATTCTTGAGTGGTGTCGCGAGATGTCATTACGGATGAGGCCTGGGAGTTAATCCGGGAGGTGTTCCCGCCGGCGAGAACGCGGGGGCGTCCGCCGGTGGATCGACGCACGGTGGTCGAGGCGACCGCGTGGCGGTTCCGCACCGGATCGGCGTGGCGGGATCTGCCCGAGCGGTTCGGGAGCTGGAACACGATCTACAAGAACTTCCGCCGTTGGGCGGCCGATGGGGTCTGGGAGGACCTGCTCGCCCATGTGCAGCGTCGAGCGTCGCTGGCGGGCGAGATCGACTGGGTCGTGTCGGTCGACTCCTCGATCGCGCGCGTTCACCAGCATGGCGCGACCCTGCCCCGCGACACAGGGGGCTGGATCGAGTTACAAGAAGTCCGGGCCGGAGCCGCCTGATCACGCGATCGGCCGGTCACGGGGCGGTTTGACGACGAAGATCCACCTCGTCTGCGACGGGAAGGCGCGGGCGCTGGCGTTCGTCCTCACCGGCGGGCAAGTCGCGGACACGAGCATGTTTACCGACGTGCTCGACGAGATCCACGTCCCGGGACGGGGTCCTGCGCGCACCAGGCCCGAGCGGGTGCTCGCGGACAAGGGCTACCCGTCGAAGAAGAATCGGTCATGGCTGCGCGAGCGGGGCATCAGGGCCACGATCCCCGAACGCGACGACCAGATCGCGAACCGGCGCAAGCGGCCGGGTCGTCCGATCGACTTCGGCGACGAGCAGCAGGAACGCTACAAGGGCCGCAATGTGATCGAGCGGTGCTTCAACTTCGTCAAGCAGTGGCGAGGACTCGCATCCCGATACGACAAGACGGCAAGCTCGTACGCAGCCGGGATCTGCCTCTCAGCCGCCCTCCAATGGATATAGCAACACGGCCTA
>NZ_BTGO01000052.1:0-919 GCF_042846595.1 Microbacterium sp. MTN4-26
CCCCGACGCGGCACGGGTGGACACGTCCTTGCCCGCCTCGAACACCGGGAGCGCCTCGGCGAGATCGGCGGGGAGCTCGCGCGCGTTGATGCGGTCCCACAGCGCCTTGCGCTCGGGGTGCGCGCCGGCCCACGCGTCGAACTTCTCCTGCCACGCCGCCCGCACTTGCGCGCCACGATCGGCGAGTGAACGAGTGTGCTCGAGGACGTCGTCGGGCACCACGAAGGTCTGCTCCGGGTCCCACCCGAGCACCTCCTTCGTCGCCTTCAACTCGTCCTCACCGAGCTTGGAGCCGTGGATCTTGCCGGTGTTCTGCTTGCCCGGCGAGGGCCACCCGATGATCGTCTTCAGCACGATGATCGACGGCTTCGATGCCTCGGCCTTCGCCGCCTCGAGGGCCGCGTGAAGCTCGGCGACGTCTTCGACGTACTCGCCCGTCTTCTTCCAATCCACCGTCTGCACATGCCACCCGTACGCGGCGTAGCGGGCGGCGACGTCCTCGGTGAACGCGACGTCGGTGTCGTCCTCGATCGAGATCTGATTCGCGTCGTAGATGACCACGAGATTGCCGAGCTCCTGATGCCCGGCCAACGAAGACGCCTCGCTGGTGATGCCCTCCTGGATGTCCCCATCCGACGCGATCACATAGATGGTGTGATCGAACGGCGACTCACCCGGCGCAGCCTCCGGGTCGAACAGACCCCGCTCATACCGGGCCGCGTACGCGAACCCGACCGACGACGCCAGACCCTGACCCAGCGGCCCGGTCGTGATCTCCACACCATCGGTGTGACCGAACTCCGGGTGACCCGGGGTCTTCGACCCCCACGTCCGCAGCTCCTTCAGATCCTGCAGCTCCAACCCGAACCCACCCAGATACAGCTGGATGTACTGCGTCAACGACGAATGCCCCGCCGAA
>NZ_BTGO01000053.1:0-919 GCF_042846595.1 Microbacterium sp. MTN4-26
TCCCGACGCGGCGCGGGTGGACACGTCCTTGCCCGCCTCGAACACCGGGAGCGCATCGGCGAGATCGGCGGGGAGCTCGCGCGCGTTGATGCGGTCCCACAGCGCCTTGCGCTCGGGGTGCGCGCCGGCCCACGCGTCGAACTTCTCCTGCCACGCCGCCCGCACTTGCGCGCCACGGTCGGCGAGTGAACGAGTGTGCTCGAGGACGTCGTCGGGCACCACGAAGGTCTGCTCCGGGTCCCACCCGAGCACCTCCTTCGTCGCCTTCAACTCGTCCTCGCCGAGCTTGGAGCCGTGGATCTTTCCGGTGTTCTGCTTGCCCGGCGAGGGCCACCCGATGATCGTCTTCAGCACGATGATCGACGGCTTCGATGCCTCGGTCTTCGCCGCCTCGAGGGCTGCGTGAAGCTCGGCGACGTCTTCGACGTACTCGCCCGTCTTCTTCCAATCCACCGTCTGCACATGCCAGCCGTACGCGGCGTAGCGGGCGGCGACGTCCTCGGTGAACGCGACGTCGGTGTCGTCCTCGATCGAGATCTGGTTCGCGTCGTAGATGACGACGAGATTGCCGAGCCCCTGATGCCCGGCCAGCGAGGATGCCTCGCTGGTGATGCCCTCCTGGATGTCCCCATCCGAGGCGATCACGTAGATGGTGTGATCGAACGGCGACTCACCCGGTGCGGACTCCGGGTCGAACAGGCCCCGCTCATACCGGGCGGCGTAGGCGAACCCGACCGACGAGGCCAGTCCCTGACCCAGCGGTCCGGTCGTGATCTCCACGCCGTCGGTGTGGCCGAACTCCGGGTGACCCGGGGTCTTCGACCCCCACGTCCGCAACTCCTTCAGGTCCTGCAGCTCCAACCCGAACCCACCCAGATACAGCTGGATGTACTGCGTCAACGACGAATGCCCCGCCGAG
>NZ_BTGO01000054.1:0-861 GCF_042846595.1 Microbacterium sp. MTN4-26
TTCCCGTTTGTCCATGGGCAGTGCGGGCGGATGAACTTCTGTGTGATCCCGTGTGCGTTGATGACCGCGCGGAACGCGGTCGAGTGCCGGTAGGCGAATGCGTTGTCGCTGATCACTCGTTCGACTCTGACCCCGAGATCGGCGTAGAAGCCGATGGCGCGGTCGAGCACACCGGCGGCGGTGGCGCCTTTCTCGTCGCTGTGGATCTCGGCGTAAGCGACTCTGGAGTGGTCGTCGATGACGGTGTGGACGTAGTCGTAGCCCAGGCCCCGCTTGTGCTTCGGACGTTCGCTGCGACCGTGCAAACGCCAGCCGCCGCCGTCCGGGATGCGGCCGAGCTTCTTCACGTCAACGTGGATGAGGGCGCCGGGATGGTCGTGCTCGTAACGCTGCGCAGACCGCCGCGTCGCTCGGATCACCGTCCCGGTGACCGGGTCCAGCTCTCGCAGCAGCGGGGCCCGGTGGCGGCGCAGCACCCGCCCCACCGTCGAGGCCTGTAATCCGAGCTCGTCGGCGATGAACACCGGGCCGCGGCGGGTGAGGTGACGCATGATTCGCACCCGCGCCTCGACGCACGCCGCCGTCCGGTGAGGGTGGGAATGGGCGACGCTGGACCGGTCAACGAGACCGGCAGAGCCGTGCTCTCTGAACCTGCGCCACCACCGCCACGCGGTCGTGCGGGAGATTCCCATCTCAGCGGCGACGTGCGCGACCGCACGCCCGGACTGGATGCGCTGAACGAGGATCAACCTGCCGGCCGGAGCAAGCCGGGCATTACCGTGGGACATGAGAGGCCTCCGTGGGAAAGAGCCGGGGAACTAGACAGCTCCAACTCGACCCCGGAGGCCTCTCCTACGTCAA
>NZ_BTGO01000055.1:0-720 GCF_042846595.1 Microbacterium sp. MTN4-26
GAGTGAGGGCGGTTCCGGCAAGCCCGGCACTCGCCAACTCAGCTTCGAGCAGACGTCCTACTAGATCCGCGAAGGGCGAGCCCTCGAGCCCTTCGACCTGCTGCGGGTCAACGGAAAATGGCCCCTTGTCAGGCACTTTCCGACACCTCTGCAATATATACCGTAGTAGTCATATATGCCCCTGATTATGAAGACCCTGCCACCCCTAGTCAAGACACTATCGTCGCCGTCGTTCCTGCCGAGCCTCTATACGGCGCGCCCTCTTCAGAAGCTTGCCGTCAACGTCTTCCTTCACGAGCTGCATTAGCGCCTTCGTGAGGTAGTACTCGTCAATCTTGGGACGGGAGACGGTATCAAGCCGGATGGTGCGCGGCTTGCCGGCGACCTTGAAGGTGTGCGTCCGCGCCGCACGGTGGCGCTCGATCATGAGGTTCGGCCGATCCTCCAGACTGGCGCGTAGTGCTTCGAAAGCCCGGCCAGCGGAGTGAGGGAGTGATGGGAAGGTCTTCGTCATGGCCATCCGGTGGGCGACGGCATCCTCGTCTGTCATGTAGACCGTTGGAGCGTAGAAGTCGTGGAGCTCACGCTGCGCGTAGCCAGGTAGTGCGGCGTAGGAGTGCCCGTCATCCTGGTCCCAGAGCCTGGTGAGGAAGTGGCGGATCGTGAGGTAGTCGCGGTTGGTGAGTCTCGGCATAGGGACTGCTCACTATGAGCTACTCC
>NZ_BTGO01000056.1:0-560 GCF_042846595.1 Microbacterium sp. MTN4-26
ATGGGAACGCCTTCTTCCCGCAGCATGCGCGTCAGTGCGGAGTTCGCCACACCAAGCTCCCGGGCGAGTGACCGCACACTCTCGCCGCCCTGTGCGCGATCGACTAGACGCTTGACCTTCTGGGCGCCGAGTCGTTGTGAGAGCTCGTGCGGTTGATACGACTTGGCGTGGCTCGAACCGTCACCCCTGTTACCGAGAATCGCGAGATTCCGCATTTCTATAGGGGTGAACGGCCAATCCCAATGGTTCGAACAGAGGTCTCTTACGTCAGCCAAGCATAAGCGAAATGATGAAAAATAACCCCTCACCAGGGGTTATTTTGCTTATGCATCGGTACATCGCGTTTCTGACCGTGTTTGCCGTTTTTGCCGTCTGACCTCTGTTTTTGTGCGATTTTGCAATGGTTCGAGCCGTCCCGGAAAAGTGGGTATCGGTACACGTTCTTGCTCGAACCATCACCCCTGTCAGATGTACCGATACCCCGTGTTTTGGTTACAACGATCGCTCGCCCGGTGATGGCGACGACGAGCCTGCTCATGCTTGCAATCTCGGGGGAGTAG
>NZ_BTGO01000057.1:0-493 GCF_042846595.1 Microbacterium sp. MTN4-26
TCCACCACCTCACTCGGGGTGATGGGGTTCGCCAGCCACCGGTAGTAGGGCTGACGGGAGAGCTTGAGCACCCGGCACGTCACCGTCACAGGGATCCCTGCGGCGGCGAGCTCTGTCACGAGCGGGTAGAACCTTTTCCCGGCAGGTTCGCCTGCGACAGATACGCCGCCGCACGACGGAGGACCTCGTTCTCCTGCTCGAGGAGCCGGTTCCGCTTCTTCAGCTCACGGATCTCAGCGGCCTCGGTCCGCGACTGACCGGGCTTGGCACCTTCGTCGATGTCGGCGCGACGCATCCACTTCTGCAGCGTCATGGGGTGGACCCCGAAGTCTTTCGCGATCTGCTCGATCGTGACTCCGGGCTCGCGGTTCCTCGCGACACGCACGACGTCGTCACGGAACTCGGACGGGTAGGGCTTGGGCACAGCAACATCCTTCCAGGCCCACCCTGCGGGCAAGCCAGATCAGATGTCACCTATCCGTGCAGCAGTCCC
>NZ_BTGO01000058.1:0-472 GCF_042846595.1 Microbacterium sp. MTN4-26
CCTGTCGCTGTGGACCACGCAGCCGGCGACGTCGCCGCGCATCGCGACAGCGTTCTCGAGCGCCTGAACTGCCAACCGGGACTTCATCCTCGAGTCGATCGAGTACCCCACGATCTTGCCGGAGCACGCGTCTTTGATTGCGCAGCAGTAGAGCTTGCCTTCAGCGGTTTTGTGCTCCGTGATGTCGACGAGCCAGAGCTGGTTCGGGGCATCGGCGGCGAAGACGTGCCGGGTTCGGCCGTCCTCGTCGACGACCGCGCACAGGTCGTCGTGGACCGGCGGTCCCGGCTTCTTGCCGTTACGGCCCCGCTTCTTCCCGAACGCGGACCACCAGCCGTTGCTCGACGCGATCCGCCACGCGGTGCGGTCCGACATCGCCTCACCCGCGTCGCGGGCCTCGTCCGCCAGCAGCCTGTGCCCGAACTCCGGGTCGTCACGGTGCGCGTCGAACAGCGCGTTCGCGCGATACGCC
>NZ_BTGO01000059.1:0-446 GCF_042846595.1 Microbacterium sp. MTN4-26
ACGGCGGTCTCGTTCGCATCGGCGGGGCGGAGCACGGCGAGGTTCGGGATGGCGCGCAGCGCGGTGAGCTGCTCGATCGGCTGGTGGGTGGGGCCGTCTTCTCCGAGGGCGACGGAGTCGTGGGTCCAGACGAAGATCGAGGGGATGTTCATCAGCGCGGCCAGACGCACCGCGGGGCGCATGTAGTCGCTGAAGATCAGGAACGTCCCGCCGAACGCGCGGGTGGGGCCGTGCAGCACGATGCCGTTGATGATGGCGGCCATCGCGTGCTCGCGGATGCCGAAGTGCAGCACCCGCCCGTACGGGTTGCCGTCCCACTCGTCGGTGGACCACTCGGCCGGGATGAACGAGGCGGCGTTCTTGATGGTGGTGAGGTTCGACTCGGCGAGGTCGGCCGAGCCGCCCCACAGCTCGGGGAGCTTGTCGGCCAGGGCGTTGATGACCTG
>NZ_BTGO01000060.1:0-422 GCF_042846595.1 Microbacterium sp. MTN4-26
CACCTTCAGCGGGGGCTTGTTCCGCCCCAGCCTGGCAGCGACGACTCTGTCGATATCGACCGGCACGAACTCCCCGGTGACGCTCTTGCGCCCGTCGGAGAACAGCCCGTCAACGTCTTCGCGTGAGAGCGCGTCGACCTGGCTGACAGCCGTCAGCTCGTGTTCGTCGAGCACCCGGCGGACCTTCGCGATCGTGCGCTGCGAGCATCCCTCCCGGGCAGCGATCTCGCGATACGGGACCTTGTCCAGCACGAGCCGCATCAACTGGCGGTAGTCGGTCATCAGGAATCATTCCTCTCACCCCGACGAACACTCGTCGACAGGGGTGAGAGTCATCATTGAGCAGCCACGCGCGCTACCCGATGCTTACACGCGCGCTTTCCGATCTTTACACACGCGCTTTCCGAAGCGTCGTCTAAACA
>NZ_BTGO01000061.1:0-313 GCF_042846595.1 Microbacterium sp. MTN4-26
GGGACTGCTGCACGGATAGGTGACGGTTCCTAGTCACGCCGCCAGTGCGACGGTCGTGTTCATGATGGTCTCGAACTCGATGGGCGTCAAACGGCCCAGGCGTGCCTGACGGCGTCGGCGGTGGTAGGTCCGTTCGATCCAGGTGACGATCGCGATGCGCAGCTGCTCGCGAGTGGTCCAGGAGCGCCGGTCGAGGACGTTCTTCTGCAGCAGCGCGAAGAAGCTTTCCATGGCCGCGTTGTCCCCGCTCGACCCGACCCGGCCCATGGATCCGACCAGGTGATGACGGGCCAGCGCACGCAGGAACTTCCGA